>JAFSMA010000057.1 GCA_017448145.1 Oscillospiraceae bacterium | reverse complement strand
CTTCCTCTCATAGTATAATATAGTGTTTTTTACCATATTTCCCATGCCTTCGCAACCCCTTTTCCGCATAGGGACATTCCCAGGCCGCATACAGTGGGGCCGAAGGAGGGATCGCCATGTGGAGCGCAGCCTTGCTATTTCTATGTAACTGTCTGTTTCTATCGCTGCATCTGGCCAACGACAGCGGCTCCTTTCCCAAGCCGCTGTCCAAAGAGGAGGAGGCGGAGTGCCTGCGCCTTGCCGCCGCCGGGGATTTGGACGCCCGGAACAAGCTGGTGGAACACAATTTGCGTCTGGTGGCCCATATTGTGAAAAAGTATTACACCCAGGCGGACTTGCAGGACGACCTGATCTCCATCGGCACCATCGGCCTCATCAAGGCGGTGAACACCTTCCGCCCCGATAAGGGCATCCGCCTGGCCACCTACGCCAGCCGCTGTATTGAGAATGAGATCCTTATGTTCTTCCGCTCCCGGAAGAAGCTGCAAGGGGAGGTGTCGCTGTCCGATGCCATCGAGGGTGACGGCGACGGCGACGAGCTTCATCTGGCGGACGTGGTGGGGGAGGAGGATACCATGCTGACAGATTTGCAGGACAGGGACGATCGGATTCTCATACGCCAGCTGGTGGCCAGGGTGTTGGACGAGCGGGAGGCGGACGTGATTCGCCGACGCTACGGCCTGGGCGGCGCCGAGCCGGAGACCCAGCGGGAAATCGCCAAGCGCTACGGCATCAGCCGCAGCTACGTCTCCCGCATTGAGAAAAAGGCACTGGAAAAGCTGGCAGAGGGGCTGGAAGGAAAGATGTAGAAAAAAGAGCGGGAATGAAAGACGAAAAATCGGCAAAATTCTCTTACGATACCAGTTGACTTTTTTTCTTTCCCATACGATAATGAATTGACTTATACCGTGAGAGGAAATGCCTTATGCGTAACTACCAATGTGACATCACCACCATGCGCCAGCGCGTGTTTGCCGAGGTGGCCCGTATGGCCTACGAGGGCGGCGACTACACCCAGCGCATGGAGAAGCTGCCCTATGAGATCGTCCCCGGCGAGGTGGGCAAGCAGCGGGACTCCATTTTCCTGGAGCGGGCCATCGTGGGCGAGCGCATCCGCTTGGCCATGGGCCTGCCCCTGCGCAAGGTGGAGGAGCATACCATGATTTCCGACGGCGTGCAGGAGAGCGCCATCGCCGAGAAGTATTATGAGCCTCCGCTGATCAACGTCATCAAGTTTGCCTGCAACGCCTGCCCGCCCACCCATCTGGAGGTGACCAACGCCTGCCAGGGCTGCCTTGCCCACCACTGCTCTACCGTCTGCCCCAAGCAGGCCGTGTACTTTGAGCATGGCAAGGCCCATATCGACCAGTCCAAGTGCATCAAGTGCGGCAAGTGCAAGCAGAGCTGCTCCTACCAGGCCATCATCCGCTTCGAGCGCCCCTGCGCCGAGGCCTGCGGCATGGACGCCATCGGCAGCGATGAATACGGCCGCGCCGAGATCAACCACGACAAGTGCGTCAGCTGCGGCATGTGCCTGGTGAACTGCCCCTTCGGCGCCATCGTGGACAAGAGCCAGCTTTTCCAGCTCATCCACTCCATCAAGCGGGGCGACAAGATCATCGCCATCATCGCCCCCGCCTTCTGGGGCCAGTTCGGCGACAAGGCCACCCCCGGCAAGATCCTCACCGCCATGAAGATTCTGGGCTTCCAGGGCCTGGAGGAGGTGGCTGTGGGCGCCGACCTGTGCTCTGTGGAGGAGGCGGAGGAGTTCGTCCGCGACGTGCCGGAGAAGCAGCCCTTTATGGCGACCTCCTGCTGTCCCGCCTGGTCGGTGATGGCCAAGAAAGAGTTCCCCGGCATGGCGCCTTATATCTCCATGACCATGACCCCCATGGTGCTGACGGCCCGCCTTCAGAAGCGCCGCCACCCTGACTGCAAGATCGCCTTTATCGGCCCCTGCGCCGCCAAGAAGCTGGAGGCCAGCCGCCGCACCATCCGCAGCGATGTGGACTTCGTGCTGACCTTCGAGGAGCTGCGGGGTATGCTGCGGGCCAAGGGCATCAACTGGGAGGAGGTGCCCGACAACGGCGCCGAGTATGAGGCTTCCGCCCCCGGCGTGGGCTTTGCCGCCAGCGGCGGCGTGGCCAATGCGGTGGCCGAGGTCATCCACCGCAACCACCCCGACATGGAGGTGAAGACCGTCCACGCCGACGGATTGAAGGAGTGCCGCCAGATGCTGCGTATTGCCCGTACCGGCAAGTACGACGGCTATCTGCTGGAGGGCATGGCCTGCCCCGGTGGATGCGTGGCCGGCGCCGGCACGGTGCAGCCGCCGGAGCGCTCCCGCATGAAGCTGGAGCAGTACAAGGCCATGGCGCCCCTCACCAACCCCCTGGACACCGCCTATCTGGACGACATCAGCATCCTCCACGAGGACGACGAGCACTGGGAGCACAGCTCCAACCACTGATAGCGCAGAGATAACATACCGGAGTTGCCCACAGGGCAACTCCGGTATTTTCGCGCGCAATTCCTGTTATGGCGGCAGTTACGGCTGTTCCTACCCGCCGGTGGACGTCGGTGTAGCGGTAGGCTCCGGCGTCGGGTCCGGGGTAGGCTCCGGCGTCGGGTCCGGGGTAGGCTCCGGCGTCGGGTCAGGGGTAGGCTCCGGCGTCGGTGTTGGCACCGGGTCGGGCGTTGGTGTCGGCGTGGGCGTATCGACGGGCCAGTCCTCCACCGGCGCGGAGCTGACCGGCTCCGTCACCCGTGGCGCGGTGGGCACATAGGCCGCCGCGTTGCCGGTGCCGCCGGGATAGACGGCGTTGTAGTAGTCGTAAGCGATCACCAGCTTGGCGTAGCTGTATTTGGCGTCCACCAGGGCGATGACGTTGTCGCAGTAGTTCTCCGGCACGGTGACGCCGGGCCGGGGGGTGAAGGTGTTGTAATGGCAGTCGTAAGTCCCTGCCAGTGTCCGCCAGCTGACGCCCGCGCTGGTGGGAATGATGGCAATGGGCATAGACGCGGAAATGGCGGTGGGGGACACGTGGCCGTCCAGCACATCCCGGCCCGACAGCAGCCGGGAGTCATACGAAAGGCCAAAGAGATTGCTGAGAGTGGGCAGAATGTCCACGGCGGTGCAGGGGGTGTCCACGGTGATGGGCGCGTCCATGCTGCCGCTCCACAATAGCCACGTGCTCTTATAGCGACTGATGTCCTTCTCCGTGTCGTCGATGCCCGACAGCTCCGGATAGTAGTCGAAGCCCTCGCCCACCATGGCGTAGGGGTAGTGGTCTGCCGTCATGCAGATCACCGTGTCCTCCAGCGCCCCGGCCTCGGAGAGCCGGTCGTAGAGGTATTGCAGCGACAGCTCCACCTCCAGATTGGCGGCGATAAAGGCCTGCACGGTGGTGGAGGCGTTGGGATAAGCGGCCTGGGCCTCCGCCTTGTGGCGGGCGGACATGGCCTGTGTCCAGCCCCAGTTGGCGTGTCCGCTGACGGTCATATAGTAGGCGTGGAAGGGGGTGCCGTGGTCGGCGTAATTGGTCAGGTATTCGTCCACCGTGGCCTCCATCATCTCCAGATCGGAGTAGGGCCAGGAGCCGTCGCCGTTGGTCTTCAGCTTCAATCCGTTGCCGCAGCCCACGTAGAGATACCCCAGGTTGGGGTGGGTCTTGTTCCGCTCATAGTAGGTGTATTCATTGTTGTGCCAGGCCCGGCAGTCGTAGCCCAGGGCGCCCAGTTGGTTGCCCAGTGCCAGGGGCATATAGTCCCGTGCGCTGGCGTAAAAGCTGACGTTGCCGCCCACCCAGGTGGGGATGAGGCCCGTCATGGAGGCGTATTCGCCACCGGTGGTGGACTGGCCCCAGGCGGGCTGATAGTAGTCGGTGAACACAAAGCCCTCGTGGGTCATCTTATAGAGCATGGGCGTCAGTTCCGGGGAGATGACGTAAGGGGAAAAGGCCTCCGCCGTAATGAGAATGAGATTTTTCCCGGCGAATAGGCCGGTGTACTCATTCTGATAGGTGGCGGGCTTGGCGGCGAAATACCGGTGCATGGCCGCCAGTGTCTCGTTGCTCTCGCTCTCCGCCAGGGCGGCAAAGTCGATGTCCAGGGCGTTTTCGCCGTACTCCTCCGGCGGCGGCAGCTGGGACGAATTGTCCACGATCTGGGTGATGTCCACGGTGGGCTGCTCCGGCACGCCGGTGACGGCGTACAGCGCCTCCAGCCGCAGCTGGGTCACCAGACCGAACCGGGGAATGGTGCTGTTGGCGGTGAAATCGTAGGTGTACACGTTGCGGTAGGGCCCAAAATGGCCCATCACCATGCCGCACACCTGCAACACAATGGCCGCTCCCAGCGCCGCCCACTGCACAGCGGAGCGGTAGGAGATGGGGGCGAGAAGTACCCTGCGCCAGATGAGCAGCGCCGCAAAGGGCACCAGGGACAGCAATATGAAGGGGATGCGCTCCAGAATCACCTCGATCATGGTGCCGAAAAAGCTGCCCAGTACATGGCCCGTCATGGCCTCCATGTACCCGAAGCCGAAATAAGACTTGAAATAGCTCTTGCAGCAGTATTCAATACATTCGAACACTGTCCAGGCAAAGGTAAGCACAGCGGCGATCACCGTCTTCACCTTCTGCTGACGGATGAGATTCAGTCCCAGGGCCAACACAAGGCCCGTTGCCAGGGCAAACACGGTGATGGGCAGCAGGGAAGGGGAGAAGAAGGTGTTCTCCCTGTCAAACAGCTGCAAAAGCCACTCGTGGTACACCAGCGCGCAGGGCAGGAAGAGCAGGGGCAGCACCCGTGCCGCCCCGGTAGGCGCAGTGTGTTCCAATCTGGACCTGGATGTGTGGGACATACGTTTTTCTCCTTATCGGCAGCCGCATTGGCGGCGGATAATCGAATGATGGGGGTATAAAAATCACATTTTGGCATTATAACACGCCTTGCGCGATTTTGCAAATATTCTCCGGCTCTATAAAATAGAAGGACGGCCATCCCATAGGATGGCCGTTTCCTATGAAAAAATCCGATTTTTGGAAAAATCAATCATCCCAGCCGTGACCCGGCCCGCTCTGGGCGAAGTGGATGGCCCCGGTGCCGTATTTTCCCCGGATGGCGGCCATGGCGTCCTCCAGCTTTTCCTGCTTCTCATCTTTCTGCTGCTTCGCGCCGCCCAACAGGTCAAGTTGCTGGAAGCTGTCAGCGCTTTCGCTGATATACAGCGCCGTCACCGTCAGGGAGCGGATGGCCTCGCCGCTGTGCCACAGCTCGCCGGTGAGGGACAGGGCCGTGTCGTAAATGTCCCGCATCAGATGGGTGGGGGAGGGGAGCTGGGTCTGCCGGGAGCGCTGGGTGAAGTCGCTGCGCCGCAGCGTCACCGCTACGCCGCCGCAGTAGAGCCCGTGCTTGCGCAGCCGCATGGCCACGCTGTCGCACAGCATCCCCAGAGCGGGCCGCACCTGATCCCACCGGGTCAGATCCTGGGGAAAGGTGCTGCCGTTGCCCACGGATTTCACCGGCTCCTGTTGCTCCGGACGGCGGACGGGGCTGCGGTCCAGGCCGTTGGCATACAGGTACAGCTCCCGGCCCATCTTGCCCATCCACTCCGTCAGCTTGTCCTCCTCCACGGCGGCCAGCTGTCCAATGGTTTTTACGCCGTGCCTGCCCAGCACCTCCTGGGCTGCCTGGCCTACGTACAGAAGGTCGCCCACCGGCAACGGCCACACGATGTCCCGCCAGTTTTCCCGGGAAATCACCGTAGTGGCGTCAGGCTTCTTGTAGTCGCTGCCCAGCTTGGCGAACACCTTGTTGAAGCTGACCCCCACCGACACGGTGAGCCCCGTCGCCTCTTTCACCCGGCGGCGAATCTCGTCCGCCACCGCCTTGGCGTCGCCGCCGAAAAGATGGAGGCTGCCGGTGATGTCCAGCCAGCTCTCGTCGATGCCGAAGGGCTCCACCAGGTCGGTGAACTGCTCGTAGATGGCGTTCACCTGGCGGCTGTACTCCCGGTACAACCCGTGGTGGGGCGGCAGCAGCACCAGCCCCGGTGCCTTCCGCTTGGCCTGCCACACCGTCTCCGCCGTCTTGACGCCCAATCGTTTGGCGGGGTCATTTTTGGCCAGAATGATGCCGTGGCGGGAGGCGGGGTCGCCGCACACCGCCATGGGGATGTCCCGCACCTCCGGGTGGGACAGCATCTCCACCGAGGCAAAAAAGCAGTTCAGGTCGCAGTGCAATATCACCCGGTCGTCCATACCGTCCCCTCCTTCCAACAATTTAATATAGTATATCACAGTTCCTCATAGCGGTAAAGGAAAAAGCGCCGCCGAAACGGCGGCGCTTTGCGGTAATCACTTGTGCAGCAGGGGGGACAGGGGCTTGTAAATGATGAAGCACAGCGCCACGTCGATGAGCCCCTTCACCAGGGTGAACGGCACGTTGAACACCACCAGGCAGTTCAGCAGCGCGTTGCCGGTGGGGATGTGGGCGATGGTGCCCAGAATGGCCTCGTAGGCAGCCACAATGGCGTCCAGGGGCATCCGGTACAGCACCACATAGGCGGGATAGACCAGGAAGTAGTTCAGCGGCAGGCTGACAGCCGCCATGGCCACCGCCCCCAGTACGGCGCCCCATGCGGCGGTGCGGCGGTTTTTGCCCCGGTGGTACACCAGCCCCGCCACGAAGGCAAACACCCCGCCCAGCAGGAAGTTGCACAGCTCGCCCACGCCGGCGCTGTGGCCGAAGGGCAGGTGCAGCAGGTTCTTCACCAGCTCGATGGCCACGCCCCACACCGGGCCCAGGGCGAAGGTGCCCAGCAGCGCCGGGAGATCGGACACATCCAGCTTGACGAAGGTGGGCATGATGGGGATGGAGATCTCCACAAATTGCAGCACAGCGGCAATGGCACTGAGCATGGCGGCCACCGCCAGACGGTAGGTTTTTCTCTTTTCTGCGGACATAAGAACGTCTCCTTTTGCGAAAAAATACACCCTGGAAGACCGTCTTCCAAGGTGCACGCAAAAAAAGCATTCAAATGCCGTACACGCCTTCTCTCATCCAGACTGTGACTGTCGGTACCGGAATTGCGCCGGTTCCTGCCTGAAAACCCAGGCTCGCGGACTATACCGCCGGTGGGGACTTGCACCCCGCCCCGAAGACCAATGATCCAATTGTGTTCGCCTGATACTATATCATATAGTGCCGCCAAAGGCAATAGCCAATTCCCCACCTTGACATTATCGAACAAACGTGCGATAATGAAGCCGATGAGGAGGTGAGACCATGCGCGCACAGGCCATTACCTGCGCTTTCACCGGCCACCGGCCGGAAAAGCTGCCCTGGGGCGATAACGAGCAGGATCCCCGGTGCCAGGCGTTACAGGAGCGGATCGCCGACGCGGTGGATCAGGCGTATCTGGCTGGCTTTCGCCACTTTGTGTGCGGCATGGCCCGGGGCTGTGACACCTGGTTTGCCCAGGCGGTGCTGTCCCTCAAAGAGCGTTGGCATGATGTGACGCTGGAGGCGGCCATTCCCTGCGCCGACCAGGCCCACCGTTGGCGCGCATTGGACAGGGAGCGGTATGAGGCCATGCTGGCACAGTGCGATCAGCGCACCGTACTGTATGACCACTATGTGCCCGGCTGCATGCAGCAGCGCAACCGCTATATGGTGGATCACTGCGACCTTCTGCTGGCGGTGCATGACGGCGTCAGCGGCGGCACCCAGAGTACCCTGACCTACGCCTTCTCCCGCCGGGTCAACGTGGTGATTCTGCCGTTGGTGGTTGAAAAGGCGGACGCGTCGTGCTATAATACGCCTCAGACTGACGATAAGGAGAATACAGAGCTATGACATATACCTTTACGCCCAAGGGCGTTTGCTCCCGCCGCATGACGGTGGAGTTGGAGGATGGCGTCATCCGCGCCGTCCACGTGGAGGGCGGCTGCGACGGCAATTTGCAGGGCATCTCCCGCCTGGTGGTGGGCATGACCGCCCAGGACGCCATTGCCCGCATGAAGGGCATCCGCTGCGGTTTCCGCCCCACCTCCTGCCCTGACCAGCTCTCCCAGGCGCTGGAGCAGGCCCTTGCCCAGGCAGTGTGATTATCACTTCTACGTCAAAAGCCCGTGAGATTAATCCTCACGGGCTTTGTCATGTGTTTTTCCTTTACAGCGAAACACTGCCTGAAAACAGCGTCCAGGGCCACTGCTCCGGCGGCGGGCAGCATACGTCCACTGCTTTCCCGGTAATGGGATGGCGGAAGGCCAGACGATACGACCACAGCGCCGTGGAACACGTCGCCTTGCTGCCATAGCGTACGTCCCCCAGCAGGGGCAGCCCCCGGTGGGAGAACTGCACCCGGATCTGGTGGGTGCGACCGGTGTGGAGGTGTACCCGTACCAGGGACATATCCTCGCTGCGGCCCAGCTCCACATAGTCCAGCGTGGCCTCCCGCACGCCCTTGCGCATGCGCTGCACCACGTAGCTCTTGTTCACCCGGCTGTCACGAAACAGCAAATCCGTCCAGGTGGCGGAGGGCTCTGCCGGATGACCCCGCAGCACCGCCAGGTATTCCTTGGTGATTTCATGCCGGGCCACCAGCCCCGTCAGCTTGCCGGTAACGTCCGGGCGGCGGGAGAAGAGCATCACGCCGCCCACCACCTTGTCCAGACGGTGGACGGTGGCGATGTAGTCCGGCTTTCCCTGCTCCATAAAGTGCTGCCGCAGCAGTGACGGCATACAGGCGGCGCCCGCTGCGTCCTCGCTGAGCACGCCTACCGGCTTTATGGCAATCACCAGATAGGGATCTTCATAGAGGATCTGCATGGTTAAAATCTCCTGCCCCGGTAGCTTCGGTGGTGATACCGCTTATCCACCGCCCGCCCATACCGTCTCTTACGGCGGAACACCTTCCACCACACGGCAAAGGCAATGACCAGTACCGCCGCTGCCACGATGGACACCCGCACCACTGTCCGGGACAGAAAGTCCAGCACCTGGTGCTTTACCACCAGGAAACGGCTGGCGGACACATCGCTGACGGCCAGCAGCGGCACCGTGACGATGTCGCTGCCCCGGAACCGCAGCGTAATGCTGCCCAGCTCGTCACCGGCGGTGACGGGGGCCTCCACCTCAGGCGCATACAGCGTCACCACCCGCTCCAACTCGGCGGGATCCACGTCGTTGGGCAGCACGGCTGTGGCTGTCTGCGCAGGGTGCACCACCACGTAATTGGCCTCCTTGCTGAGGGTCACCGGCACCTCCTGGATCAGCTCTTCAGCGGTAATCACCGTCTTGGTGCTGAAGTTGGCAAAGCCCCATTCCAGCAGCCGCACCGACTCGGTGAAGCTCTGAATGTCGGTGCCTCCCTTGCCGTCCGGCGCCACCTCGGCGCCCAGCACCACGCTGATGAGCGTCCGCCCGTTTTTGGTGGCGGAGGCGGCCAGGCAGTGCCCGGCGGCTTCGGTGGTGCCGGTTTTGATGCCGTTGGCATAGGCGTAGCGGTAGCCCATGTAGCGCCAGTTGTCCAGCAGGGAGTTGGTGGTATGTAAGGTGCGGGTCTTGTCGCACTTATTGGTGGGGGCGATGTTGATGATGGTGTTGCTGCACAGGTCGGCAAAAATGGGATTCTCCATGGCACAGCGGCAAATCACCGCCAGATCGTCAGAACTGGCATAATGGCCCTGGGCGGTAAGGCCGTTGGTGTTGGTGAAATGGGTGTTGCGGCAGCCCAGGGATGCGGCCCGGCTGTTCATGGCCTCCACGAAGTCCGCCACCGTGCCGCTGACGGCCTCCGCCAACACGTTGCAGGCCTCGTTGGCCGACACCAGCAGCACGCAGCACAGCAGATCCCGCACCGACATCTCCTCTCCGGCCACCAGCGCCGGGTCGGCATTGCTGCCGTCGGAGGGCAGACCCATCAATGCCGCCGGGGAGGCGGTGATCATCTGCTCCATTTTCAGCTGCCCCCGGTCTACGGCCTCGATCACCAGCAGCGCCGTCATCACCTTGGTGACGCTGGCGATATCCAGTTGCTCTGCACCGTTCTGACTGTATAGTACGGTGCCTGTTTCGGCGTCCATCAGCGTAGCGGCCTTGGCCTCGATATGTATCTCCTCCTCAGCCGCCGCAGGTACGCACAGCGCCGCCAACATGGCCGCCGTCAGGAGCAGGGAAAAGAAACGGTGTAATTTCATAATGACAACTTCTCCGGGATTTGATATAATAGGTAAAACAAAGGGGTGGAAGCCCTCATGGTACATTCGTGCCCTATCATTATATGCGAAAAGGAGCGGCGCGTCAACTGTGACACACAGAGGAAAGTGGACTGCCACCCACCGGTATCTTCTGGCAGTCACGGCAATATTTGTTATCGCCGCGGCGGCGCTGTGGCTGACCGCCCCCGGTCATACCGGCTCCGGCTACCGGGTGACGGTGGAACGGGGTGCGCCGGAGCGTGACGGTAAAATCGATATCAACGACGCCGACGCCGATACCCTGACCCTGCTGCCAGGCATCGGCCCGGTGCTGGGGCAGCGTATCGTGGACTACCGCCAGGCCCACGGCCCCTTCACCGCGCCGGAGCAGCTTTTGCAGGTGCAGGGCATCGGGCAGAAAACCCTGGAGGGCTTACGGGACTATATCACCTGGGAGGAAAACGATGAAGATTCTGGTGGTGGATGACGAACAGGTGCTGGTGAAAGGCATCAAGTACAATTTGGAAAAAGAGGGCTACCAGGTGGCTACGGCCTATGACGGTGCCGCCGCCGTGGAGCAGGCCAGGACGGGGGAGTTTGACCTCATCATTCTGGACCTGATGATGCCGGTGCTGTCCGGCACCGAGGCCTGCATGCAGATTCGGGAGTTCTCCGACGTGCCGGTGATCATGCTCACCGCCCGTGGCGAGGACGCCGACAAGCTGATGGGCTTTGCCTGCGGCGCCGACGACTACGTCACCAAGCCCTTTAACATTTTGGAGCTGAAGGCCCGGGTGCGTGCCCTTTTGAAGCGGGCTGCGCCACGGCAGGCCGCGGCGCCCGCCCCTGCCGATGACCTGCTGACAGTGGGCGACCTGCGCCTGGACACCCAGCAGCGTGTGGCCATCCGTGACGGTAAGACCATCGACCTTACCGCCAAGGAGTATGATTTGATTGAGCTTCTGATGCGCAATCCCGGCCGGGTGTACAGCCGGGAGTCGCTGATGAACCTGGTGTGGGGCTACACCTATGCCGGCGACTACCGCACCGTGGATGTCCACATCCGCCGCCTCCGGGAGAAGCTGGAGGCCACGCCGGCCACGCCGGTACACATTATGACCAAGTGGGGAGTGGGTTACTATTTCAAAGCCGAGAGCCAGCCTGCAATTTAAGTTCGGCGCCAGCTACATCCTTATTATCGCCGCCGTGCTGATTTTGCTCAACACCTATCCGCTGCTGGTGTCCCAGAACCTGGTGTTCAAGTCCAAGGCCGCCGGGATGACCAGCTCCGTCAAGGTGATCGAGTCGGCCCTGTCCGGCCTGGAACGGCTGACGGAGGAGAATGTGGGCCAGGCCCTCAGCGGCATGGAGGAGACCGGCGTCAGCCGCATTCTCGTCACCGATACCGCCGGGCGCATCCTCTTTGACAGCCGCGAAAGCGGCGGCGCCCAGGGGCTTTACGCCTTCTACACCGAGGTAGTGCAGGCCCTGCGTGGTAATGACGCTGTGTTCTGCACCTATGACGACGCCGCCTTCATCAGCCGCATGGCCTCGCCGGTGGTGTATCACAACCAGATCGTGGGCGCCGTCTACGCCTATGAATACGACGCCGAGCAGGCGGATTTGTTCAAGAGCTTCCAGTCCAATCTGCTGAAGATCTCCGGCATTATCGCCCTTGCGGTGCTGGTGCTCAGCGTGGTGCTCAGCCGGGTGCTGACAGCCCAGATTGGCGAGCTGCTGGCGGCCATCCGCCACGTGCGGGAGGGCGCCTACACCCACCGCGCCGCCGTCAAGGGCAACGATGAGATCAGCCAGATCGCCACCGAGTTCAACAGCCTCACCCACCGGCTCCAGACCACGGAGAGCGCCCGTCGCCGCTTTGTGTCCGACGCCAGCCACGAGCTGAAAACGCCCCTGGCCGGCATTCGCCTGCTGACCGACAGCATTCTCCACAGCGATGATATGGACAGTGACACCACCCGTGAGTTCGTGGCGGACATCGGCCGGGAGGCGGAGCGATTGACCCGCATCACCGAGAATCTTCTCCGCCTGACCCGGCTGGACAGCGCCGTGGTGCCCGAGGCGGAGCGGGTGGAAGTGTGCCCGGTGCTGGACCGGGTGGTGCGCATGCTGAGCATGGTGGCCCGCGACCACAACATCACCCTGACCCATCAGTGCGACCCCCGTGCCGCCGTTATGGCCACCGAGGACGATTTGCACCAGATACTATACAATTTAATGGAAAATGGCATCAAGTATTCCACCGTGGACGGCTTTGTCCACACCGCCGTATCGGTGGAGGGCGACAAGGTCATCATCACCGTGGAGGATAACGGCATCGGCATCCCCGACGAGGACATGGCCCATATCTTCGAGCGGTTCTACCGGGTGGATAAAATGCGCTCCCGGGCCATCGGCGGCACCGGTCTGGGCCTGAGCATCGTGCAGGACACGGTGGCAGCCCGGGGCGGCACCATTTCCGCGGCCCATCGCCCCAGCGGCAGGGGTACGGTGTTTACCGCCATCCTGCCTCTGGCGGAGGGAGGTGACAACCTATGAGACGGTTCATTGCTCTTGTTCTGTCCCTTTGCCTGACCGCTGTGCTGGCAGGCTGCGGCGTGGCCCGGCTGCGGCAGGAGGAAAACGGCCTCAAGCTCTACTATTGTCCCGACGATTTATCCCACCTTTCCGGCGGCGACGCCCTGTGCTATACCGCCGTGCCCTGGGACACACTGCCTGAGGGCGACCGCCAGGCGCGGGTAGAGGCGGCGCTGGCGCTGCTGATGGCTGACCGGGAGGGGTTTGAAAGCCCCGTCCCCGCCGGCACCAGGCTGCTGGGCTGCACCGTGGTGGGCGGCACCGTGTGGGTGGATTTCTCCGAAGCCTACGGCCAGCTCAGCGG
>JAFSMA010000056.1 GCA_017448145.1 Oscillospiraceae bacterium | reverse complement strand
GGCTCATATTTCCCCGCTTTCCGCAGGTCGTGACCGAAACTATTATATACCTTATTGCAGAAGTGAACATCAGGTCTTTCCCATATTTTTACCCTAAAAATGTGATGTTCACTTTTGCAATCAACCTTCACTATAAGGACTTGTTTGATAATCGCTATACGCAAAAATGGACTGTTTCTTTTCTTGTTGGTCCAGAAGATTTGAGTATCAAAACGTATTTCATTTCCGTGCCTAAACCAACAGATTAGCATTTTCGAAAAAGGGTACTTGAATATAATTATCTATTCGCGGACGGATTTAACGGTTACGTTATAGCAAATGTGCCAGGCATAAAATGCCTGGCACAAAATGTTGTTTCTTAAGTTGGCACGGAAATGTCACTGGCAATTCTAATATTACTATGCCAGAAATTGAACGCATCAAGCCCTTGTGTTACGTCATCATAGATGCGAGCCTTTCGTTCAGGGTCTCTAATCGTAAGTATAAGGCAGACTTCTTGACTTGGGATAAAACGTTCTAAGACTGCACGTTGTTCCGTGTGCTCACGGAACAATCCCCGCATCGTCAAATACCAATTCTTATCAGCCGTTGCATAATTCTGGCGATTTGCCTCAGAAAGTTCAGATAAATCCACCGCATATTTTTTAACCGGGTAATATTTGTCGCCGTACTGTATCAGCAGCCGTTCCCTAAGTGCGAAGTCACCGTCCCGATCTTTCATAAGCCTTTTACTATATAGAGGCTCTCGAAATAGATTTTGTGAGCCTTGACGCCCTACCGGATTAAGAATATTGCGTTTGTTAATATCACGTTCCATTTTTTCGTCATAGGAACCGAACTTAATATCAACATTAGACTGACAATATTCGATACCTTGAGTTGGATCTAAAATTGGGTCATACACAAGAGTGGCAATTATCTGACCCGTATAGTATCCATTGCGTATTAGTGACTTTGGCATAGGAAAATCCATGATATCAATATACTCACCCTTAGAAAGCGTATCACGCAGAATTAATGTTGCCTCATATGGGTCATTGTATATAATATCAGAAACATTTTTAGGAATCCCAAATCCCATTTGCTTGGTTCTCTCGGTCGTTGGAATCTGTAAATCTCTCGGATAAGAGGCAGAGTGAATAATCAGCCCTTTTATAAGCAACGGGTCAAAATCTTCATCAAGTTCCTGAAACAAGCCAGTTGCTAACGCAGCAACTCTTGGGGTAGAAAAACTTGTTCCTACATTACTGACTATCTGACCATCTGAAGAAAAGGACTTTACGCCTGTTGTAACCATTTTCCCACGGCTATCAACCCCGGCGTTGCCTCCGTAATGAGATATCTCAGGCTTGATAATGAATTCCGGGCCAGGCCCTACTCGCGTAAAAGGCGAAGGATTATTAGTTTCAGAAAAATCGTCTTTACCTTTTGCGTGGGCTACCGAACCAACCACTAAAGATCGGACAGAATCAGCCCCCTCATGAATGCGCCCTTTAGGTAAATTGGCAACGAAATTACTACAGTTTCCAGCAGATTTGCAAATCAAAATATTATACTTTTCCTGTAAATCATCTAAAGCAATTGCAAAATCTGAAAACTTAGTATCACAGACTTCACGGGTGATACTAATGGAGAGATTCCACACCTTAACTCTTTCATGATTTGCCTCAATCGCTTCGCGAATATTGGCAATAAGATCGTCTTCGTCGAGGCCTTCTTTTGTTGTATCTGGAAAAACTGTTGCATCAAACAGCTTGATACCTTTATGGCCTACCCAGTCCTTACCCTCACAGATGTCACCATACAGAGCAACACCAGCGACAAATGTTCCGTGCGTTGGGGTTATAACATCGTCTGGATAAACAGTCCACCGTTTATCCGTCATCCAAGGAGCCAAGTGAGGAATCGATGCGATACCATTATCAAGAATTCCTAATGTTTCATATCGTTGACCGCTTTCAGGATAGACAATATCAACACTACCATCGCTCATGGATGCGTCTAGTGCAACAACATATTTAGGCATTGGCTCAATTGAAAAGAGCATTTCATAATCGTCCTCTTCAATAAGTCCATCGAGAATTGCCTGTGAAGCATTTTTTATTTTATAGACTGGCAATTGACTAGCATAAGAAGTCTTTTGAAAGTCAATTTTATGCGCAAGTAGCGAATGTTCAAACTGTCGCTGCATCGCTACATTTGTCTCATAATCTTGAAAATCGATCAGTTTAACTTTATAAGTTTTTTCACCTTCATTTACCTGAACCAATGGTTCAAATTCCCAAAACGTTTCCAAGCAGGAAATTGCATAGCTGTTTCGCTCATAGTCCTGAATCCGATTTGCTATTTCGTTCATCTGAGAAATTGAATCGATTTTTACGATGAGTTCGTCTGAATCTGTTAGGCCAATAACATTACTTCTATCAGTTGTCTGGAATAAAGAAGTAATGTCTTTTCTGCGCGACTTTGCGGTGGAGTCATCGCACATTTTCGCAATAAAAACAAACGGAACAGCGGATTTACGGGCAATCCGATTATCAATAATGCTTGAAAACTGATTGAATGCAGTTAACAGCTCTGTAGAACGTTGAACCAATGCATCACCAGAAAGGAGCCATTTTGGGGGGTCGGAATTGCCTGCCCCCTCTATTCGAAGTTCATCTACTTCACGAGGTGCAAAGAATTTAATTGGTAATTTTTCATTATCCACAGATTACAACTCCTTTCTATCAAGGTTTTTAGAAATGCCTTGAATTCTTCGCAGTGGGATAGCTAAACTATCGTTAATTTCTTTATGTGTAACGCCGTTCTTTAACAGATATTCAATAAGATCATCCTCGTTTTCAATTGCATGGTTTTTATAGAAGAAGATCGATTTCAATATATCGCAATTTGTTAAGCTACTTCTACCCGAAAGAATTACTTCTCTTATAGCATTAAATGTTACTGTTTTGATATCAGAGTGGCTAAAGCCAAGCAAAGCATCAATAACTCCATTAAGTTTCCTTTCATTGCCCATAAAATTATTTTCTTTATCTGTGAGCAAAATGGTAAGAAGTCTTTCAATTTCTCCTTTTTGGGGTTTTTCAAGAGAAACAATTGTGGTGAATCTTCTCCAAATTGCAGGATCTAATAGTTCGTGGTGATTTGTCGCTGCAATGAGTATACTATCGTTACTAAAAGCATCAATATTTTGTATTAAGCTGTTAACAACTCGTTTTAATTCACCAAGTTCATTTTTGTCATCTCTTAACTTTGCAATGACATCGAATTCATCCAAAAACAAAATGCATTCTCGCCTAGAAGCATAATCAAAAATTTTTCTAATATTTTTTGCTGTACTTCCAAGAAGTGATGAGACTAATCCATCTAACCTCGCGGTTACAAGCGGAAGACCAGTAACACTAGATATATACTGTGCCACTGTTGTTTTCCCACATCCAGGAGGCCCATAAAGAAGTAACGAGTTTGATACATCAAGGCCCGATTTCAACAATACATCTCTATGCGCATAGCTTTCTACAAAACTGTGTATGGCATCTTGTGAATACTTGCTGAGTATGACTTGCTGCGGCTCGATTTGTGGTGAAGTAACTTCAACTATATCCATCCTACTTTCCGAATCTACAGGTTTTGTTGAAAAACTGTCTAGAGAAGTCAATGTGCCTCTCTTTTTGCTTAAAGTTGAACGAATTCTCTTTGCCAGTGACAGTTCTCCTTGACTTTCAAGATTATCAGCTAAAACAGTGGCATAGTTTATGACTTTTTCCTTGTCATTAACTAGGCCACCTTCAATTATTTTCACGATTTCCGTATACATAGTGGCTCACCTCGCTTATTATGTTATTAGTATAGCTGATATCGTTCCAAAAGTCAATAATATGTGATTAGATTTTCTTATTTCGTTATTGAATGCGAAGAATTTGTTTTTGGTAAAAAGGAAATCGTGATTACTAACCTCGATTCTGCTTGTCGAATAAGATAATTAGATATGCACGTTAAATCCGACAATGCAAAAAGGATGCTGTCTTGAGAAACAGCGTCCTTTTGTTATATCTGCTATCGCGCGGAGGCAGTTGTCAGTTTTTTAGGCTTTCAAAAGTTCATACTCCATAGACAGGAAAAACCTCGTCTTTCGACGAGGTTTTTTCAGCGATATCAATCCGCTGCGCGGATTGGCGATATGCGCTTCGCGTGCGATATTGGCCTGCACACAGCGATATGCCTGCGGGCACGGCGCGGGCCGCCGGGCGCCAGTGACGGCCCGCGAGGTACGAGCGGCTGCCAGAACAAGTGCCCTTGGGGTAGGCGTCGGCCCCTACGGAGGGAAGCGGTGGCCGTTTGCAGCCCACAGGCGAGGCAGTTTCAGCCCATTTCCTCCTCCGCCTTTGCCAGCGCGGCGGCGATGACCTGATCCATGTCGTAATACTTGTACTCCCCCAGGCGGCCGCCGAAGACGGTGCGTGTCTCAGCGTCGGCCAGGGCTTTATATTGGGCATACAGAGCGGCGTTTTTCCCGTCGTTCACCGGGTAGTAGGGCTCGTCGCCCACCTTCCACTCAGAGGAATACTCCCGGGAGATGACGGTTCGGGGCAGGTCGCGGCCGTCGTCGTCCTTGCCGAACTGGAACCATTTATGCTCGATAATCCGGGTGAAAGGGGTTTCCCGGTCGGTATAATTCACGGCGGCGTTGCCCTGGAAGTTGGGCATATCCAGCAGCTCCGTCTCAAACCGGACAGAGCGGTATTCCAGCGGCCCGAAGCGGTAGCCGTAAAAGGCGTCGACGGGGCCGGTGTAGACGGTGGTTTTGGCCAGGGCGTCCAGGGCGGGGCGGTCTTGCAGATAGTCCACCCCAAGGCGCACCTCTACCCCCTCCAGCATCCGCTCCACCAATCGGGTATAGCCACCCACGGGGATGCCCTGGTAGAGGGCGTTGAAATAGTTGTTGTCAAACGTCAGGCGCACCGGCAGACGGCGGATGATGAAGGCGGGCAGCTCCGTGCAGGGGCGGCCCCACTGCTTCTCCGTGTAGCCCTTCACCAGCTTTTCGTAGATGTCCCGGCCCACCAGGGAGATGGCCTGCTCCTCCAGGTTGCGGGGCTGGGTGATGCCGCTGTCCCGGCGCTGGCGGTCGATCTCCGCGGCGGCCTGGGCCGGGGTGGTGACGCCCCACATGCGGTTAAAGGTGTACATATTGAAGGGCAGGGAGTACAGCTCCCCCTTATAGTTGGCCACCGGGGAATTGGTAAAGCGGTTGAACACCGCAAACCGGTTTACATAATCCCATACCACCCGGTCATTGGTGTGAAAAATATGGGCGCCGTAGCGGTGGACGTGGATGCCCTCTACACACTCCGTATAGACGTTGCCGGCGATATGGGGCCGCTTGTCGATGACCAGGGCGGTTTTGCCCCGCTCTTTGGCCTGCCGGGCGAAAACGGCGCCGTAGAGCCCCGCGCCCACGATGAGATAATCGTACATAGTCTCACTCCCCTGCTGCTTCGATCGTCAGCTTGCCGTCCAGGAACTGCTGGTAGCGGTCACAGATGCCCGCCACGTCGGTGCCGCAGGCCACCTGGCGGCCCTTGTGGAGCCACAGCACCTTGCTGCACAGCGCCCGCACCTGCTCCAGGGAATGGGACACCAGGATGGTGGTGGCGCCGCTGTTGATGACCTCGTGCATTTTTCTCTCGCTCTTTTTGCGGAAAGCGCCGTCCCCCACCGACAGCACCTCGTCCAGAATAAGGATGTCGGGCTTCACCAGGCAGGCGATGGAGAAGGCCAGGCGGGACTTCATGCCGGAGGAGAGCTGCTTGAAGGGCCGATCCTGAAAGTCCTTCAGCTCGGCGAAGGCGATGATTTCATCGTATTTTTCGTCCATGAAGCGGCGGGTGTAGCCCAGCATGGCGCCCCGGAGATAGGCGTTCTCCCGTACGGTCAGCTCGTCGTCGAAGCCGCTGGCCAGCTCCAGCAGGGCGGCAATGCTGCCCTGGCGGCGGATGGTACCCTCGGTGGGCACCATGATGCCGGACACGGCCTTTAAGAGGGTGGATTTTCCGGCGCCGTTGGAGCCGATGATGCCCAGCATCTCCCCCCGCTCCAGGGTGAAGGACACGTCCTTATCCGCCCAGAACTCGGTGACGTGATAGTGGCCCGTCAGCTTGCGCATGACGAATTCCTTGAGGCCGATGTCCTTGAAATCGCCGGTGATGTACCGGATGGACACATTGTTTACTTCCAGAATTGCCATCGCGCCACCTCACACATAGTACAGGAACTGGTGGTTGTACTTCTTGTACATCCAGCAGCCCAGAGCCAGAACCAGCAGGGCCTCCGCCGCCATCAGCAGGTGGTACTGCCAGGACAGCAGCGCCCCTTCCAGCACGATGACCCGGAAATACTTGATGATGACATAGACGGGATTGGCCAGAAACAGACGCTGGATCTGTGGGCTGAAATTGTCCACGGAATAAAAGATGGCGGACATATACATCAGCAGCTGGGTAAAGACGCTCCAGAGATACTGCATATCCCGGAAGAACACGAACAGCGCCGACAGGATCAGCCCAATGCCCAGGTTCAGCACCACCAGGCAGGCGATGGGGTACAGCAGCAGGATAAAGCGCCAGGTGAACGTGATGTGATCCAGCACGCAGAACACGAAGAACACGCACAGCGTCAGGCCGAAGTTGATAAGGCACTGGGCGTTCTTGGCCAGCAGAAACAGATATTTCGGCACGTTGACCTTGGTAAAGATGGCGGCGTTGCCCATCAGAGAGGTCATGCCCTGGTTGGTGGACTCGCTGAAAAAGGAAAACACCAGGTTGCCGCAGAAGAGGAAGGTGGTGTAGTGGGGCGTATTGCGGCCGAAAAACTGGGTGAACACCAATCGCATCACCAGCAGCGACAGCAGCGGCGACAGCACGCTCCAGGCCATGCCCAGCACGGTGCGCTTGTATTTCTTTTTGAAGTCACGCTTCACCAGCTCCTCAAAAAGAAAGTGGTGGGTTTTGAATGTTTTGAACATAGTGAAATCTCCTGATATGCTGTGAAAGCTGTGCCGGGGCGGCAGGCTGTGCCGTCATCTTGCCCGAATCCCCATTTTCCGCAGTAAAAACGCCCCGCCCTTTTTCACCCAGTTCTGCTTCTCCGTGAACACATAGGGCAGCTCCCGGCAGGGGTAGCCTTTGGTTTCCAGCCACACGTCCAGCAGCCGCTCCGCCACGAAGCCGAATACCCGGCGGTCATAGGGCGAATAGTCGCGGATGTCCAGCCGCTTTTCCAGCGCAAAAAGCACGTCAAAAAGCCAGGCGCAGTACTCATCACACTTCTTCCGGCCCATAACGAACATATTGAACCGGTGTCCCCAGGTGCGAGCCATCACGGCGTCAAAGGCCGCCACGTAGTCCGGGTGGCGCTGCTGCAAAATCTCCCGGGTGGCGTCCAGGTCGGCACCGTGGTGGGCGTGGGCGTACTGGCTGTAATTGGTCTCGATCCAGTACCGCCGGGGCCGGGGCAGCAAAATGTCGCAGTCCGCCAGCGCCCGGGAAAGGGCCTCGCCGGTGAGGATCCGGGCAAATTTGGGGCGCCACCACTTCCCATCGCTGAAATACCGCCGGTAATGCACCAGGCCAAGATCGTCGGCGCTCCGATTTTTCCACGCCCAGTAGAGGGCGGTCAGCTCGCAGAAACACTCATTCCGGGAGGAGATGTTGTCCCCCGTATCGTCAGGCGTAAAGCCGGGGATGGGCGCACGGTGCAGCGCCGCCCCCGCCTCCACCGGCAGATAGCAGCAATCCTCCGGCACCGGGCAGGGCCGGTGGCAGGCTATTAACATGGTCAACCGCTGGGACATAGGGTGCCTCCGTGGAAGAAAATCGTTTTATGTGGGGTCATCTGCCGCCTGCGTCTGCCGGACGCACTTGTCCGCCAGGCCCGCCATCACCCAGAACAGGGGCGAAACGATGGCGATGGAGAACACAAAGGCCGAGTAGACCAGATAGCCCGCCATGCCCGCCAGGAAAATCAGCAGCACGGGGCTTCGGCGGGCGGCCTTGAGGCAGCGCACCGCCAGCGTAATGAGAAACGCCAGATACAGCCCCAGGCCCACCAGGCCGGTGCAGGCGGCCACCATCAGGAAATCGTTGTGGGGGAAATCCACCACATCCTGGTTGTGGGTCACCGCCTGATAGCCCTCGTTGTAGGGCTGGAACAGGGTGGCAAAGGAGCCGGGGCCGCCGCCGAAAACGGGGTGCTCCCCGATAATGACGGCGGTCTTTTTCCAGATATAACCCCGAACGGTGCCCGCCTCATCGGACAGGTGGCCGTGGAGCAGCTCCGAGGCCTCCTGCACCAGGCGGTTGTCCCCCTGGTAGCCGTACACCAATATCAGGGCAAGGAGCAGCACTGCCACCATGAGGAGATAGGCAACCCGGCGGATGACGGCGGGCTTCACCGTCCACTGCCGCTCCCGCCGGCTCATAAGCCAGGCCCCCAGGCCCAGCACCGCGGCCAGCGCCAGGCAGATCACCACGCCGTAGCGGGGCGCGGCGGCGCGGCTCCTGGGGTTGAGGAAGGCGGCGGCAGCCCCCAGCAGCAAGGGGGTGAGCCCGATGAACAGCCGCTGCAACCGCTGGCGGCTCTCCACCAGGCAGGGCAGCACCAGGATGACCACCAGGAAGCCCAGCTTGGCGGTGTCCACGTCGGTGAACACCGCGATATACGTCATGAAAAACACCGCCGGCAGCCCCCAGTACCGCCGCTTATCCTGCAACAGCACAAAGCCGCACAGCAGCGCCGGGACAAGGATGCACACCAGGCAGGCCACGCAGTCCTCATGGCCGATGGTGGTGAGAAAGTGATACTGCCAGTAGTTACCGCCGTCGGGAAAAAACAGCGTGGAGCCCAGGCTCTGCATCAGGGCGAAAAAGCCCGCCACAGTGCCCATGATGCCCAGGCCGTAGGCATAGCCGTCGGTATACTCCCCCCAGAAGGACAGCAGCAGAAACACCGCGCCGTACAGAATGATGGAAAACAGCCCCTCATACCGGCTCTGGCCCAGCCAGAGGCCGCGATACGGCGAGACGATGGCCGACAGCGCGGCCCACAGCACGTAGGCCATGAGGATGGCCTGGGATGCCGTCAGGCGCAGTCTTTCACCCTCCCCCGTCTTGCCGTGTCGCTCCTGCCAGGTGAACGCCATCAGCAGGGCACACAGCACCGCGTAGGCCACCGTAAGCACGGCGAACAGGGTGAACTTCGTCACTGTGATGTTGGTGTAAAGCCCCGGGCCGATCAGCAGCGGGAATACCGTCAGCACCGCCAGGGCAAAGCTCTGGCCCAGCCGCTCCAGGACCGGGTTACGCCGCCGCCGGGCCAGGGGTGCGCCGGTGCTGTTGAGGCAGAACAGCGACACCGGCTCGGTACGTGTTTTTTTTACATTTTTTTGTTTCTTCATCTGTTATCTCCCAACTCCGCCGCCTCTGTCCCTTGTCGGCAGAGGCGGGACGGCGCCGTTTATTTTCCGTCCTCGTCATTCATGAATCTCCCCCGGAACACCGTTTCCAGCATGATGCGCAAGTCCAGCCACAGGCTCCAGTTCTCAATATACCACACGTCGTGCTCCACCCGCTCCCGAATGGGCGTGTCGCCCCGGAAGCCGTGAATCTGGGCCCAGCCGGTCATGCCGGGCCGCACCTGATGGCGCACCATATACAGCGGGATCTCCTCCTTGAAGCGGTGGACGTAGAAGGGGATCTCCGGCCGGGGGCCCACCAGGCTCATGTCGCCCCGCAGCACGTTGAAAAGCTGGGGCAGCTCGTCCAGGGAGCAGCGCCGCAGCCATGCCCCGAAGGCCGTCCGGCGGTCGTCCCGCTTGCCCGACCACGCCGTGTCGGCATCGTCGTTCATCACCAGGGAGCGGAACTTGTACATGGTAAAGGTTTTCTTATCCTTGCCCACCCGCTCCTGGGCGAAAAACACCGGCCCCGGGGAGGACAGCTTCACCCCCACGGCGCAAACCGCCATCAGCGGGGAGAGCAGCACCAGCATCAAAAGGGCGCCCACAATGTCCACCGTGCGCTTGACGATGGCGTTGCCGTAGTTATCCAGAGGAATGCGGCGGATGTTCAGCAGCGGGATACCGCCCACATCGTCAAATTCCGGGTGGCTGGGCATATACTCGGCGTACAGCGGGATAACGGACAGCTTCACGCCCGTCTTTTCGCAGCAGGAGATGATGTGGGGCGTCAGCTCATAGTCCGCCGAATCAATGGCGGACACCACCTCGTCCGGCACGGTGTGGTCGAGAATGGTCTCCAGCTCTTCGAAGCCGCCCAGGTACGGAATGGGCAGCTCCCCCGGCTGGGCCGCCACGTAGCCCAGGGCGTCAAAGCCGATCTCCCTTTCGCCGCGAATGGCGTCCAGATAGCGCACGGCGTTTTTGCCGCCGCCCACAAGCACCACGTGCTTCAGGTTCCGGCCCCGCTTGCGCATGGCCCGCAGGGTCTTGCGAACCACCACGTGCTTGGCGATCACGGCCCCGGTGCTGAGGCCCAGGAAGATGCCCAGCAGCAGCCGGGAGTGGTTCTCGTCATGGTGCAGGAACAGCCACCCCAGCAGCAGCGCCGCAATGAGGAAATTGGCCTCCAGCAGATTCACCACCTCTGTGCGGATCCGCAGCATCCGGTTTGTCTGATAGATGCCCCGGACGGCGTAGAGGAACATCTCCAGCAGCATAATGCCGATGCCCAGGCGCAGGTAGCTCTCCCGGGGCACGTTTTCCACCCCGTGCAGCACGTCAAAGCGCAGCCAGTAGGCCAGCGGCATCATCAGGCAGATGAGGAGCGCGTCGCTGACAACGTTCAGTTGATTTAAAAATCTCTGGTTTTCCCGGATCATGGCGCCGTCACCTCCCTCGCCTCTCATCGCCTATCTTGTCGCTTCGCTGGGGAATATATCCCAAACATTTTTATTTTACAGATACCCGCCTGGGAAATCAATACCTTTTTTGCATATTGCCGCAGCAAAACCCACCGCCGAAAAATCCCCCTGCCGCTTCCGGTTTCTCCATTGCGCTTTCAGGGGAAATCATGTATAATAACCGGGATGTATATGGATGGCGGCGGCAACGTCGACGCCGCGGAAAGGACGGATGGTATGGCACACAAAGTAATCGTGCTCAACGGCAGCCCCCGGGAAAAGGGCTGCACCGCCCGGGCGCTGGAGGAAGTCATCAACACCCTTCACGCCGAGGGCATCGAGACGGAGCTGGTGCAGGTGGGCAAGGGCGGCTGCGCCCACGGCTGCATGGCCTGCGGTTTCTGCGGCAAGAACGGCCGCTGCGTGTTTAATGACGACAAGGTCAACGAGGTGGCGGAGAAGCTGAAGGGCGCCGACGGCCTGCTGGTGGGCAGCCCGGTCTATTACGGCTCCCCCAACGGCACGGTGCTGTCCTTCCTGGACCGGCTGTTTTACAGCACCGCTTACAGCAAGCACCTGAAGGTGGGTGCGGCGGTGGTGAGCTGCCGCCGGGGCGGCAACACCGCGTCCTTTGACGTGCTGAACAAGTATTTTTCCATCTCCGGCATGCCCATCGCCACCAGCACCTACTGGAACCAGGTACACGGCTTCACCGCCGAGGACGTGGAGAAAGACGCCGAGGGTCTGCAAACCATGCGGAACCTGGGCCGCAACATGGCTTTCCTCATCAAGGCCATCGCCGCAGGCAAGGCAGCCATGGGCGAGCCGGAGGTGGAGCGGGGCAATTTCACCAGCTTCCCCGACGGAAAATAAGCGCATTTTCGCCGCAAGGCGTACATTTTATTTGAAATCACAAAAGAAGGAGACATTTTTATGAACATTCTGGTCATCAACTGCGGTTCCTCTTCCCTGAAGTATCAGCTCATCGACATGAACGATGAGAAGCTGCTGTGCAAGGGCCTGTGCGAGCGCATCGGCGACGAGGGCAGCTGCATCACCCATCAGAAGGACGGTCAGAAGTGGACCGAGACCTGCCCCATGCCCACCCATGTGGAGGCCTTCAACAAGGTGGTGGAGAAGATGACCTCCGGCGAGGGCAAGGCCATCAACGATGTCAGCGAGATCGGCGCCATCGGCCATCGCGGCGTCCATGGCGGCGAGACCTTCCACGAGAGCGTGCTGGTGACCGACGAGGTCATCGCCGCCTACGAGAAGCTGTCCCCCCTGGCTCCCCTGCACAATCCCGCCGGCGTACAGGGCCTGCGCTGCGCCCGCAAGGTGTTCGGCGACAAGATCCCCAACGTGCTGGTGTTCGACACCGCCTTCCACGCCACCATGCCCGCCCGGGCCTATATGTACGGCCTGCCCTATGAGTATTACGAGAAGTACGGCGTGCGCCGCTACGGCTTCCACGGCACCTCCCACCGCTACGTGTCCCTGGCCATGGCCCAGTACCTGGGCAAGAAGCCCGAGGACGTGAAGATCGTCACCTGCCACCTGGGCAACGGCTCCTCCATCGCCGCGGTGGACGGCGGCAAGGTGCTGGATACCAGCATGGGCATGACCCCCCTGGGCGGTCTGCTGATGGGCACCCGCTCCGGCGACATGGATCCCTCCATCCCCGGCTATCTCATGCAGCAGACCGGCATGACCGCCGCCGAGGTGGACAGCCTGATGAACAAGAAGTCCGGCCTGCTGGGCGTGTCCGGCGTCAGCAGCGACAACCGTGACGTGCGCGCCGCCGCCCAGAGCGGCAATCCCCGTGCCCAGCTGGCCGTGGATATGCTGGCCTACCAGATCCGCAAGTACATCGGCGCTTACGCCGCCGCCATGGGCGGGCTGGACGCCATCGTGTTCACCGGCGGCATCGGCGAGAACGATCCTCTCACCCGCGGCGAGGTCTGCCAGGGCCTGGAGTTCCTGGGCGTTCAAATCGACCAGGAGAAGAACCAGCGCCGCGGCCTGGAGATCAACGACATCTCCGCCCCCGGCAGCCGTGTCACCGTGGCCGCCATCTGCACCAACGAGGAGCTGATGATTGCCCGGGACACTCTGGCGCTGGCCAAGTAAAGTTATTATTGACGCACAAAATGACCACCGACGGAATGGCGGTGGTCATTTTGCCAGATTGTCAAAAAAGCATCGCAGATTTCGCGCCCGCAGGCGCGAACCCATGAAATCCGAAAAAACTGACGACATGCGCGTCAGTTTTTTCACTTCTCAGGCTACGAAGTGTGCGAATCGTGCGCCAAAGGCGCACAATTCGCGCGCGCAGTAGACTGCAATCCTATTGTCAAAAAACGGCGGAGCCGTTTTTTGACAGGCTCACAAAATGACCACCGACGGGAAGTCGGTGGTCATTTCTTTGTTGGCTTTGTTTTTATTCGCCGGGGGTCACGACGGCTGGGGTCACAGCGGCGGCAGGCGTCACCACGGTGGCGCTGTGGATGGGCTCGGCCACACCGCCGGCGGCGGCGTAGATGACCAGCTCCACCTTGTCGCCCACGTTCATCAGGGGCAGCACCGCCACGTCGGACACGGAGCCCTCAAACCAGCGGTCATCGCCGCTCAGGCGCAGGTAGAAGTGGGTATTGCCCTCCACCACGGCGGAGCGGATCTCCGCCACCGTGCCGGTGACGGTATACAGCGCTTCTTCTTCCACGGGGGAGACGTAGGTGTCGTCCTCAATCAGGCCGTTTTGCAGCAGCATCACCCGGTAGTTGCTCTCGCACTCTGCCACAGTGGCGCCGGTGGCCACGATCTGATACTGGCTGACGTTGACCATGGCGTACATCTTCACCAGGCCCGCCGCGTCCTTCAGGGCCATGAAGTAGGTGGGCTGGCGGGAGATGTTCAGCAGCAGCGGGAAGGTGGCGGTGTAGCGCATCTGCTGCACCTGGCCCTGGGCGCTGTCCATGGCGGAATACTCCTCGGCACCGGCCACGGAGTAGAACCGGGTCTCCTTGGTGCGCTGGTTGGACAGGATGAAGCCGATGTTGGACTCGTCGCTGACCACGGAGGTGATGCCGGTGTACATATACACGTCGTCGTCAATGGCGATGTAGTTATAGCCGTCGGTGGTCTCGGTGACGTTGCGCTGGCCGAACATGGAGTTGAGCCAGCCGTTAATATACCGGCCGTGGTAGTCGTACTGGCGGATGATCAGCTCGGCGGTGAACACGTGATCCACCCATTCCGGCACGTCCGCCACGTCGTAATAGCTGTGCTCGCCGGTGACGGCGTTCACCAGCACGGCGCCGATGATGTCGGTGCCGCCGAAGAGGCCGATGGTGCGGGTCATCCGGGGGCAGACCCACCAGGGGTTGCCCTGCTCATCGATCTCAAAGGCGGGGGCGTCGAAGATATAGGTGGGGTAGCGGAACCGCAGATAGCGGTAGAGGTTGCGGGAGAAATGCTCCGCCGTGGTGTAGCGGATGCCGTCGTCCAGCCGCACCACGTCCACGTTCTGGGTCACCATGTCGATGACCAGGTACGCCGGCAGGCCCTTGGCCCGGTTATTGAGCCACTTGATCCAGTCGCCGTACTCCAACGGCGTCACCCGGACGGGCTGACCCTGGTAGTTGATCTGGGTGTAGTCCGCCGCCACTTCAAACTGGCTCACCATGTCGGCCAGCTCACCCAGCTTGCGGTTGCCCAGCTTGGTGGCGCTGTCCCGATCCAGCATGGGAATCTGGCGGTAGGAAATCTCCTCCACCTCGGCGGCAAAGTCGCCCTCCTCCACCGTCAGCAAATCCCGGTAGGCGGCGGCCCGGAACACATGCCAGCCGGCCACAGAGCCCACAATGGCCACCACGATAGCCAGCGCCGCCAGGGAGGCGGGGATGGCGCACTGCTTCTTCAAAAACTGGAAGTAGCCCTTGGCGCCGGTGCCCTGGAAGCCGGAGGTCAGCATGGCGCACAGCACGTACACGCCGCAGGTCAGCACCAGGAAGGTGTAAAAGTCGCCGCTGTGGAGGTTGATGGGGGGCAGAACCACGTAGTAGTACACGGCGGCGAACAGCACCGTCACCACCAGGTTGATCACCGTGCGTCCGAAGGGGCTGCCGATGGCCTTGCGGGCCTTTTTCGGGGCGGCAGGATCCTTCTGGAAGGGGTTTTTCTTGGCAAAGCCCTGGAAATCCGGGTCATTCCAATTCACATTCATCGTCAATCGCTCCTTTTAACTCTTCTGGGGAATGCGGGAGATGATCTGGCCCATCAGCTCCTCCACGCTCATGGTTTGCAGCACCACCCGGCCCGGGCCGGTAACCACGGTGTTGAACAAGCCCTCGCCGCCGAACAGCATGTTCTTCACGCCCTTCACGGTCTGCACGTCGATGGAGCAGGTGCTGTCGCACATGGCCAGGTGGCCGGTGTCGATGACGATCTGCTGGCCCGGCTGCAGGTCATACTCCACAGCGGAGCCGTCGATCTCCAAAAAGGCCATGCCCCGGCCGGACAGCTTCTGCATGATGAAGCCCTCGCCGCCGAAGAGCCCGGCTCCCATCCTCTGGTGGAAGAAGGTGCTCAGCTCCACCCCGGCGGTGCCCGCCAGAAAGGCGGACTTCTGGCAGATCACAGGGCGGTCGGGGGTGATTTCCACCGCCCGGACGGAGCCGGGGAAGCTGCTGGCAAAGGCGATCATGCCCTTACCATGGGCGGTGTAGCGGTTCTGAAACAGGTTCTCGCCGGAGAACAGGCGGCCCAGGGCCTTGCCCACGCCGCCGCCGGAGGTCTGCATCTCCATGTTGGGGCTCATCCACACCATGGAGCCGCTCTCGGTGATCATGGTCTCGCCGTCTTCCAGCTGGCAAACCACCACGCCCATGGGCTCGCCTTTGATCTCATACTGCATGATGAAAGCCTCCTTATTTCTATGTTATAAAATGTCATTTCCGAAATGGGGCATTTTGCAAGTATAGTATACCACGATACATTGGAAAACACAACCACAGGAAAACGCGGCCCCTTTCGGAGCCGCGTTTTCTGTATAAGGAGAGAAAAAGGATGAGAAAAAGCCGATTTTAGCCCCGGTTGCCGAAGAAATAGCGGAAGAAGTCGTCCATGCCGGGGGTCTGGTAGCCGTAGGGGTACTGCTGCTGGGGCTGCTGCTGTTGCTCCTCGGTGCCGGTGGTCTGGGGCCGGGCGTCGAAGGTGATGGTCACGTCCACGTAGCTGCCGCCGCGGTACACCTGCAAGGTGGCGCTGTCGCCGGCCCGGAAGCTCTTCAGCGCGGCGGTGAGGTCGGTGCGGGAGGTGATGGCGGTGTCATTCAGCTTGGTGATAACGTCGCCCATCTGCAACCCCGCCTTTTCACCGGCGCCGCCGGACACCACGCTGTACACGAACACGCCGGTATCCACGTCATACTGGTACTGGGCGGCCATCTCGGCGGTCATGGTGCCGCAGGTGATGGCCATATAGGCCTTGTCGGACACAGCGCCGCTCTCCATGATCTCGGTGATGACAGAGGTCACGTCGTCAATGGGGATGGCGAAGCCCAGGCCCTCCACAGTGGTGGAGGAATACTCGCTGTACTTGGCGGACACGATGCCCACCACCTGGCCATACAGGTTCATCAGGGGGCCGCCGGAGTTGCCGGGGTTGATGGAGGCGTCCACCTGGATCATGTTAAAGGGCGTGCCGTCCACGTTGATGGCCCGGTTCACCGAGGACACGATGCCCTGGCTCATGGAGAAGGTCAGCTCCCCCAGGGGGTTGCCGATGGCCAGCACCGTGTCGCCCACATTGACGCTTTCGCTGCTGCCCAGGGTGACGGGCTGCAAATCGGCGGCGTCAATCTTGATGACGGCCACGTCGTAGTCGCTGTCGCCGCCGATGACGGTGGCGGCATAGGTCTGGCCGCTGTACAGCGTGACCTGCACGGTGTCGGCGCCGGAGACCACATGCTGGTTGGTGACGATGTAGCCGTCGGCGGTGATGACGAAGCCGGTGCCGCTGGAGGAGGACTGGCTCTGCTGGCCGAACACGTTATAGGTCGTGCCGGTGGAGTTGATGGACACCACGCTGTTGACGGTGCTGGCGTACACCTGGGCGGGGGTCATCTTCTCGCCGCTCTCCACCTGCTTGACAGTGACGGCCACCTCCTCGGCAGTCTGGGTAGCCTGGTTGACGGAGGTCTTGTTGGTGTGGAAGGCGCCGTACACCGCCGCGCCGCCGAAGCCGCACAGGCCGGACACCAGGGCGCACACCAGCACCAGGGCCACCGCCTTCACCCCCAGGCCCTGCCTGGGCGCGGGGCCACGTTCCACCTGGGGCGAAGCCTCCACCGGGGCGGCCACGGGGCTGTACTCATCCCGGGCCGTCTCGCCCCGGGAATAGTGATACTCTTTGAATTCATCGTTATACATATGGATTCCTCCTTTATTTTCAAAGGCCATTATGATAAGATATCCTTGACACGATTCATACTATACCACGAAAACTGAAATGAGAGTTAAAATCTTATGACGGATTTGTGTTTTTTTTGTGAACGAAAGGAGACGTTGCCATGCTGCGCATTGACGGCCTGACGCTGTCGCCGGGGCAGGATGGGTTGCCCTTAAAGGCCGCGGCAGCACGGGCGCTGGGTATAAAGGAAAAAGACATTACGGCGCTCACCATCCTCCGCCGCTCCATTGACGCCCGCCGTGACGTAAAATACGTTTACAGCGTAGCCGTGGCGCTGGCCAAGGGTGTCCGCCCCCGGAAAAAAGCGGCCCCTTACGCCCCGGAGCGGTACACCCTCCCCCCTGCCATGCCCTCCCGTGAAGCGCCGCCGGTGGTGGTGGGCGCCGGGCCGGCGGGCCTCTTTGCCGCCCTGGTGCTGGCGAAATGCGGGCGGCCCCCCATTTTGCTGGAGCGGGGCCTGTGGGCCGAGGCCCGGCAGGAGAAGGTGGCCCATTTCTGGCGCACCGGCGAGCTGGACACGGAGTGCAATGTCCAGTTCGGCGAGGGGGGTGCCGGAGCTTTTTCCGACGGCAAGCTGAACACCGGCACCCGTGACGTGCGCCACCGCTTCATTTTGGAGGAGATGGTGCAAAACGGCGCGCCGGAGACCATTTTATATGACGCCAAGCCCCACGTGGGCACCGATTATCTCCACGTGATGCTGCAAAACCTGCGGCGGGAGCTGCTGGACCTGGGCACCGACATCCGCTTCGGCCACAAGCTAACGGGCCTGCAAACCCAGGACGGCCACCTGTCCGCCCTGACGGTGACAGGCCCCGACGGCCCCTACGCCCTGCCCTGCCGCCGGTGCATCCTGGCCCTGGGCCACAGCGCCCGGGACACGGTGGAGGCCCTGTACGCCGCCGGGGTGCCCATGGAGGCCAAGCCCTTTGCCATGGGCGTGCGCATCGAGCACCGCCAGGCCGCCATGGACGCGCAGCAGTACAAGGCCATGGCGGGCCACCCCGGCCTGCCCGCCAGCACCTACAAGCTGGCCTGCCACGTAGGCGACCGGGGGGTGTTCTCCTTCTGCGTGTGCCCCGGCGGCCAGGTGGTGGCGGCGGCCAGCGAGACGGGCCGGGCCGTCACCAACGGCATGAGCGAGTACGCCCGGGATAAGGAAAACATCAATGGCGGCCTGCTGGTAAGCGTCACTCCCGATGACTTCCCCTCCCCCCACCCCCTGGCGGGCTATGCCTTGCAGCGGGCGCTGGAGGCAAACGCCTACGCCCTGGGGGGCGGAGCGTACGTGGCCCCGGCCCAGCGGGTGGAGGATTTCCTGCGCCACCGGCCCTCCACCGGCCCCGGTCGGGTCATCCCCAGCTACACAAGGGGTGTAAAGTGGTGCGACTTGCATGACTGCCTGCCGCCTTGGATGACGGAATCGCTGGAAGCGGCGCTGCCCCTGCTGGACGGCAAGCTGCCGGGCTTTGCCCACCCCGACGCGGTGCTGACGGCGGTGGAGAGCCGCTCCTCCAGCCCGGTGCGGATGCCCCGGGGGGAGGACTGTCAATCGGCCCTGCGGGGGCTGTTCCCCTGCGGCGAGGGGGCGGGCTATGCCGGGGGCATCCTGTCCGCCGCCGCCGACGGCATGCGCTGCGCCGAGCAGCTTTTGGCGGACGAGAGACAGTAACATTTTTTCAAAAAGGAGGGCAAAATCATGAAAAAAATTCTGGTGTTGGAACAGTTTATGAGTGAGGGCCACCGCGAAACCATCCGCGCCGCGGCGAAAAAGGCGGGCTTTGCCGTGGATTTCTCCACCGCCGACGCCTTGACGGCGGCCCAGGCGGCGGAATATGAAATCGTCTACGGCCTGCCCAGGCCCGCGCAGCTGAAAGACATGACGGCCCTCCGGTGGTTCTGCGCCAGTTTCGCCGGGGTGGACAACTACGTGGACGAGGGGCTGTATGCCCATCCGGGGGTACTCCTCACCAACTCCGCCGGGGCCTACGGCGTCACCATCGCCGAGCACGTGATGATGGTGACGCTGCTACTGCTGCGGCAGTACCCCCTGTACGCCGAGAGTATGGCGCGGCGGCAGTGGCACGGCCCGGTGCCTATGGGTTCCCTTTACGGCAGCCGGGTGACGGTGCTGGGCACCGGCGACATCGGCAGCAACGTGGCCCGGCGGTTCCGGGCCATGGGGGCCGCCCACCTCTGCGGCGTGCGGCGCAGCGGCGCACCCGCCCCGGACTTTGACGAGACCCTGCCCTTTACGGCTCTGGACGATGCCCTGCCCCGGACGGACATTCTGGTGATGGCCCTGCCCGGCACGGCGGAGACGGCGGGGATACTCAGCCGGGAACGGCTGGCCCTGCTGCCCCAAAACGCCATCGTCATCAACGTGGGCCGTGGCTCCGCCATCGACCAGGACGCCCTGGTGGCGGCCCTGACCGCCGGGCGCCTCGCCGGGGCGGCGCTGGACGTGATGGTGCCGGAGCCGCTGCCCCAGGACAGTCCCCTGTGGACGGCGCCAAACCTTATCCTCACCCCCCACTGCGCCGGGAATTTCTCCGTAGCCGTCACCCGTGACAGGGACGTGGCGTTGTTCTGCGAAGATCTGGAACGGTACGCCAAAGGTCTCCCCCTGCTGCGGCTGGTGGACAGAAAGCTGGGCTACTGATACCCCACAAAAAGGCATCGGCTAAAAAAGCCGATGCCTTTTTGTGATGCTATTTCGTATTATCTGTCGAAAATAATACAGTATGGAATCACTTTTTGTCCAGATAGTCGCAGGCGGACAGGGCGGCTACGTTGCCCTCCCCCACCGCCTTGGCCAGCTGCAAGGGCTTGCCGGTGCAGTCACCGGCGGCGAACACACCGGGCACGGCGGTGGCCATGCGGCGATCCACCACGATGCCGCCAGCCTCGTAGGTGAGGCCCGGCACCAGGCGGGTGACGGACACGGTGTCCTTGATGATGAACACGCCGTCCACGCTGTGGCTCTCGCCGTTGAAGGTCAGGGTGCTGGCCTTGGCCTCGCCGGTGATCTCATAGCGGCCGTTCTGGGGGAAGCGCAGCACGGTGCAGCCGATGCCCTCCAGGAAGTCGGCGTCCTGGGCGGCCTCTTCGCCGCCGCCTACCACCGCCACCGTCTTGCCCCGGTAGAGCATACCGTCGCAGGTGGCGCAGTAGCTGACGCCCCGGCCCAAAAACTCGCCCTCGCCGGGATAGAGCTTTTCGCGGGTGGTACCGGCGGTGATGATGAGGCAGCGGGCCATGTAGAACTGGCTGCCCACCGACACGCCAAAGGTGTCGCCCATGGACATGGCGGACAGGGCCCGGCCCTCGATGATGTCCGCCCCGGTCTCCACCAGCTGGCGGCGGAACAGCTCCGCCATCTCTGCCCCGGACATGGGGGGCAGGCCGGGGTAATTGGTGATTTTCTCCGCCTTGTAGAGGTTGCCGGTCTCGGCCTTGTTGGCCACTACGGCCATGGTCTTGTTGCGGTTTTTCAGCGTCATGGCGGCGCTGGTGGCGGCGGGGCCGCCGCCGATGATCAATACGTCATAGGTCTGCACGCGATTGTCCTCCTGATTGTAAAATTGGGCGTCAGAACGCCAGCGGGGTATGGGTGCAGAGTTCGAGAATCTTGGCCCGAAGGGCCTTTAAGTCCTCAAAGGTCTCCGGCTTCTTGCCGGGGGAGCGCAGCAGCGCGGCGGGGTGATAGAGGGCCATCATCTCCACGCCGTCCTTGTGGAAGAACTGCCCGTGTTCCTGGCTGATCTTGAAATCCTCGTGAATCAGCTCGTTGGCGCTGATGCGGCCCAGGCACACCATGATTTTCGGCTGCATCCGGGCCAGCTGCTGTTGCAGCCAGGGGGCGCAGGCGGCCTTTTCCTCCGGCAGGGGATCACGGTTCTCCGGGGGGCGGCACTTGACGGAGTTGGTGATATAGATATGCTCCCGGCTCAGGCCGATCATGGCCAGCATGTCGTCCAGCAGCTTCCCGGCCCGGCCCACAAAGGGCTCACCCTGCTCGTCCTCCCTTGCGCCGGGGGCCTCGCCGATGAACAGCACCTCCGCCTCCGGGTCGCCTACGCCGAACACCACCTGGGTGCGGGTGTCGGCCAGGCCGCAGCGGCGGCAGTCCAGGCACTCCTGCCGCAGCGTATCCCAGCCGTTCATCCCACCTTGTCCTCCAGCCAGGAGAGGATGTCGGCGTAGACCTTGGCCTGCTGGGACTTCTCGTTGAGGATCTCATGGCGCAGCCCCGGATAGAGAATGATGGTGCAGTCGGCCACGCCGGAGCGCTTGAACTCGGTGTAGGTCTGGCGGACGCCCCGGCCCATATCGCCCACCGGGTCGTCGCCGCCGGAGATCAGCAGCACGGGGGTTTGGCGATCCATCTTATCCAGGCTGGAAAAGCGCTGGTTGAACCGGATGCCCCACAGCATCTCGCGGAACAGGCCCACGGTGGCCGGCTCGCCGCACTTGGGGTCGGCAATGTAGGCGTCCACGTTGTCGGTGTCGGCGCTGAGCCAGTCAAAGGCCGTGCGCTGGGGCTTGAAGGGGGCGTTGTAGCTGCCAAAGGCCAGGTTGTTCACAAAGGCGCTGGCATTGGTGGGATCCTTTTTGGCCATCAGCCCGGCGATGGTCAGGCCGCCGCTGAGCTTGGCACCCGACTGCCAGCCCGTGCCCATGACGATGGCGGCGTCCACCGTACCGGCGTAGCGGATGAGGTAGGTGCGGCACAGGAAGGAGCCCATGGAGTGGCCCATCAGCACCAGCTTGGTGCCGGGGTAGGACTCCTTGATGCGGCAGTGGAGGGCATAGGCGTCGTCCACCACCGTGTTCCAGGTGTTACCCTTGCCGAAATAGATGGGGGTGTCCCCCTCGCCTACGCTGTCGCCGTGGCCCAGGTGGTCATGGCCCACCACGGCGAAGCCATGGTCGCACAGGAAGCGGGCAAAATGGTCGTAGCGGGAGATATGCTCGCTGACGCCGTGGAGAATCTGCACCACGGCCCGCACGTCCCCCTCCGGGCGCCACTCCATAGCGTGGAGCCTGGTTTTGCCGTCGGTGGAGAGAAAGGTGAATTCCGTCAACTTTGTCATGGTCAAACCGTCCTTTCTGTGATATACTGTTGAGAGAAAAGGAAGGGCGCGGAGGCCATCCCCTTTCCCGCCAGAATCTTCCTGTATAGTATACCACATTCCATCGCTATTGAAAAGAGGATTTGCATTATGGATCAGTTCATCTTGGCATTGGATCAGGGTACCACCAGCTCCCGGGCCATCGTGTTCGACAAGGGCGGCAACATCGCCGCCATGGCCCAGCACGACTTCCCCCAGCACTACCCCCGCCCCGGCTGGGTGGAGCACGACCCCTACGACATCTGGAACAGCGAGCGCACCGCCGCCGCCGAGGCCATCGCGGGCATGGCCCCCGGTGCCATCGCTGGCATCGGCGTCACCAACCAGCGGGAGACCACCATTCTGTGGGACAAAAACACCGGCGAGCCGGTGTATAACGCCATTGTGTGGCAGTGCCGCCGGACGGCGGAGCTGTGCGAGGAACTGAAAAAGGAGGGGCTGGACGAGCGGATTCAGTCCACCACCGGACTTTTGATTGACGCCTACTTCTCCGCCACCAAGATCCGCTGGATTCTGGACAACGTGCCCGGCGTGCGCCAGCGGGCGGAGAAGGGGGAGATCCTCTTCGGCACGGTGGAGACCTGGCTCATCTGGCAGCTCACCGGGGCCCACGTCACCGACGTGTCCAATGCCAGCCGCACCATGCTCTTTGACATCCACCGCCTGTGCTGGGATGACGAGCTGTGCGGCATGCTGCGGATCCCTCACTCCATCCTCCCCCGCCCTGTGGGCAACTCGGAGATTTACGGCTACGTAAAGGAGGGCATTCCCGGGCTGGAAAGCCTGGCGGGGGTGCCGGTGTGCGGCGCGGCAGGCGACCAGCAGTCCGCCCTGTTCGGCCAGGCCTGCTTTACCGCCGGTCAGGCCAAGAACACCTACGGCACCGGCTGCTTCACGCTGATGAACGTGGGCGCCGCCCCCGTCCGGTCCCGGGCGGGGCTGGTGTGCTCCGTGGGCTGGCAGGTGGGCGGCAGCACCACCTACGCCCTGGAGGGCAGCGTCTTTAACGGCGGCAGCACCATCCAGTGGCTGCGGGACGAGATGGGCATCATCGACTCCGCCCCCCAGATCAACGATCTGGCCGCCAAGGTAGCCGACACCAACGGCGTGGTGGTGGTACCGGCCTTTACGGGCCTGGGCGCCCCCTACTGGGATATGTACGCCCGGGGCGCCGTGCTGGGCATCACCCGGGGCACCAACCGCAACCACCTGGCCAGGGCTGTGCTGCAATGCATCGCCTTCCAGGTCACCGATCTGATGATGGCCATGCGGATGGACGCCGGCTGCGACATCTCCACGTTGAAGGTGGACGGCGGCGCCTCCGTCAGCGACATTCTGCTGCAAATGCAAGCCGACCTGCTGCGCATCAACGTGGATCGCCCCGCCATGGTGGAGACCACCGCCTTCGGCGCGGCGGCGCTGGCGGGCTTGAGTTGCGGGCTGTGGAAGGACTTGGACGAAATCGCCGCGCTGCGGCGCAGCGATGCCGTGTTCCAGCCCCGGCGGGTACAGGCGGACACCGACGCGGAATACCGGCTGTGGAAGCGGGCCGTGGGCCGGGCCGGCGACTGGATCGAGCATTGATTGTATCCCATCGGCATATAAAAACCATCATAGAGGAAGGAGATTATCACTATGGCATTCATCAATCTGAACGAACTGAAGGATAAGGCAAAGGGCATGGCCGAGCTGGCCACCGAGAAGGTGCGGGACGTGGCGGAGGTGGCCGGGGACAAGGCCCGTGACGTGGCGGACTCCGCCAAGCTGACCATGGCCCTGGCCCAGGAGCAGCGGGAGCTGGAGCGGAACTACCAGGCCATCGGCCAGTGGTTCTGCCAGGAGTACAAGGGGGAGATCCCCGAGGTGCTGCGGGACGTGCTCTCCGCTGTGGAGGCAAACCGCCGCCGCATCGAAAAGCTGAAGGCCGCCAAGGAAAACGGCGGCTGCGTGGAGGCGGTGGATCTGGCGCAGAGCGCAGCGGAAAGCGCGGCAGAGGAGCCGGAGGTGGAGTGCCCGGTGTGCCACGAAATGAGCCGGGGCAAATTCTGCGCCAAGTGCGGCGCGCCGCTGCAATAAGGGGTAACATTTTGATCAAAATTTGATACTGCGCGATAAAGAGATGCCCAACGGCATCTCTTTTTTTGACGAAAAAAAACACAAATGAAACAGAATAACCCAGCGGAAACTGCGGATAATAAGGGCGAAAGTGAATGGGATGGCATGGCGCGGCGGCGCAAATTTTCACCATCGGAAAGGATAGAAGGGCATGAAAGCAACAGGCATCGTGCGGCGGATCGACGACTTGGGCAGGGTGGTCATCCCCAAGGAAATCCGCCGGACGTTTCACATTCGGGTGGGCGACCCGCTGGAAATTTACACCAGCAAGGACGGAGAGGTCATCTTCAAAAAATACTCGCTGCTGGGCGGGCTGGAGGACTTTGCGGAGCAGTTTTGCGACACCCTCAGCCGCACCACCGATTTCACCGTGGCGGTGACGGATCGGGACACGGTGATCGCCGCGGCGGGGCCGGGGCGGCGGAGACTGCTGGGCAAAACCCTGACCCCCGCCCTGGGGGACATCATGGAGCAGCGGGGCATCTGGCAGCGAGGCGACGAGGCCGTGGCCGCCTGCGAGGGCGAGGCGGACTACTGCGCCGCCCTGGCGGCCCCCATATTGTGCCAGGGGGACGTGCTGGGGCTGGTACTGTTCGCCGCCGAGGACGACAAGCGGCCCGGCGAGGCGGAATACAAGCTGGGGCAGACGGTGGCGTCCTTTCTGGGGAAGCACATGGAGACGTGAGGCGCAAAAAGAAGCACTTTTCCCCCATATAAAGCAGGAAAAACCGGCCCGATGGGCCGGTTTTTATTGCTTTTGTGTACTGTTATGGCGCTTTACACCGCGGCCAGCTCTTTGTCGCCCTCCTTTTGGGCAGAGCGCATCTCCGGGGCGGATTCGGCGTTGCGGTTGACCTCCTGGGGGCTGTGGTACGTGGGCACCAGGCGGCGCATGAGGGCGATGATCTGCGCATTGTCCGGGGCCGGGTCGGCGGTGACGGCGGCGTCCAGCTGCTCCAGGCCCGCCATGATGGCGGCGCGGTCGATCTCCGGCTGCTGCTCCACGAAAATCTTTTGATTGCCGGTGGGCAGCAGGTCGTTGCTGGCCATGAGCAGCTCCTCATACAGCTTTTCGCCGGGGCGCAGGCCGATCTCCTGAATGTCGATGTCGCGGTAGGGTTGGTAGCCGCTGAGGCGGATGAGATTTTCCGCCAGGTCAATGATCTTTACGGGCTCGCCCATATCCAGCACGAACACCTGGCCCTGGTGGGCAATGGCACCGGCCTGGAGCACCAGGGAGGCGGCCTCGGGGATGGTCATGAAATAGCGGATGATGCGCTTGTCGGTGATGGTGACAGGGCCACCGGCGGCGATCTGCCGCTTGAACAGGGGCACCACGCTGCCGTTGGAGCCCAGTACGTTGCCGAAGCGGACGGCGCAATACTCGGTGGGGCTGTCAAACCGGCTCTGGAGCACCATTTCACAGAAGCGCTTGGTGGCGCCCATGATATTGGTGGGGTTGACGGCCTTGTCGGTGGAGATCATGACGAATTTCTCGGCGCCGTATTTCTCCGCCGCACGCACCACGTGGTAGGTGCCGAAGACGTTGTTCTTCACCGCCTCGGCGCAGCAGTTCTCCATCAGAGGTACGTGCTTGTGGGCGGCGGCGTGGAACACCAGCTGGGGGTGATACTGCTGGAAAATCTGGTAGATGCGGGCTTTGTCCCGGACGGAGGCGATCTCTACCCGAAGGGGCAGCGTGTCGCCGTAGGTCTGCCGCAGCTCCTGTTGCAGATCGTAGGCGTTGTTCTCATAGATGTCCAGCACAATGAGGAGGCGGGGACGGTATTTGGCGATCTGGCGGCACAGCTCGCTGCCGATGGAACCGCCACCGCCGGTGACCAGCACCACCTTGCCGCCCAGGAAGCTATGAAGGGCGCTCTCGTCCAGGTGAACGCTGTCGCGGCCCAGCAAATCCTCAATCTCCACATCGCGAACCATGCGCATCGTGACCTCGCCGTTCATCATCTGGGAGATGCCGGGCACGGTGCGAACCCGGCGGCCGGTGCTCTGGCAGATGTGCAGCAGATCCCGCTGCTGCTGCGCCGTGGCGGAGGGCAGGGCCAGGATGATCTGGTCGATGTCATACTGCTCCACCGCCCAGGGGATACGCTCACGGCCGCCGATGATCTTGACGCCCTCGATGTACTTGCCCTCCTTGGAGGGGTTATCGTCCACGATGCAGCAGATGGTGCCGGTGGAGGTGTTGCCGGAAAGGCTCTCCTGCACCAGGGCGCGGCCGGCGGCACCGCCGCCTACCAGCAGGATGCGCTGGCCGCTGCTGCGGCGGCTGCGGGAGGCGTAGCGGAGAAAATCAATGTAAAACCGGGGGGCGCAGCGCATGCCCACAAAGCCCGCCGCGCAGAAAAAGGCCATGGAAAACCACACACTGATGGGCAGGCGGATGGCGCACACCAGCGCCGCCACGGCGCAAAACGCGAAGTCGGCCGCTACGGACAGCACCATGCGAGTCACATCGTGGAGCCCCACCGTGCGCCAGACGTAGCGGTACATGCGGGTGAACATAAAGGCGGCCACTGTGATGACACAGGCCACGGGCACAAAGCGCAGCATGGCGCCCAGATACTCGCCGGGAACATTGGAAAATCCAAAGTCGAACCGCACCAGCAGAGCAAGCATTCCGCCGGCGGCCACGATGACCATATCCAAAAAAGCGATGAGGGCAATACGCACGAAGTCATATGACTTTCTATGCTCCATGGATAACCCCTCCCCTTGCACAAAAAAATTCTCCCGGAGAAAAAGCCGGAACATCGTCAGTATACCAAAGCGTTGGACAGAATGCAACAGGAAAGGACTGGCGACGGCAGTTTTGTTGATTTACTATTTTATTGCAAGGTGTCCGCCTTGACTATTTACTATAAGGAGATTGTACAAAATGAACGTAACTGTTATCGGAAAAGAATTTGTGCGCGGCACTTCTCGCAAGACTGGGGAGCCTTTCGCCTCCAATCTGGTGCACGTCACCCACAAGAAAATCGGCTGTGATGGCCTGGTAGCTGAATCCATTTGGCTGCGCCCGGAGGACGTTCCCATGGATTCTATCGAGGTCGGCAAGGTGTATACCGTTGACCGTGATAATCGCGGTCGTATCATCGACTTCTATCCCGCAAAGTAACTTCCGTCCCTCGCGCTCGGGGCCGCTGCGCGGCCTCTTGTGCCGGGGGGTCAGTATTACCCCCCGGCACTTCTGTATTTTTGTATTTGGAGGCTGTTATGGCT
>JAFSMA010000055.1 GCA_017448145.1 Oscillospiraceae bacterium | reverse complement strand
TACAAAGAAAACGGAGGACACGCTATGTCAAAGCTGACGCGCACCCCGGCTACCGACGCGGAGCTGCGGGTAATGGACAAATACTGGCGGGCTGCCAACTATCTCACCGCCTGCCAGCTCTACCTGCTGGACAACCCCCTGCTGGAGCAGCCGCTGACCGCCGAGCATATCAAAAAGAAAATCGTGGGCCACTGGGGCACCTGCCCGGGCCAGAACTTTATCTACACCCATCTGAACCGGGCCATCAAGGAATTTGACCTGGACATGATCTACATCTCCGGCCCCGGCCACGGCGGCAACGCCATGGTGGCCCAGGACTGGCTGGACGGCAGCTATCAGGAGGTGTACCCCGACATCAGCCAGGATAGGGAGGGCATGCAGCGGCTGTTCAAGCGCTTCTCCTTCCCCGGCGGCATCCCCAGCCACGTGGCGCCGGAAACCCCCGGCTCCATCAACGAGGGCGGCGAGCTGGGCTACTCCCTGGCCCACGCCTTCGGCGCGGTGATCGACAACCCGGGCCTCATCGCCGCCACGGTGGTGGGCGACGGCGAGGCGGAGACCGGCCCCCTGGCCACCTCCTGGCAGCTGAACAAGTTCCTCTCCGCCGAGACCGACGGCGCGGTGCTGCCCATCCTCCACTTAAACGGCTACAAAATCGCCAACCCCACGGTGCTGGCCCGGATCCCCCATGAGGAGCTGGAGCAGTTCTTCCTGGGCTGCGGCTGGGAGCCCCATTTCGTGGAGGGCAGCGACCCGGAGAAGATGCACCGGCTGATGGCGGACACCATGGACGAGTGCATTGAGAAGATCCTCCGCTACCAGAAGGCCGCCCGGGAGGAGGGGTGCAAGGATCGCCCCCGGTGGCCTATGATCGTCCTGCGGGCCCCCAAGGGCTGGACCGGCCCGGACTACGTGGACGGGGCCAAGGTGGAGGACTACTGGCGGGCCCACCAGGTGCCCATCCAGCCCGACAGCGCCCAGCACATCCGGCAGATCGAGACGTGGCTGAAGAGCTATAAGCCGGAGGAGCTGTTCGACAAGGACGGCGTGCCGGTGCAGGAGCTGCGGGAGCTGCCCCCCAAGGGCAAGAGCCGCATGGGCGCCAATCCCCACGCCAACGGCGGACAGCTGATGCGGGATCTGCGGATGCCCGACTTCCGGCAGTACGGCGTGGAGGTGCCCTTCCCCGGCAGCGTGGAGGCCCAGGACATGGCGGAGCTGGGCAAGTTCGTGCGGGACATCTACAAGCTGAACGAGAAAGAGCGCAACTTCCGCTCCTTCGGCCCCGACGAGACCACCTCCAACCGCCTGACCCCCGTGTTCGAGGTCACCGACCGGGCCTGGAACGGCGACGTGTACGACACCGACGACCATCTGGACGAGAACGGCCGGGTGATGGACTCCATGCTGTCTGAGCACGTGTGCCAGGGCATGCTGGAGGGCTATCTGCTCACCGGGCGCCACGGCTTCTTCAACTCCTACGAGGCCTTCATCCGCATTGTGGACTCCATGTTCTCCCAGCACGCCAAGTGGCTGAAGGTGTGCAGCCAGCTGCCCTGGCGGCACGACATCGCCTCGCTGAACTACGTGCTGGCCTCCAACGTGTGGCAGCAGGACCACAACGGCTTTACCCACCAGGATCCCGGCTTCCTGGATCACATGGTGAACAAGAAGGCGGACGTGGTGCGGCTCTATCTGCCGCCGGATGCCAACTGCCTGTTGAGCTGCTTTGACCACTGCGTCCGCAGCCGCAACTACGTGAACTGCATTGTGGCCTCCAAGCATCCCCGGCCCCAGTGGCTGACCATGGAACAGGCGGTGAAGCACTGCACCCAGGGCATCGGCATCTGGCAGTGGGCCAGCACCGACCAGGGCCAGGAGCCGGACATTGTGATGGCCTGCTGCGGCGACACCCCCACCCTGGAGACGCTGGCGGCGGTGACCATCCTCCGGGACGCCTTCCCGGAGCTGAAGATCCGGGTGGTGAACGTGGTGGATCTGATGCGGTTGCAGAGCGACACCCAGCACCCCCACGGCATGAGCCAGCAGGAGTACGACCTGCTCTTTACCAGGGATAAGCCCATTATCTTCGCCTTCCACGGCTATCCCAGCCTGATCCATGAGCTGACCTACAAGCGGTACAACAAGAATATCCACGTCCGGGGCTACATGGAGGAGGGCACCATCACCACGCCCTTTGACATGCGGGTGCTGAACAAGATCGACCGCTTCAACCTGGTGATGGCCGCCATCTACAACCTGCCCCAGCTGGGCAACCGGGGCGCGTACCTGGTGCAGCAGATGGAGGACAAGCTGGTGGAGCACCGGCAGTATATCGCCCAATACGGCGTTGACCTGCCGGAGGTCACGGAGTGGAAGTGGAAGTGATCCGCTGAAACGCTATAGTTAATAATGTAACCAACGCCCGCCGCTTTGGGAGTTTCCCTCCCGGAGCGGCGGGCCGGTTGCGTTATTCCAGATGGCGGTCGTTCCAGCCGCTGACGATGCACAGGCACATGGTCACCACGCCGGTGATGCCGCCCAGCAGCAGCCCCAGGAAAAAGGCGGCCCAGGGATTCATTCGCTTCACCTCCCCACAGGTTTTACCGTGAGTTTACCCCGGCAGGCGGAAAAGTAATCCATCGGCAGCTGCGCCGCTCTTCATAGAAATTTTACAGAAAATGACGGTACGCCGTGCTTGTGGGGGTGGCGGAATTGTGCTATACTGGCCGGGAACCCCATGAAAAGGAGGTTAGACCGTGAATCAAGACCAGAACAACAAGAACAACCAGAACAATAACAATAAAAACAGCCGCCTGCGCGGCGTGCTGACCCTGGTGGCCTGGGCTATCGTGGTGACGGTGATCATGAACTACATCGGCGCATACAGCCAGAACACCGCCAACAAATCCACCAGCCACGAGGTGAAATACAGCCAGTTTATCACCCTGGTGGAGGAGGGCAACGCCAAGAGCGTGCTGTTCCGGGACGGCGTGATCTACGTCAGGCCCGTGGAGGGCTACGTGTACACCGAGGACGAGACCCCCGGCAGTGACGCAGAGCCCAAGAGCTACACCAACACCGAGGATACGCCGCTGACGCTGTTTACCACGGCGCTCCAGGACGACACGCTGCTGCCCCTTTTGAAGGAGCACGGCGTGGAATACACCGGCTACTACAAGGCCCAGATGAGCCCGCTGCTGGAGTTCATGGTGCTGTATATCCTGCCCGCCATCATCATGGTAGGAGGCTTTATGCTGCTGTTCCGCTTCATCAGCAAGAGCGGCGGCGGCATCGGCGGCATCGGCAGCGTGGGCAAGAGCAACGCCAAGGTGTATATGGAGCGCTCCACCGGCGTCACCTTTAAGGACGTGGCGGGCCAGGACGAGGCCAAGGAGAGCCTGGAGGAGATCATCGACTTCCTCCACAACCCCCAGAAGTACACCGCCATCGGCGCCAAGCTGCCCAAGGGCGCGCTGCTGGTGGGCTCCCCCGGCACCGGCAAGACGCTGCTGGCCAAGGCCGTGGCCGGCGAGGCGGGGGTGCCGTTCTTCTCCATCTCCGGCTCCGACTTCGTGGAGATGTTCGTAGGCGTGGGCGCCAGCCGCGTCCGCGACCTGTTTAAGGAGGCCGCCAAGGTGGCGCCGTGCATCATCTTCATCGACGAGATCGACACCATCGGCAAGAGCCGTGACGGCGGCCGCTTCGGCGGCAACGACGAGCGGGAGCAGACCCTGAATCAGCTGCTGGCCGAGCTGGACGGCTTCGACCCCAGCAAGGGCGTGATCGTACTGGGCGCCACCAACCGGCCCGAGGTGCTGGACAAGGCGCTGCTGCGGCCGGGCCGCTTTGACCGCCGCATCACCGTGGATCGGCCCAACTTCGCAGGACGCCTGGCCACCTTGCAGGTGCACACCCGGAACATCCATCTGGCGGAGGACGTGGATCTGGAGAAGATCGCCCAGGCCACCGCCGGCACCGTGGGCGCAGACCTTGCCAACCTGGTGAACGAGGCGGCGCTGCGGGCCGTCCGCAAGGGACGGAGAGCCGTGAACCAGGAGGATCTGCTGGTGTCGTTTGAAGTGGTGATCGCCGGCGCGGAGAAGAAGGGCAGCGTCATCACCGAGGAGGAAAAGCGGGTCATCGCCTACCACGAGGTGGGCCACGCCCTGGTGGCCGCCAAGCAGAAGAACGCACAGCCCGTTTCCAAAATCACCATCGTGCCCCACACCCAGGGGGCGCTGGGCTACACGCTGCACCTGCCGGAGGAGGAGAAATTCCTCATGTCCCGGGAGGACATTCTGGCGGAGATCCGCACGCTGCTGGCAGGCCGCTCCAGTGAGGAATTGGTGTGCCACACCATGACCTCCGGCGCCGCCAACGACATCGAGCGGGCCACAGAGCTGGCACGGAACATGGTGGCACGGTTCGGCATGTGCGAGGCATTCGACATGATGGCCCTGGGCACCATCCAGAGCCAGTATCTGGACGGCGGCTACTCCATGACCTGCGCCCAGGAGACCTACGCCGCCGCCGACCGGGAGACCATTAAGATTCTCCGCCAGTGCCACGAGGAGGCCAAGGCCATTTTGAACGAGAACCGGGAGCTGCTGGATAAGATTGCGGCGTACCTGCTGAAGAAGGAGACCATTACCGGTCAGGAGATGATGGCCATCATCGAGGGCCGCGACCCGGAGACGGTGAACGACTACTTCGGCGTGAACAAAAACGCCTTCCGCCCCTCCCAGCCGGAAACCATCGAGGCCCCGGCCAAGAAGATCAGCATGATTTCCCAGCCGGTGCCCATGCCGGAGGAGGCAGAGGAGCAGCATGCGGAGGAAGCGCCTGCTTCCCAGGACGCCCCTGCCGAGGACAAGGGCGAGGAATAAGCGCATAACGGTGGACAGCCCCGGGCCTGTGCCCGGGGCTGTTTTTTCGTACCGTTGCCCTTGCCGTGGCGGGAAAGGTGTGGTATACTGTGTGGCGATACGCGGGTATGATGGAATTGGTAGACATGCCGGATTTAGGTTCCTGTGCCGAGAGGCGTGTGGGTTCGAGTCCCACTACCCGTACCACCGAAAAGGGCCTTTTGTCGTGAGACAAAAGGCCCTTTTCGGAATGATGTTTGCCCCTGCGGGGCAAGTGATGTTTGGCGGAGCCAAGTGATGTTTGCTGCGCAAGTGATGTGTGAGCGGCGGCACGTGGGGCAAACATCGCATCACTGCGGCGCGAAGTGACGCAACATCATTTTGCGGCGGCAGCCGCAATGCATCACTATGCCGCAGGCATAACATCACGAAAATGCGTGCTTCGTCGCCCCCTCATCCGTCACGGCCTTTGGCCGTGCCACCTTCTCCCCAAGGAGAAGGCGGGGCCGCCGGGGGCGGCGGCCCCTACGGTGGGGTGGTTACCGCGTGCCATTCAACTGGGGTTAGCGGCGGGGCCTTGCGGCGGGCGGAGCAGAGCCCCGCCCCTACGGGGGGTTTGTCGTTACCGTGTACCATTCAACCGGCCTTGGCGGTGGTTGGGGACGGGGTTGGCGGGACACATAGGTCCCGCCCTACGAAGGATTGTTGTTGCCGTTTGCCATTCAGCCGCCCATGTCCATCGTCGCCCCCTCATCCGTCACGGCCCTTTGGCCGTGCCACCTTCTCCCCGGGGAGAAGGTGTCGCGGTTGTCAGTGATATTTGCGTGGTATGTGCCTTCGGCACGGAAATGAAAAACCGCCCTTCGGGGCGGTTTTTTTATTCAGCGGGCCAGGCGGGGTAGGATTGGCGGATGTAGGTCTCCATGTCGTCGCGGGGCAGGGACAGGGCCGCGGCCAGCTCGCCGTAGAGCTGATCCTCTGCACGCTTGGCAAAGCGTTCGTCCAGCTGGCTGATCTTTTTGCCGTGGCTCACCGCCCATCTGCGGCGGCGGGCGGTATGCTTGAGCATGGCCGCCATGGCGGCGCAGTCGTAGGTGGCGCAGACGGCGTGATAGTGCTCCTTGGCGGCTCGCATACCCCCCTCCGGGGGCGCCTGAGGCGGCAGGTCGGGCAGGGCGGCGATGAAGGCACGGGCCGCCTCCGCCGTCATCACCGGGCGCATCAGCACCTTTGTGTCCACGGGGGTCAGCACCTGGCCGGAGCGGTAGAGGGGTTGCAGGGTGTAATACTGCCGCTGCTTGTCCATCCCGGCGATGGCCGGCACGCCGATGCTCTCCACCCGGCACACGCCCTCGCCGCCGTATACCACCAGTTCTCCGATCTGAAACATGGATGCCTCCCGCTATTTCGCCGCAATTCCCATTAATCTCGATATTTCGACAGGCATTATAACACAGCTTTTGCCAAAATGTAAGAGGAATTTTATTTTTTCCTTATATTCTTGCTATTATTTGTACTATTTTTTTGCTTTCGATTCTGTTTTTCCGTCTTTCGCCACATTATCGATATATGGGTGAGAAAATGGGTATCTTTGGAGCGGGCTTGTCAAGGGGGGCGGATATGGGTATAATGGGGTGACTATTCTCCAAGGAGGACGCAAACATGACGGATACTACCGTTGTAACCGAAACCGTAAACAATGTTGTGACCAACATGACGCTGCTCAAGGCGCTGACCACCCTGGCCACGCTGGCGGTGTGCCTGGGCGTGACGAAAATCGTGGACGCCGTTATGGGCAAGGTGCTCTCCCGGGGCAAGCTGGACAAGCGCATCGGTTCCTTTTTGCGCAGGGGCGTGAAGACGCTGATGCTGGTGGTGACGGTGCTGGTGGTGGCCGACCAGCTGGGCGTGCCCATCACGTCGCTGGTGGCGCTGCTGAGCGTGCTGGGTCTGGCGGTGACGCTGGCGGTACAGACGGTGCTGAGCAACGTGGCAGGCGGGCTTATCCTGCTGGGCACCAATCCCTTTTCCATCGGCGACTACATTGAGGCAGGCGCTACCGCCGGAACGGTGGCGGAGATCCACCTGACCCACACCTGTCTTGACCACCCCAACGGGCTGCGGATCGTGGTGCCCAACGGCTCCCTCAGCGCCGACAGAATCACCAATTACACCCGGCTGGGGAAGCGGCGCATCAACATCACCGTGACGGCCTCCTACGACGCGGCGGCCCAGACGGTGCGGCAGGCGCTGCTGGAGGCGGTGGCCATGTGCCCCCAGGTGCACAGCGACCCGGCGCCGGTGGTGGTCGTGGACAACTACGGCGAGAGCAGCATCGCCTACATCGTGCGGTGCTGGTGCGACGCGGCGGCGTACTGGGACGTGTATTACCCGCTGATGGAGAACATCCGCACCTGCTTTGAAAAGTACGGCGTGGAGATGACGTACAACCATCTGAACGTACATATTATGGAAAAATAATTCTTTTGGGGTTTGGCAAAATAAGAGGAGCGATGCGACATCGCTCCTCTTATGTTTTTATGCGGGGGTGTGGGTGGCAGACGTGCGGTCATCGCCCCCTCATCCGTCGGCTGCGCCGACACCTTCCCCCCAGGGGGAAGTCAGGGCCGCCGGGGCGGCGGCCCCTACGGTAGGGTGGTTACCGCGTGCCATTCAACCGGCCTTGGCGGTAGTGAGGCCTTGCGGCGGGCGGAGCAGCGCCAGCGACACGCCGCGAAGCATGAGCGGCCTGTGGAGCCAGTGCCCTTGGGGTAAGCCCCGCCCCTACGAATAAAGTCGCTGCCTGTTTGCAACCAACGCACCCTTTCTCAAACCCGTCGCCGGGTACGGCGCGCCGAGTCGTCGCGCCCTACGCAGACGCGTTGCGGCGTTCCATTCACCCCAGGTCGTTGGTGGGCGGAGGCGATGGGGCGGACAGCGCCAGCGACACACCGCGAAGCATGAGCGGTATGTGGAGCCAGTGCCCTTGGGGTAAGTCGTCCGCCCCTACGGGGGTTGTTGTTACCGTGTACCATTCAACCGGCCTTGGCGGTGGTTGAGGGCGGGTTACGGCGCGCCGAGTCGTCGCGCCCTACAGGGGTTGTTGTCCTTTGCCGTTCAGCCGAGGTTTGGGGGAAGGCCGGACGGGAGTTCTGTTCAGCGGGCGGCGGCGCGGTCGGCTTCTATGAGGCGGCGGACGGCCTCCACGCCTACCCTTACGGCGGAGGAGGTGTCCTCGTTCATCTTCTGGTCCAGGCCGGCGGCCTCCCGCTCCTGGTTCCAGATGACATGGAAGCAGGATCCGCAGCGGCAGCCCAGGGCGGCGGCCACCACGAACATGGCGGCGCTCTCCATCTCGCTGGCCTTGACGCCCAGCCGCTTCCAGGCCTCCCATTTTTCAAGCAGCTCATAGCTGACGGGCATACGGGCGGGGCTGTGCTGGCCGTAGAAGCTGTCCTTGCACTGGACGACGCCGGTATGGTGGCGGTAGCCCAGGGCGTTGGCCGCTTCCACCAGGGCGCCGGCCACGGTAAAGTCGGCCACGGCGGGGAACTCAATGGGGGCGTACTCCCGGCTGGTATGCTCGAAGCGGATGGCGCCGGTGGCGATGACCACATCGCCGGACTGGACATCCAGGTCGATGCCGCCGCAGGTGCCCACCCGGATGAACGTATCCGCGCCCACGGCGTGGAGCTCCTCCATGGCGATGGCGGCAGAGGGGCCGCCGATGCCGGTGGAGCAGACGCTGACCTTTTCCCCCAGCAAGGAGCCGGTGTAGATGGTGAACTCACGGTTGGACACCACAAAATGGGCGTCGTCCAGCAACGCGGCGATCTTCTCACAGCGGCCCGGGTCGCCGGGTGTGATGACGTAACGGCCTACGTCGCCCTCCACACAGTGGAGATGGAACTGTTTTTCCAGCTTCTGCATGGCCAAATCCTCCTTATTTTGAATACAAATAGTTGATTTTGCGCAGGATATTACAAATCGTTTTCATATGTGGGATGGTTTTATTGTACCATAGGCGGCAGCGGATTGCAACGCTGCCACCATTTCCCCGCCATAAATTCCGCAGGGCGCGACATACTACCATTGGCATCGTGGCATAGCCCCATTTTGCGGATGGGGCCGCGCCATGGACGTCCACAAAATGGGAGGAGAGAGGAAATGAAACACACTTTACTGGCCCTGGCCCTGTGCGCCGCGCTGGTGCTGGGCGGGTGCGGGCAGCAGGATCGGCGCCCCGCCACCGGCAGCAACGTGACCCCCGGCGTGACGGACCATAACGGCAGCATCGGCACCAACGGCAGCGACAACAATGGCATCACCGGCAACGGAACGGAAAACGGCGTGGTGGGCAGCGGCACCAACGGCGACGGCACACTGGGCGGCACGGCGGGCACCAGCATCTACGGCGCCCGGCGGGGCACCGGCTGGCGCTACCGGCCCACCTCCTGGGATCAGATGGTGGAAAACGGCATGGTACACGACCGGGACGGCTATCTGCTGGACGGGGAGAACACCACTTGGTAACACGCGAGGGACGGATTTGCCGTCCCTCGGGTACATATGGCACGATGCCCTATCGGCGCTGTCACCCTTGCGGCCGGGGCGGCCTATACTGGAGTAGGCGAGGTTTGCGCCCCTGGGGGCGGGCTTTGCTCAGACTGACAGGATAAGGGCGCTGATGGATTTTGACGACGCAAAACATAGTGTGGGGCGCTGCGGGAACGGGGTTTACCTTTGCCCTGACGGCGCTGGGAGCGGCCACGGTGTTTCTCTTTGCCGGGGAACTGCCCCGGCGGTGGGAACAGGTGATGCTGGGGTTTGCCGCGGGAGTGATGACGGCGGCCAGCGTATGGAGCCTGCTGCTGCCGGCGCTGGCGCGGGCGGCGGAGGGGCCGCTGCCCGCGTGGATGCCCTGCGCCATCGCTCTGACGGCGGGGATGGTGTTCCTCTCCGGGCTGGACATTATCCTGCCCCGGCTGCGGCCGCGGCAGGAGGCATGGCGGCGGAACACACTGCTGATGGCCGCCATTACGCTGCACAACGTGCCGGAGGGCATGGCGGTGGGGCTGGCCTTCGCCCTGGCCCGGGACAGTGCCTCTCTGGCGGCAGCGTCCGCCCTGGCCCTGGGCATCGGCATACAGAATTTTCCGGAGGGGGCGGCCATCTCCCTGCCCATGGGCCAGCAGGGCGTGGGGCGGGGCAGGGCCTTCCTGTACGGCGCGGCCTCCGGCGTGGTGGAACCGGTGTTCGGCATGGCGGTGCTGCTGTGCGCCGCCGGGGCGGAGGGGTGGATGCCCTGGCTGTTGAGCTTTGCGGCGGGAGCCATGCTGTATGTGGTGGTGGCGGAGTTGGTGCCCCAGGCCAAGGGACTGGCGGGCACGGCGGGCTTCGGCGTGGGGTTTTTGCTTATGATGGTGCTGGACGTGGCGCTGGGGTGAGCAAGGGAATGACGTGCTGCAAGGCGGCCCCCTCATCCGTCGGCTGCGCCGACACCTTCTCCCCCAGGGGGAAGGCGGGGCGGGTGTTGTGATCTTGTGCCATGCAAGCGGGGTTGGCGGGTGTTGTTCACTTGCCGGGGCGGACAGCGCCAGCGACACCCCGCGAAGAATGAGCGGATGGTGGAGCCAGTGCCCTTGGGGTAAGTCGTCCGCCCCTACGGAGGGGTGTCGTTGCCTTGTTGTATTTATCCAATCTTGGCGGGTGTTGGTGGCGGGGTAGGGCGGAGCAGCGCCAGCGACACACCGCGAAGCATGAGCGGCCTGTGGAGCCAGTGCCCTTGGGGTAAGCCCCGCCCCTACGCAAGGGTGTCATCAGCGCGTGCCATTCAGACGGCCTTGGCGGGTGTTGTTCACTTGCTGGGGCGGACAGGGTCGTCCGCCCCTACGGGGAGAATTGACGGGTATTTGAAGCCAACCGGAGGGGTGGTGATCGCCGCCGGGGTGCGGGCCGCCGGCGCCAGCGACACACCGCGAGGACACGAGCGGATTGTGGAGCCAGCGCCCTTGGGGTAGGCGGCGGCCCCTACAGTGTCGCGGAGGCCGTGCACCGTTCAACAGGGCGTAACGATAATCGTTGCCGGGTTGCGGCGCGCCGGGTCGTCGCGCCCTACGGGGGAGGGAGAAACCGGGTGCCAATCAGCTGACGGGTGGCGGTGGATGCCGCGAGGGGGCAGACAGAGTCGTCCGCCCCTACGGAGGGTTTGCCGATGCCCTTTTCCATTTATCCGCCTCTGGCGGTAAGCGTTACCTGGGTTGGCGGGACACATAGGTCCCGCCCTACGGAGGGGTGTCGTTGCCTTGTTGTATTGATCCCACCTTGGCAGGTGTTGGTGGCGGGGTAGGGCGAGCAGCGCCAGCGACACCCCGCGAAGAATGAGCGGATGGTGGAGCCAGTGCCCTTGGGGTAAGCCCCGCCCCTACGGACGATTATCGTTACCCTGTGCCGGGTAACCGGGCGGGGCGGTCGGGGGCGGCGGCGCCTGCGGGGAAAGGTTAGCCCCTCGGCGGAACTGTCCGGCATCGCTCTCCCCTGCCCCCTATTCTTTACGGTATCCGCGAAGCGGATACCGCCATTTTTCAGTATTCATTTTTCAGTATTCAGTATTCATTTTTATATAATTTGAGCGGCGGCCCCGTTGGGTGGGCCGCCGCTCATTTTGAAAAGGAGAGAGAGAAAAACAATGGACAAGTTAAAATGGCAGGTTGCTTGTCTTGGGTAGATGATAGCAGAGGCTAACTGGTCTGTCAACGGAATTGTGATAGTATTCACAATTTGTTTACACCCTCTCTCCTGTTTCGCCTTGACGGGGGAGTTAGGCCGTGCTATTATTTAGCTCGCGAAATTTTAGCGGACTAACTAATTTGGCGAAAGGGGGATGGCTATGGACGGGCAGGACTGCTTACAGCATCTGGGGCCGCTGCTGGGGTATTGCAACCATCGGGTTTTGCAGCGGCTGGGAGACGCGCTGCGGCAGTATGACGTGACGCCCATACAGTGCCGCACCCTCACCTTCCTCCACGAGGCCAGGGAGCCGGTGAACCAGAGGGCGCTGGAGCAATTTCTCCACGTGAAGCCCTCCACGGTGAACGGCATCGTGACAAGGCTGGAGGAAAAGGGGTTTTTGCGCCGCCAAAGCAGCGCCGCCGACGGGCGGTGCCGCATTCTGACGCTGACGGAGCAGGGGGCGGCGTTTTACGACGTGTTCTGCGCCGTGGTGGCGGAAAACAACGACTTTATGGAACAGGGCTTTACGCCCGAAGAGCTGGACACGCTGCGGCAGCTGTTGCTGCGACTGGCGCAGCGTCTGGCGGGAAAGGAGGAAGGCCAATGATTCGCAAGCTGGCCGTATATACGAAGGGATACCGCATCTGGATACTGCTGGGTGTGGCCTGCTCGGTGGCGGAGGCGGTGCTGGAGCTGCTGCTGCCCCGGGCTATGAGCGACATTGTGGACGTGGGTATCGCCGGCGGCGACCGGGCCTACATACTGGCCACCGGCGTGAAGATGGTGATCCTCTCGCTGCTGGCCCTGGCCGGCGGCATCGGGGCGGCGGTATTCGCCGCCAAGGCCGCCATGGGCTTCGGCGCCAACATCCGGGGGGCGGAATATGAGCAGGTGCAGCGCTTCAGCTTCGCCAACATTGAGCATTTTTCCACCGCCAGCCTGATTACCCGGCTGACCAACGACGTGTCCGCCGTGCAGATGATGCTGTTTATGGGCATGCGCATTACGGTGCGGGCCCCGGTGATGCTGATCACCGCCATGGTGCTGGCGCTGCGCACCAGCCTGCAGCTGAGCCAGGTGTATCTGGTGAGCATCCCCATTCTGGTGGTGCTGGTGCTGATCGTGGTGCGGTACGTGGGGCCGTTTTTCACGGCGCTGCAAAAGAGCACCGACGCGGTGAATCTGGTGGTGCAGGAGGACTTGAACGCCATCCGGGTGGTGAAGTCCTTCGTGCGGGAGGACCGGGAGATCGAGAAATTCGACGAGCGGAACGCCCAACTGCGGGAGACGGCGGAGCGGGCCTTCGGCTTCGTGGTGACGTTCATGCCCATTATGATGACGCTGATGGGCGGCACCATCATCGCCCTGACGTGGATCGGCGGCCATTACGTGTACGAGGGCACCATGCTCTCCGGCGACCTGATGGCCTTTTTCACCTATTCCAGCGAAATTTTGATGAGCCTGATGATGGTGTCCATGGTGATGATGATGCTGACCCGGTCCATCGCCTGCGCCCGGCGCATTGTGGAGGTGCTGGACGAGGAGCCGGAGATCACCAACGACACCGCCCAGGCCGGTCTTGCCGTGGCAAACGGGCAGATCGACTTCGACCACGTGTACTTTAAGTACCACCCCACCGCCGAGGGCTGGAACCTGCGGGACATCAACCTGCACATCCCCTCCGGGGCTACGGTGGGCATTTTGGGCGGCACCGGCAGCGCCAAGACCACGCTGGTGAGCATGATCCCACGGCTGTACGAGGTCACAGAGGGCAGCGTGGCCGTGGGCGGGCGCAACGTGAAGGACTACACCATGGAGGCGCTGCGTGACGCGGTGTCCATGGTGCTGCAAAAGAACACGCTGTTCTCCGGCACCATTGCGGAAAACCTGCGGTGGGGCAACGAAAACGCCACCGACGACGAGCTGCGCACGGCCTGCCGCCTGGCCTGCGCCGACGAGTTTATCGACAAGATGCCGGACGGGTACGACACCCACATCGAGCAGGGCGGCACCAACGTGTCCGGCGGGCAGAAGCAGCGGCTTTGCATCGCCCGGGCCATTCTCCGCAAGCCAAAGGTGCTGATTCTGGACGACAGCACCTCCGCCGTGGACACGGCTACCGACGCCAAGATCCGGGAGGGCTTCCGCTCCATGCTGCCGGACACCACCAAGCTGATCATCGCCCAGCGGGTCAACTCCGTGATGGACGCGGACATCATTGTGGTGATGGACGACGGCGCTATCGTGGGCCTGGGCAGCCACGGGGAATTGATGGAAAATTGCCCGATTTACAAGGAAGTGTACCAATCGCAACAGGAGGGGGTGAGCATCGATGGCTGAAAATAGGGCTCCCCGGGGCGGCGGCCCCAACCGGCACGGCTTCCAGCGGCCCCAGAACATGGGCGGCACGGTGAAGCGGCTGCTGCAATACGTGGTGAAGAGCAAGGGGGCGCTGGTGCTGGTGGTGGTCTGCCTGGCGGTCAG
>JAFSMA010000054.1 GCA_017448145.1 Oscillospiraceae bacterium | reverse complement strand
GCTGCCGCTGCGTCTCGAAAACTCGTTGGCAAAGTCGCGGCAAGCGTCAAAATTTCTATTGGCCTGTTCGCGGGGAGAAATGCCCAGTTCAGGATCAGGTATAGGGCTGTACCATTTTTCCTCGAACGTCTCAAAGCTCTGATGGCCCAGATCCAGCAGCTGGGACAGCTGGGCGATCTGGGCGTCGTGGTAGTATTTTTTCAGGCACCGGCACATGCCCCCCCGGACGTAGCCGCTGTCGCCGCAGAGGGGACAGGCGGGGGCGTCGTCCAAGGCGTCGGGGCTGTAGCCGTAGCGCTGCAACAGGGCTTGCCGCTCCTGCTGGAGGGCTAAATTGTTATCCCGAATCACCCGGATGGCGGGCAGGGGGTCGGTGCCCCGCTGCAAGGCCCCGGAGACGATCTGGGACATGGTGGTGCGCAGCTCCGTGTCAATCTCCCGGACGCGGGGCACGTCACGATAAATCTGCTGCCGGCGGCGCTGGGCCTTGGCGGCCCGGGCGGCCTTATCCTGTTCAAATCGGTCGGTGGCAATGCGCAGCACCTTTCCGTCTACTGCCATGGGTCATTCCCTCCCCACATATTTCTTCATCCAGCTCTTGTCCCGGCCCGCCGATGGCGCCTTGCCCCGTCTGGGGGCGGCGGATTCCCGGCGCTGCTCCCCCGCCTCCACCTGGGCGGTGGTGTGCCAGCCGCTTTCGTGCCAGCGGCGGAGGATGCCGTTCAGGTACCGCCAGTCCATCTTCTGCTTGCGCATGATGGTGATCTCATAGGCCAGGGCCACCGTGTCCGGCGGAAAACCCTTGTCCATCCAGTCCAGAATGTACTTCAATTCGCTGTCCACCGCCGGGCGGTCCCCCAGCTGAAGGACCCGCATATAGGCGCCGGTGCCCGCCACCTTGCGGTCGTAATCCCGCAGGTAGGCCGCCACGGTCTCCTGGTCGAAAAGGCCCTTTTGGGCCCAGTAGTAGCCCTCTTTCTCGATCTGCCGCAACGTGGGGCGGCGGCCCTCGCCGTAGCGGCGGCGGGTGCGGTCGGTGCAGTGTACCACCAGCTGGTACAGCACGTCCGCCGGGAAGCCCAGGTCGTGGTACAGCCCGGCCAGAATCTGGTCGTCGGCGGCGGCAAGGCGGCGGCCCAGGGTCTGCTCCACCTGGGCGCGAAGCATGGCGTAGTCCTCCTGGCCCAGCAGATCCGCCATCTCCTGGGGCGTAAACTCGGTGCGCTCCCGCTCCGGGGCCAGGGGCTTGGCGCCCCCCAAAAGGCCCATCTCCCGCAGGGCCGACTCCGCCGAGCGCAGCCGCAGCTCCGTCATGCCCAGGGAGGCCGCCAGGGCGGCGGCGTCCTGGCCGCCGGAGGACCGCTGCAAGGCCAGGTACAGCAGGGCCGCGTCGCCGTTTTTGCCGCCCACCACGGCGTCCACCTCGGCGCAGCGCAGCACCAGATTCTTTTCCTCTCCGCCCAGGATGTATCCCGCCACGGCCCTCACCTCCCACGGTAATCGTTTGCATTATTCTACACGAAATCCGCCCTTTCGTAAAGTGGGGCCGGGCCTTTTTTACAAATTCACAAATTATTCTTTCCTCCCGGCAAAAATGTGTTATAATTATACTGTATAACTTTGTGAACCAACAGGAGGGTAACGCCATGGCCAATCGGGTAACGGTGACGATTTGCGGCGAGAGCTACACGCTTGTCGCCGACGAGACCCCCAGCTATATGGAAAAGGTGGGGGCGATGGTGAACGACAAGATGACGGAGCTGATGGCCTCCGCCCACGTGAGCCGCTACGACGCGGCGGTGCTGGCGGCGGTGAACATGGCCGACGAGCTGCTGAAAAACCAGGAGGGCACCGAGAACCTGCGCCGCCAGCTGAAAGCCTACCTGGACGAGGCCAACGCCGCCAAGAGCGAGGTCAGCGACTTGAAGCGCCAGCTCTTTAAGCTGCAACAGGGGAAACGGTAATGACCGAGCTGTTGGCACCCGCCGGGTCCCGGGAGGCCCTGGAGGCGGCGGTGCAGTCCGGGGCGGACGCGGTGTACATGGGCTTCGGTGCCTTCAACGCCCGCCAGAGCGCCCGGAACTTTACCGACGAGGAATTTGCAGACGCCGTGACCTACTGCCATTTGCGGGGCGTGAAGGTGTATCTCACGCTGAACACCCTGGTGGCCGACCGGGAGCTCCCCCAGGCGGCGGAAGCGCTGCGCAAGGCCAGCGATATGGGCGTGGACGCGGTGCTGATCCAGGACTGGGGCGTGTGGCACCTGGCCCGGGAGGTGGCGCCGGAGGTGACGCTCCACGCCAGCACCCAGATGAGCCTCCACACCCTGGGCGGCGCCCAGGTGGCGGCATCTCTGGGCATCCACCGGGTGGTGCTGGCCCGGGAGCTGTCCGGTTCTGAAATCGCTGAAATCTGCCGGGGCTGCGACGCCGAGGTGGAGGCCTTCGTCCACGGGGCGCTGTGCATGTGCTACTCCGGCCAGTGCGCCATGAGCGCCCTCATCGGCCAGCGCAGCGGCAACCGGGGCCGGTGCGCCCAGCCCTGCCGCCTGCCCTACGGCGTGGACGGCCCCTGCCGGGGCGAACACCCCTTGAGCCTGAAGGACGCCAATCTGTCCCATCACCTCCGGGAACTGGAGGACATGGGTGTGGCGTGTCTGAAAATCGAGGGGCGGATGAAGCGGCCGGAGTACGTGGCCGCCGTCACGTCCATCTACCGCCGGCTGCTGGACGAGCGCCGTGGCCCCACCGCAGAGGAGGAACGGCAACTATTCGACGCCTTCAACCGGGACGGCTTCACCGACGGCTATTTCCGGGGCGAAAAGGGCCCGGACATGCTGGGAATGCGCAGCGAAAAGGCCCGGTGGCCCGAGGATTGGTTTGCCCAGGTGCGGCAGGAGGTCGAGAGCCGGGAGCACCGGCTCACCCCCGTGACCCTCACCTGCCATCTGACGGCAAACGCCCCTGCCACGCTGACGGCGGAGGGGGGCGGACACGCCGTCACCGTCACCGGCCCCGTGCCGGAGGCGGCCCGCAACCGCAGCCTGACGGCGGAGGAATTGCGCCAGCGGCTGGGCAAGACCGGCGGCACCGTGTTCACGGTGGCGCGGTTCGACCTCTCCGTGGAAGACGGGCTGATGCTGTCCGCCGGGGCCATCAACGGCCTGCGGCGTGACGCCCTCACCGCGTTGGCCGACGCCATGGCGGCCCTGCCCCCACGGCGCACCGCGATGGAATCCCCTCTGCCCCCCTGCCCTGCTCCCCAGGAACCGCCCAAGCTGACGGTCTCCCTGTCGGACAAGGCACAGCTGACGGAAGAATTGCTGGCCACGGCGCCGGAAATCGTGTATATTCCCGTGGACTGGCTGGCTACAATGGATTTGACCGCCTGGCCGGGGCAACAATTCTGCGCCGTGCTGCCCCGCATCTACCGCACGGCGGACGAGGGGCACCTCCGCGCCCTGCTGCAAAAGGCCGCGGGTCTCTACGGCGTGGCCGTGGGCAACCTGGGCCACCTACCCATTGCGGAGGGCTTGGGCTTGCCCCTTCTGGGCGACTTCGGCCTCAATGTGTTCAATTCCCGTGCCCTGCTGTTCCTGCGGGACCTGGGGCTGGACACCGCCACCCTCTCCTTTGAGCTGCGGCACCAGCAGATACGGGATATGCAGAAATACCTGCCCTGCGAGGCCATCGTCTACGGCCGCCTGCCGCTGATGGTCACGGAGAACTGCGCGCTGCGCAACACGGTGGGCTGCGCCCACGGCAAGGGCGGCGTCCTCACCGACCGCACCGGGGCCCGCTTCCCCGTCACCTGCGCCTACGGCTGCCGCAACGAGATACAAAACAGCGCCCCCCTGTTCCTGGCGGACAAGGAGGACTATCGCCGCTGCGGCCTGGCCTACGCCCGGCTTCGCTTCACCACCGAGACGCCCCAGGAATGTGCCGCCATCGCCCGCCGCTATCAGGGCCAAGGCGACTGGATGCCGGACAGCTACACCCGCGGCCTCTTTTACCGGGGCGTGGAGTGAAAGCTGGCGAAAAACGGCTGCGCCGTTTTCCTGCCAATGGGCTTGCAGTCCACTCCGCGCACTCGCTTCGCTCGCACACTGCGTGGCCTGAGAAGTAAAATTTCCGACGTACGCCAGCGATGGCCCGCGAGGAACGAGCGGCTGCCAGAGCAAGTGCCCCTGGGGTACACGCCGCCGGAAATTTTGATTTGCATGGTTCGCGCCTTGCGAGGCGCGAAATCTGCGATGCTATTTTCATTACAAACAGTATTTTACCGTAAAGATATTACAGAACGGAGTCAATATGGAGCTGAAAATCAAACCCCTTTCCCCGAAAATCGGAACGGAGATCCCCCTGCCCCGGTTTGCCACGGTGGGCGCGGCGGCCATGGACTTGTGCGCCTGCCTGGACGCTCCGGTGGTGATTCCCGCCGGGGGCCAGGCGGTGATCCCCACGGGCATCGCTATCGCCCTGCCCTCTGCCGACTATGTGGCGCTGCTGTTTTCCCGCAGCGGCATGGGCATCCGCAGCGGCATCAGCCTCAGCAACGGCGTGGGCGTCATCGACAGCGATTACCGGGGCGAGATCGGCGTGGGGCTGCGGAACCATTCGGAGGTGGACTACACCGTGGCCCCCGGCGACCGGGTGGCCCAGCTGATGGTGACGCCGGTGGTGCGGCCCACCCTTACCGTGACGGACACCCTGGACGATACGGGCCGAGGCGCCGGGGGTTTCGGCTCCACCGGGAGGTAACCATGGGCAAGCTGATTCTGGCCTCCGGCTCCCCCCGGCGACAGGAGCTTTTGCGCCGCATGGGGCTGACGGATTTCGTCGTGGCCCCCGCCGACGTGGCGGAGTGGTACCCCGACGGCCTGACGCCGGAGGAGATCGTGGCCTACATCTCACGGGAGAAGAACGACGCCGTGGACGCGGCGACGGACGACATCGTCATCACCGCCGACACCATGGTGTTTCTGGACAATCAGAAATTGGGCAAGCCCCATTCCCAGGCCCACGCCCTGGAGATGCTCACCGCCCTCCAGGGGCGGCACCACACCGTGTGCACCGGCGTCACCGTGCGCCGGGGCGACAGGCGGGACACCCGCTCCGTCACCACGGAGGTATATTTCCGCCCGGCGTCGGAGGAGCGGCTGCGGCGTTACATCGCCACCGGCGAACCCATGGACAAGGCCGGGGCCTACGGCATCCAGGGCCTGGGGGGCCTGCTGGTGGAGAAGATCCACGGCGATTTCTTCAACGTCATGGGCCTGCCCATCGCCACGCTGGCGGACATGCTGGCGGGGTTTGGAGTGGAAGTTCTTTAATGAATCATTAAGGTGTCCGCCGCGGGGCGGATGGAAAATGCGCGGGGTTCGTGCGCTTCTTGAAGCGCCCCTACATGGAGAACCGGTGTCTGCGTTTTCATCGTAGGGGCGATTCACGAATCGCCCGGGACGCGGCGGCGACCACCGCCAAGGGCGGTTGAATGGCAAGCGGTAACAAAATACCGCCCCGCCTTCCCCTTGGGGGGAAGGTGGCGCGGCCTGCAAAGGCCGTGACGGATGAGGGGGCGTCGACCGGCAGCTTTCCGCAATATCGCCCCCTCATTCCCCCCAGTGTGCGCACTGGGGTACCTTCCCCCCGAGGGGGAAGGCTGCGCAAAGTTTTATCTATTCGCCCCGCCTTCACCCCCCCTCCTCTTAAATTTACAAATATTTCCATTTTGATTTCAGCAGGTTGGTTATGAAACACTTTTTTACCAAAAACGGCATATGGATGCTCTCGGCCATCGCCATTGTGGCGGTGGTGCTGGTGATTATGGCGGCCTGGGGCGATGAGACCAGCTTTGTGCGCAACGCCGCCGGGGTCATCGCCTCCCCCTTCCGCTCGGCGGCCCGGACGGTGTCCGGCTGGGCGGAGGCGGTGACAGACCGGCTCCAGTCCGTGGAGGCGCTGCAACAGGAGAACGAGGATCTGCGCCGTCAGGTGGCGGACTTGCAGGAGCAGGTGCGCCGGGGCGAGGCCGACAGCCGGGAGAACGCCAATTTGCGCCACCTTTTGCAGCTGCGCCAGCAGCACAGCGATTTTACCCTGGAATCGGCCTGGATCGTCAGCCGCTCCGCCTCCAACTGGCAGAGCAGCTTCACCCTGGGCAAGGGCACCAACTTTGACATCGCCATCGGCGACTGCGTGGTGGATCCCTACGGCTATCTGGTGGGGGTCATCACCGACGCGGGCACCAACTGGAGCACCGTCACCACCATTCTGGATCCGGAGAGCGCCATCGGCGCCACTGTGTTCCGGGTGCAGTCGGCGGCGGTGGCCCAGGGACGGCTTTCTCTGATGGCCCAGGGCCAGCTGACCCTCACCTATCTGGCCGACGATGAGAGCCTCATCCACGGCGACCTGGCCGTCACCTCCGGCCTGGGTGGCTACTACCCCGCCGGGTTGCCCATCGGCACCGTGGACGACATGCGCACCGACGACAGCGGCCTCAACCGCTACGGCGTGCTGACCCCCAAAACCGACCTGGCGGCGCTGACGGAGGTATTCGTCATCACCGACTTTACCATCGTGGAGTGACGCCATGGGACGAAAAAAAATGCTGACGTGGGTGCTGTACAGCCTGTGCGCCCTGGCGGCCGCCGCCGTGCAGACGCTGGTGCTGTCCCGGCTGCGGGTGTGGGGCGTGCACCCCTTTATCCTGCCGGTGACGGCGGCGGTGACGGCGGTGTTCCCCGAGCGGCGGACGGCGGTGGCCTTTGGCGCCTTTCTGGGCTTCGTGTGCGACCTGGTGATGCCGGACATCATGCCCTGCTTCTACCTGGTGACCTTTGCCCTCTCGGCCCTCATCACCAATCTGCTGGCCCAGCGGGTCATCTCCACTCCCTCCCTGTGCGCCCTGGCGGGGGCGGGCATCGCTCTGGTGCTCAACGGCCTGGGCCACGGCGCGGTGCTGCTGCTGCTCTACGGCTCGGCCCACGGCGCGCTGCTGCTGCTGGCCCAGGAAACGGTGCTGTCCGTCCTGGGCGCGGTGCCGCTGTTCTTCCTGCTGCGGTGGGTAAACCGGTATCTTTCTACGGTGTAAACCTGTATCGGGACAATAAAACAGCCATCCCGGTTCGTCTACCCATGGGCATCTAAGCGCCCATGGATATTCTCCTCCGATGGCTGTGAGGGCATTATACCTTTTGCCCCGTCAGGTGTCAATACATTACTATAATAGTATCTTTTGGGAGAATCTTCATGCAGGATACGTTTGAGCGAAAATTTCTCAACCGGCGGACGCTGCTGATTCCCATTTTGCTGGGGATCATGGTGATCGTCTATGTGGCGGTGCTGCACTCGGTGCAGATCGTCCACGGCAGCGAGTACCGGGCCCGGTCCATCTCCTCCAACGCCACCACCGAGACGGTGGGGGCCAGCCGGGGGCTGATTACCGACCGCAACGGCAAGGTGCTGGTGTCCAATGCGTTGACCTACACCCTTACCTTCTCCCGCCAGGGCTTCGAGACGGACAGCGACCTGAACGAGGCCATCTGGCGGCTCATCGACCTGTGCCGCCGCAACGACGCCGCCTGGAACGACTCCCTGCCCCTGACCGCCTCTGCCCCCTACCGGCTGACGGCGGAGGCCACCGGGGACAGCTTTGCCGCCTTTTGCAAAAAGGCCAAGCTGGCGGACAATCTGGACGGCGCGGCCCTGTTAAAGGCCCTGCGGCAGCTCTTCGCCATTGACGAGAGCTACTCCGACGATCAGGCCCGGGCCATTGCCGGGGTGCGGTACGAGCTGTATTCCCGCAGCAGCTACGTCTTTGCCGAGGACGTGAGCGTGGCCCTTTTGAGCCAGGTGGCGGACGCCCGGCTGGAGGGCGTAAAAACCGGCACCTCCTCCAAGCGGGTGTACAACACCACCTACGCCGCTCACATTCTGGGCCGCATCTCCCGGATCTACGCCGAGGATTGGCCGGAATACCGGGATCTGGGCTACGCCATGAACGCCCTGGTGGGCGCCAGCGGCGTGGAGCGGGCCTTTGAGCAGTATCTCCACGGCGTGGAGGGCAAGCGGCTCATTACCACCGACAGCCAGGGCCATGTGACGGGCGAGCTGTTCACCAAGCAGCCCCAGCCCGGCGGCACCGTGGCCCTCACCATCGACATCGACTTGCAGGCCGCCTGCGAAGAAGCCCTGGCCGCCACCATCGAGGGCATGATCGACAAGGACTCCTTCCAGCGGGGCGGCGCCATCGCCGTCACCCACGTGGGCACCGGCGAGGTGCTGGCCCTGGCCTCCTACCCCACCTTTGACCTGTCCGCCTTCAACGAGACCTATTCCCAGCTGCTGGCGGACGAGCGTTTGCCTATGTTCAACCGGGCGCTGAACGGCATTTACGCCCCCGGCTCCACCTTTAAGATGTGCACCGCCGTGGCGGCGCTGGAAAGCGGCGTTATCACCCCCTCCTCCACGGTGGTGGATCGGGGCCGCTACACCTTTTACTCCTGGCCCCAGCCCGCCTGCTGGGCCTGGAGCAGCGGCTACACCCACGGCAGCCAGAACGTGACCCAGGCCATCACCAACTCCTGCAACTACTTTTTCTATGAGGTGGGAAGGCTGACGGGCATCGCCACCATCGACGACTACGCCACCCAATTCGGCCTGGGCCGCTCCACCGGCATCGAGATCGGCGACAGCAGCGGCGCCCTGGCCTCCCCGGAATACGCCGAGAGCCACGGCCTGGACTGGACCGATGGCCAGACCATCACCGCCGCCATCGGTCAGAGCTACAACCTGTTCACCCCGTTGCAGCTGTCCAACTACATCGCCACGCTGGTGGGCGGCGGGGAGCATTATGCCGCCCACCTGCTGAAAAGCGTGAAGAGCTTCGATAACTCCCGCCTGCTGTACGTGTACGACAAGGAGCCGGAGAACGTGGTGGACATCTCCCCCGCCACCCTCCAGGCCGTCACCACCGGTATGCACAACCTGACCACCGGGTCGCTGTACGGCTCTTTCAAGGATTGCGTGGTCAGCGCCGGGGCCAAGACAGGCTCGGCCCAGGTGGGCACCGACATCGCCAACGGCGTTTTCGTGGCCTACGCCCCCTACGAAAACCCGGAGATTGCCGTGGCCATCGTCATCGAAAAGGGCGGCGCCGGCGCGGCCCTGGCCTCCACGGCGGTGGAGGTCATCAACGCCTACTTCCGCTCCGAAGACACCGCCGCTCACGGCGACAACGTGCTGCTTAAGTAGCTGGCGAAAAACGGCTGCGCCGTTTTCCTGCCAATAGGTTTGCAGCCCACTCCGCGCACTCGCTGCGCTCGCACACTGCGTGGTCTGAGAAGTAAAATTTCTGACGCGCGCCAGCGACACCCCGCGAGGGACGAGCGGGTGGTGGAGCCAGTGCCCTTGGGGTACATGTCGTCAGAAATTTTGATCTGGATTGTTCGCGCCTGCGCATCGCGAAATCTGCGATGCTTTTTTGTCGCCCCTCCCCTCCCCCATGTTTCACGTGAAACATGGGGGCTTTTTGTTCCGGAGGGGCTGTTTCACGTGAAACAATTACGGCTTTGCCATCTAAATACGAAACAAATAATAATTTTCTATTGAAACATGGCGCAAATCGCGGTATACTGAATCAGTTAATGATTACTGGGATAATAGCGGAGGTTCGTACCGTGGCAAAAACTATTGCAATCGTCAATCAAAAAGGCGGCGTGGGCAAAACCACCACCTGTGTCAATCTGGCCGCCGCCGTAAAGGCCGCCGGGAAGCGGGTGCTGCTGTGCGACTTTGACCCCCAGGCCAACGCCACTTCCGGCATGGGCGTGGACAAAACCGGCTCCGCCGGCGTGTATGACGCCCTCATCAACGGCGTGGCGGCGGAAAAGCTGGTGGTCACCACCCCCTACGGCGACGTGCTGCCCAGCAGCAAGGCCCTGGCCGGGGCCGGCATTGAGATGATCGACATGGAGGACAGGCAGTTTCGCCTCAAGCAGGCCCTGGCCCCCTTGCAGGAGAAATACGACTTCATTTTCATCGACTGCCCGCCCTCCCTGGAGCTGCTGACCCTCAACGCCCTATGCGCCGCCCAGTCGCTGCTGGTGCCCATGCAGGGAGAATATTTCGCGTTGGAGGGCCTGTCCGACCTGATGAACACGGTGCGCATCGTCCGCCGCAACATGAACCCGGAGCTGGCCATTGAGGGCGTGCTGCTGACCATGTTCGACGGGCGTACCAATTTAAGCTTGCAGGTGGCCCAGGAGGTCAAGCGGTTCTTCCCCGGCAAGGTGTATCACACCGTCATCCCCCGGAACGTGCGCCTCAGCGAGGCCCCCAGCCACGGCAAGCCCATTATGGCCTACGATAAGCTGTGCCGGGGCGCCACCGCCTACCAGGCAATGGCAGAGGAATTTTTAAGCAAAAACGCGTGAGGACGAAAGGAAGGTTTACCACATGGCAAATCAGATGAAGGGCCTGGGCAAGGGCCTGGGCGCCCTGCTGGGCGACGATTTTCTGGACGACACCTCCACGCCCCGCTCCAGCTTGCAGCTGCCCATCTCCCAGGTGGAGAGCTATTCCAGCCAGCCCCGAAAGCAGTTTGACCCCGAGGCGTTGGCGGACCTGGCGGACAGCATCCGCCGCCACGGCATCATTCAGCCCCTGACGGTGCGGAAGCTCTCCAGCGGGTATTATCAGATCATCGCCGGCGAGCGCCGGTGGCGGGCCGCCCGGATGGCGGGCCTGACCCAGGTGCCCGCGGTGGTCATCGAGGCCGACGACCGCAAGGCCATGGAGCTGGCCATGATTGAGAACCTCCAGCGGGAGGACTTGAACCCCATGGAGGAGGCCGAGGGCTACAAGGTGCTGATGGACCAGTACGGCATGACCCAGGAGGAGGCCGCCCAGGCGGTGGGCAAGAGCCGCAGCGCCGTGGCCAACGCCGTGCGCCTGCTGGGCCTCAGCGACAGCGTGCGCAAGCTGGTGGAGGAGGGTACCCTCTCCGCCGGTCACGCCCGGACGCTGCTCTCCCTCCCTGCCAAGCTGCAGGACGGTGCCGCCGCCACGGTGGTAAAGGGCGACCTGTCCGTGCGCCAGACAGAGCTATTATGCAAGAAGCTGATCCAGGAGAAGAAGGCCGCGCCGGTGAAGGACGGCCTCACCGTCAACTACACCCAGGAGGCGGAGCGGGATCTCACCACCTCCCTGGGCCGGCCGGTACACATCGTCAACGGCAAGAAAAAAGGCCGTATCGAGCTGGAATACTACGGCGTGGACGATTTGAACGACCTGATCGACGCCCTGCGGGCCATGAAGCGCCGGGGCTGACCCCATAACTTCCGCCGCCTTCGCGGCGTGTACAGAAAGAGGAACGTAAACTATGCTGGATATTAAATTTGTCCGGGAGAACCCGGACGCCGTCAAGGAAAACATCCGCAAGAAATTTCAGAACGCCAAGCTGCCCCTGGTGGACGAGGCCATTGCCCTGGACGCCGAGAAGCGCGCCTGTCAGCAGGAGGCCGAGCAGCTCAAGGCCGAGCGCAACCGCCTCTCCAAGGCCAACGGCCCCCTGTTCGGCCAATTAAAGAAGTGCGACGACGAGGCAAAGCGGGCGGAAATCCAGGCCCAGATCGACGCCAACAACGACGCCGTCAAAGCCGACGCCGACCGCATGGCTGCCCTGGACGCGCGGGCCGAGGCCGCCGCAGAGCAGCTGAACAAGATTATGCTGGTCATCCCCCAGATGATCGACGACGCAGTGCCCATCGGCCCCGACGACAGCGCCAACGTGGAGGTGCAGCGCTTCGGCGAGCCGGTGGTGCCCGATTTTGAGATTCCCTACCACACCGCCATCATGGAGCGGTTTGACGGCATCGACATGGACGCCGCCGGCCGGGTGTCCGGCAACGGCTTCTATTACCTGCTGGGCGATATCGCCCGGATGC
>JAFSMA010000053.1 GCA_017448145.1 Oscillospiraceae bacterium | reverse complement strand
GATTTCGCGCCCGCAGGCGCGAACCCATGAAATCCGAAAAAAGTGACGACATGCGCGTCACTTTTTTCACATCTCAGGCTACGAAGTGTGCGAATAGTGCGCCAAAGGCGTACTATTCGTGCGCGCAGTAGACTGCAATCCCATTGTCAAAAAACGGCGGAGCCGTTTTTTGACAGGCTCAGAAGAAAGCGGACAAATCGTCCGCTTTCTCCTTTTTTCGGCGGAATGTGTGGCACTTTTGTGGCACTTCGTTTGATACAATACAGTTGCCGTTATATACGCATAGTGCAGCGAAATTGGAGAGAATATCGAAATGTCGCAAATAAGGAGGGGTTTTATGAACTGTAATGTAAAACGGACGCTGTCGGCACTGCTGCTGATGCTGTGCCTGCTGCTGTCCCTGCCCGCAGGGCTGGTGACAAGGGCGGAGGCATCCACCAACGTTGCGCTGAATCAGTCTGACGCGGAGATCAAGAACGTGGCCTCCGTGCTGAACAGCACCACGTCCAGCAGAACGCTGTATGTCAAATTCGCCGTAAAGGGCGTCATCTACACCTACTCCGCCGTCTACAATCCCTCCAGCAAATCCTTTACGGTGAGCAACGTGGCGGGCAGCGGCAGCGTCACAGGCTTCACCATGGATAAGACGGACGGCGGCTTTACCATGTTCATCAACCAGCAGTGGGGCGGGCGGCGCTACACCATCACCCCCAGCTCCATCGACATTGTGGGTATCTTCGACCCCAGCGAGTTCAGCACGTTTTCGCTGTATAACATCTGCCTCGGCAACAGTGTGACGCTGAATACCAACGGCGGCTCCATCGTCGAGCGGGACAACGTGCGGTTCTATATGCTCGGCAAGGGCGCCACGCTGCCCAGCACCGTCAGCCGCAAGGGCTATCTCTTTGAGGGCTGGTATGACAACGCCAACTTCACCGGCAGCCGTGTTACCGCCATCCCCGGCAACGCCAGCGGCAACAAGACCTATTACGCCAAGTGGGCAGAGGTTACGGATACCTACGACCTGACCATCAGCATCAACGTATCCATCCCCACCAACGCCAACTTTACCTATACTAATGCCTACATTTACTGCGGCAAGGATGCGGCAAACAAAGATATCTACACGTCATTTGAGGGCAGCTCCGGCAGCCTGACCGTCCCCAACGCGGACGCCAACACCGCCACGTTCAAGGTGTATTTCTATGGCAGCTACCAGTATTCCGGCTTTGGAGTAATGTGCCCATATCAATATGTGCAACTTTCCTGCCTGAACGAAGTGACTAACGCCTCGGCAAAGGGTGTGTGCAATAACCCGGCTGACGCCCCCGATATCCCCTTTACCTACACCGTCACCAAGAAGTCCAATACCATCGCGGTGACCTATAACTACAACGACGGCGAGACCGCCAACGCCGCCGTGTCGGTGGGCAGCGGCAAGCCCACCACGCTGCTGACTCCCACCCGGTTCGGCTATACTTTTGACGGCTGGTACACCGCCGCCAGCGGCGGCACCAAGGTGGGCAACGCCGGCGCCAGCTACACCCCCAACGGCAATGTGACCCTGTACGCCCACTGGACGGAGATCAAGTACACCGTCACGCTGAACGCCAACACCGGCACCGGCGGTGGCGGCTCCGTACAGGTGGCCTTTGGCAGCGCCATGCCCAAGGTGAACTCCCTGCCCACCAAGACGGGCTACACCTTCGCCGGTTATTTTGACGGCAAGGAAAACGGCGCCCAGTATTACAACGAAAAGGGCCAGAGCGTGGCCAACTGGAGCAAGCTGGCGGGCGACACCCTGTACGCCCACTGGACGCCCATACCCGCTACCGCCCCCACCATTACCCAGCAGCCCCAGGCCGCCAGCTTTGACTATCTCCAGGGCGGGCAGCTGACGGCAGCGGGCAGCGCCGCCTCGGGCCACACCATCGACAGCTACCAGTGGTACCGCAACAGCAAGAAATCCACCGACGGTGCTACCGCCGTTACGGGTGCCACCACCGCCACGCTGACCATTCCCAGCAGCCAGGACGCCGGGGATTACTATTACTACTGCGCCGTCACGTCCAAGCGGACGGACAACGGTGAGAAGGCTCCTGCCAACACCAACATCGTGAAGGTGACCATCAACAAGATCGCCTCCTCCATCGTGGTACACCCGGAGGACGTGGCCGACTTCAGCTATGACGGCACCGCCCACACCCTGCTCTCCGGCAATGGCACCTGCCTGGGCGGCGCCATCCAGTACAGCCTGGACGGCACCAACTATTCCCCCAACGTGCCCTCCGCCACCGACGCAGGGGACTACACCATTTACTATAAGGTAGTGGGCGACAAGAACCACAACGACACCCAGTCCCAGACCCTGTCCCTGCACGTGGCGAAGATCGACGCCGTGCTTTCCAACCCGCCCGCCACGGTAACGGATCTGGCGTACACCGGAAAGGCCCAGGCGCTGGTGAACGCCGGTACCGTGAACGGCGGCACCATCTGGTACAAGCTGGGCAGCGGCGAATATGCCACCGTCATCCCCACCGCCACGCTGGTGGATGAATACACCGTCTATTACAAGGTGGTGGGCGACAAGAACCACAACGACATCCCCGAGGCCAGCGTGACCAACGCCATCGCCGAGGTGGACAAGACAGCGTTCCGGGCCACCGTCGCCACGGCAACGGACTATCAGGCCAGCATCGCAGAGGACTACCAGACCCCCGCCGCCGCGCTGTCCACCGCCCTCACCACAGCGGACGGCGTGGACAAGAATAAAAATGTGACGGTGCAGCAGGTGGCCGATGCCAAGGCGGCGCTGTCCGGCGCGCTGGACACCGCAAAGGCCGCCGTGACCGTGGCAAAGATTGACGCCATCGCCCCTGTGGCCTATACCAACGATTGCAAAGCAAAGATCGACGACGCCAGAGCCACCTATAACGGCCTCAACGACACCCAGAAGGCGTTGGTGCCCCAGGCCAAGGTGACGGTGCTGGTAAACGCCGAGACAGATTACGCCGCCGTGGACAACGCGGTGGGCAAGATCAACGCCATCGGCGACGTGGTCTACACCGCCGAGAGCAAGGGAAAGATTGATACGGCCAGAAGCGTGTACAACGCGCTGACGCCGGGCCAGAAGGCCATTGTGCCGGAGGATATTTACGCCGTGCTGACCCAGGCCGAGACGGATTATGCCGCCGTGGACAACGCGGTGGGCAAGATCAATGCCATCGGCGACGTGGTGTACACCCCCGAGAGCAAGGGCAAGATCGATACGGCCAGAAACGTCTATGATGCCCTTACCGACAGCCAGAAGGCCATTGTGCCGGAGGATACTTACGCCGTGCTGACCCAGGCGGAGATCGATTACGCCGCCGTGGATTTGGCGGTGACCACTGCCAATGACATCGGTACCGTGGCCTACGACAAGGAGACCCACGCCAGAATCGACGCCGCCCGAAAGGCGTATGACTCCCTGACCGAGGCCCAGCTCGCCATCACACCCCAGGACGTGCTGCCCACGCTGACGGCGGCGGAGGAGCTGTACAACGCCGTGGACCAGGTGGCAAAGCGCATCAGCGCCATCGGCAGCGTGAGCTACACCCCCGCCTGCGAAAGCGACATCAGCATTGCAAGACGGGCATACGATAAGCTGACCCCGGAGCAGAAGGCCATTATGCCCGCCCCCATCCTCTCCAGCCTCACCAGCGCCGAAGCGGTATACGCGGCGGTGGATGGCGCGGCCAACGCCATCGAGGCCATCGGCAGCGTGTCCTATACCACCATCAGCCGCAGCAAAATCGACGCCGCCCGCGCCGCCTATAACGCATTGACCCCTGTGGAAAAGGACATTCTGCCCGCCGCCATTCTGTCCCGCCTGACCGGCGCGGAGGCGGATTACAACGCAGTGAGCAGCGCAGTGGCCAAGATCAACGCCATCGGCAAGGTGTCCTATTCCGCGGACAGCCGCAGCAGAATCACCAGCGCCAGAGCGGCCTATGCGTCCATGAGCGCCGCCCAGAAGGCCATCCTGCCCGACGCGGTGCTGCAAAGCCTCACCGCCGCCGAGACGAATTATGACGCCGTGGACAAGGTGGTGGGCAAGGCGGACGCCATCGGCGCCGTGGCTTACACCGACGAGAGCAAGGCCAGAATTGACGAGGCCATGGCCGCCTACGACACCCTTACTGCGGAGCAGAAGGAAATGATGCCCGCCGCCGCGCTGAACACCGTCACCGAGGCGGACGCGCTGTACACCGCCGTGGACAGCGCCGTGCAGGACATCCTGGCCATCGGCCAGGTGGCCTACACCGACGACAGCCGCGGCAAGATCGACAGCGCCAGAAGCGCCTACGACAGCCTGACGGCAGCCCAGCGCGCCCTCCTCCCCGCCGAGACCCTGGCCGTCCTCACCGCCGCCGAGGAGGACTACAACGCCGTGGATCAGGCGGTGACCATGGCCTCCGGCACAGGCAAGGAGGCCCAGGAGGCCGCTCTGGAGGCCTATGAAAACCTGACCGATGCGCAGCGGGCCATGCTGGCCGGACATCCCGCCGCGGCGGAGATGGAGGCGGCCCACAGCAGAGCCCAGACCATGGGCCTCCTCTGGGTGGCCGTAGCAGCAATCTGCGCGGTGGCCATCATCGTTCTGATTCTCCTGATCGTGAAGCGGAGGAAGAAGGACGAGGAAGAAACCGCACATAGTCGGTAAAACGCATCACATCCCATACTTCCAGGCAAACATTGTACCCCCTCTCAGCGCAGGCACGCAGCCGTCTTACGGGCGAAGGCGTGCCTGCGCGGCTTTTGTGCCGAATATATTTGCGTATTCAGGCGAATTTCAGTATAATGGGGGCATCTATTATCGAAAGACGGGAGCCATGACTATGAAAAAGATTCTGATTATTTCCAGCAGTCCCCGAAAGAACAGCAACTCCGAGGCCCTTGCCCTGGCCTTTGCCGAGGGGGCACGGGAGGCGGGACACGAGGTGACGTTCGTGACGCTGCGTGACAAACAGGTGGCCTTTTGCCGGGGGTGCCTGGCCTGCCAGAAGACCCAGCGGTGCATCATCCACGACGACGCCGATGCCATCCGGGAGCAGGCTCTCCATGCCGACGTGCTGGTGTTCGCCACCCCCATTTATTACTATGAGATGTCCGGCCAGCTCAAGACGCTGCTGGACCGGCTGAACCCGCTGTACACCACCGATTACGCCTTCCGGGAGGTGTACGTGATGACCTCCGCCGCCGAGGACGACGACTATGTGCCCAACCGGGCGGAAAGCGGCGTGGACGGCTGGGTGGACTGCTTCGCCAAGGCCCGCATGGCGGGCACCGTGTTCATGGGCGGCGTGGGCGCTGCCGGTGAATGGAAGGGCCACCCCGCCCTGGAAAAGGCCCGTGAGATGGGCCGCCGGGCGTGACCCCTCCCCCGCCCCACATACAACCACCGCCCGGAGACACTCTCCGGGCGGTGGTTCAGATTGTCAAAAAAGCATCGCAGATTTCGCGCCCGCAGGCGCGAACCCATGAAATCCGAAAAAACTGGCGGCGTGTACGTCAGTTTTTTCACTTCTCAGGCTACGAAGTGTGCGAATCGTGCGCCAAAGGCGCACTATTCGTGCGCGCAGTAGACTGCAATCCCATTGTCAAAAAACGGCATAGCCGTTTTTTGACAGGCTCACCGCCCGGAGCCATTCTCCGGGCGGTGGTTTATCGTATAAGGGACTCACCAGTCAATCATCATCTTTTGGACGTCGCCCTGGCGGCAGATGATGTCATACAGCGTCTCCGGCGGCTCTTTGCAGCCCCCCAGCAGCCACAGCCGCACAATGGCCGTCATGCCGGAGAGGAAAAAGTAGCCGTGATAGGTCAGCTCCTCCGGCGAAAAGCCGCCGAAAAACCGGGGGTCGGACTGGGCGGCGGCGGCACGGTCCCGCACCGTCTCCCAGGTGAGGGCCAGCACGCCGGCGCTCTTGGCCTCGGAGAGATAGTAGGTGTAAAATGTCCGGTGGTCACGGATAAAGGCAAACACCTCCGTGAAGCACTCCCGGGCGGAGGCGTTTTCATCCAGCTTGCGGAAAAACGCCTCCGTCAGCTGCCGGGACATATTCTTCTCCACCCGCTCCACCAGGTCGTACACGTCCCGGTAGTGGGCGTAAAAGGTGGAGCGGTGCACGCCGGAGCGCTGGCAGATCTCCCGGACGGTGATTTTGCCGATAGGCCGATGCTCCTCGGTCATCATGGCGTACACGGCGCGGATGATCTTTTCATCCGTCTCCCGGTTGAGCCGGTTATTCTTGGTATTCAAGGGCTTTCACCTCGCATTATCCAGACAGTTATCCGAATATTATCGGTTGTGTTTTCTCTCCGCTGGCAGTATACTATATTCGCATTAGGAAAACAAGTGTCCCGTTAATCAAAAGGAAGTGGCGCAATGCAGAACGAAAAACTGATGCGGGAGGGCAGCGTAGGCCAGCTGCTGCTGAAAATGAGCCTGCCGGTGATCCTGGTGATGATGGTGACGGTGCTGTATAACCTGGCGGATGTATTTTTCATCGGCCGGTTTGGGGACCGGAACCAGTTGGCCGCCATCTCCCTGGCGGGGCCGGTGTTCACCACCATCTCCGCCTTCAACACCCTCATCGGCTTCGGCAGCTGCACCGCCTGTTCCATCGCCCTGGGCGAGGGCCGGGAGGACAGGATGCGGCAATTCAGCGCCTTTGCCCTGTACGCCTCTCTGGGCCTGGGCGTCCTCCTGGGCGGCGGCGTGCTGCTGGGGATGGGGCCGCTGCTGGGCCTGCTGGGCACCGACGGTGACACCGCCGGGTATACGGCGGAGTATTTGCAGATTCTGGCCATCGGCGCGCCCATTATGATCACCAGCGGGGCTCTGGGCAACACGGTGCGCTCCGACGGCGACGTGAAGACCGCCATGGTGGCCTCCATGACCGGTACGCTGCTGAACGTGGTGCTGGACCCGGTGTTCATCGCCCTGCTGCGGTGGGGCTGCCGGGGCGCGGCCCTGGCCACGGTCGTCGGCAACGCCGTGAGCCTGGCCATTCTGCTGCTCACCGCCGGGAAAAAGAGCAGCTATTCCCTGTCCATCCGGGACTTTACGCTGCATAAGGACGTGTCCCTGCGGGTGCTGGGGCTGGGGCTACCCATGGCGGCCAGCACGCTGCTGATGAGCTTCACCTCCGCCGTGTCCAACCGGCTGACGGTGGGCTACGGCAACGTGGCGGTGGCGGCCCGCAGCGTGGCGGGCAAGAGCGCCATGCTGATCCCCATGGTGGTGATGGGCCTGTGCATGGGCGTGCAGCCCGCCATCTCCTACGTGTACGGCTGCCGGGATCTGCCCCGGCTGAAGAAAATCACCCTGGGGGTGGGGGCCGTCAGCGTGGGGGTAGCGCTTGCCATGTCGGCGGCCTTTTTGGCGCTGCGACAGCAGTTTGTGGCGGCCTTCAGCAGCGATGCCGAGATCATCGCCCTGGGCAAGGACATGATGCTGGGCACGCTGGTGGCGGTGCCCATCGAGGGCGTGTACCAGATGTGCACCACCTACCTCCAGGCCACCGGCAAGGTGAGCTACGCCACGCTGACATCACTGATGCAAAAAGGACTGGTGTTCCTGCCGGTGCTGCTGGTGATGGAGCACTTCCTGGGCCTGAACGGCATCGTGTTCAGCAATGCCGTCACCACCGTGATCTCCACCTGCATCGCCCTGCTGCTGTGCCGCCGCTGGACAAACCAAATTGCCGCCCGATCGGTGTGAAACCTGCCAAATCACAAAGGATAACCGGGGAACACATCGCAGATGGACGCCACACACCAGGCCAAGAAGAACATGGACTAATCCCAGATTTGACGGAAAAAGGCTCACGCAATAATCGGCGTATGCAGCGCAAGACCGGGCGGTAAAAACCGCCCGGTCTTGCTGCGTGTATGAGTTTGTCCGCCGCGTCGGCACATTATTCGTACAGCGCCACTTCGCCGGTGATGCCGGTGGGGGCGGCGGTTTTGGTGTTGCCACGGTCCCGCTCCAGGGTGGTGGCCACCTCGATGGTCAGGCGATTGTCCCCCTCTCCTGCCAGGCCCCGCAGGTCGTAGCGGTAGGGCGGCGTCACCTGGATGCCGGCGCTCTTGCCATTCACGAACACCTCCACGCCCTCGTATGCGTCGGTGATTTCCAGCAGTTGGGCTTTCCCGGTGAAATGGGCCTCATAGCGGATGAACCCGGAGAATTTCCTGTCGGTGAGGGCGTAGTTTTCCGGCTTTGCGATCTCCCTGGCGGGGCCAAAGCGGGGATAGTCCGCCGCCTTGCAGACGCTCTGGCGGAAGCCCTCCAATACACGGCGCCGGGTAAGGGCGGGCGGTGTATAAAGATTCTCCGCCTCCCCATTGATGAGGAACAGGCTGTGGTGGGGCTCGATGGTGAGGTCGCCGCCGTCCCAGGCCATGTGGCGGTCATGCCAGGCGTCATAGATGTGGAAGCTCCCCTCCTCCGGCAGCGTGACGGTGCCGTGCCAGGGCTTGTCGCCCTCGTTGAAGAGGTAGAAGAACTCCTTTTCCCCCACATAGTGCATGGCCCGGATGCGGTCATCCGCCGGGGCCAACGTCACCGTGCGATAGGCGGCGAGCTCGCCCAGGAGGGCGGACAGCGCCACTACCCTTGTGTTCTCCTTGACGCTCTCGGGCAGCGCCTCGCCGGTGCAGAGGCCATCGGGATAGCCGTCCAGGAACAGCACCTTGCCGCCCTTGGCCGCCAGCTCGATTACCGCCTCGGCAGTTTCCTTTGTGATAAACTGGGCGTAGGGAATGACCAGTGCTTCATGGTTAAGGCCGTTCACCGTCAATTTATCGGTGATTTCCGTCCTGTAAAAGTCCCGCTCCCCGAACACGTCGGCGGGGACATAGTGGAAGTCGATCTGGTTGTCCTGCAAAATCCGTCCGGACTTTTGCATCAGCATGGCCTTGCCGCACCACTCCGCCTCGCCGTGGTACAAAATGGCCACCGGGCAGACGGCGTGGCCGCCGGAGAGCATCCCCGTCACCCGGTCAGCATACTGCATCAGCGCGCCGAAGTGCCTGTACTGGGGGTTGTGGCCGTGGGCGTAGAAGTGGGGCGGGCAGTCCTTGTCCGGGAAGGCCTTGGCGGTGAAGGCGTGGGGCACAAAGCGGTTTACGCCCCGGACCATGAAGTGGTCCAGCAGATATTTTTCCAGGCGCACGCCCTCTTTCCAGCCGTAGTTGCCGAAAATTTCGCACATGGTGCGGCCCTGCATATGGGGGTTCAGCGCACCCAGAGAGGCGCCCAGCTTGCCCAGGGCGTAGTGGTAGAACTCGCCGTCGTCATGGTAGCCGAACACGTTTTTCTTCCGCCTGTCCTCCATGCCCGGCTCCACCTGGCCGCCGATGTCGTCGATGCCGGCCATGGTCTGCCATTTCAGGCCCCGGAAGTAGTGGCCCAGGCTGGTGCCGGTGCGGGCGTGCTGGTTGTTGTCCTCAATGATGTGGCCGATGTACTCCACCCCGTGCCGCTCGCACCACTGGCCCAGCCGGTCGGAGAAGTTGCGGGAGATCAGCTTGGTGCAGGCGTCCATGTACTTCAGG
>JAFSMA010000052.1 GCA_017448145.1 Oscillospiraceae bacterium | reverse complement strand
GCTCCCGGTCGGCGTAGAAGTAGCCCTCCTGGGGGGAGGTGGGGATGGGATGGATGGACGCGCCGGTGAGGCTGGTCATGGGGTGGTAGTTGGGATAGTAGGGCTCGGGGATAAGGATCTCGTCGCCGTCGTCCAGAATGGCGGCGAACACCATCAGCAGCGCCTCGCTGCCGCCGGCGGTGATATAGATTTCATCGCTGCCGTAGTGGATGCCCAGGTTGTCGTAATAGCGCTGGATGGCGGCGATCAGCTCCGGCACACCGGCGGAGGGGGCATAGGCCAGGGTGGGGGCGTTGAAACGCTTCACCGCGTCGAAAAAGGCGGGCGGCGTGACGATGTCCGGCTGGCCGATATTCAGATGATACAGCTTGACGCCCCGCTGTGCGGCGGCCACGGCGCGGGCGTGGAACTTGCGCATGGGGGACAGGCGGCTCTCCACGATCTTATGGGAAAATTGCATTGTCGGCTCCCTCCTGTTCGTAGCATGTTGAGAATGAATACTAATGCGTGTATATTAGCCTATTTTGGTAAAAAATGCAACTGAAAAACGCATAAAAGTAGGGAACAATTCTACAGAAAATGCGGGCATTTCGCCCGCATTTTTTACCGCGCAAGATAATTGCCGAATGTGTTAGTTCATCTGGCGGCGGCGGCTCAGGTTCACGGTGCCGTCGGTCATGGAGTTGAGGCTGTCCAGGCTGCGGCCGGTGCCCTCTGCCACGCAGGAGATGGCGTTCTCCGCCACGATGGTGTGGATGCCGGTGCGGGCGGTGATCAGCTTGTCGAAGCCGTCCACCAGGGAGCCGCCGCCGGTCATGACGATGCCGTTGTTGGAGATGTCGGCCACCAGCTCAGGGGGCGTGCGCTCCAGCACGCCGTGGACGGCCTCCAGCACCCGCTCCACAGGCTCCTCGAAGGCCTCCAGCATATCGGTGGAGGACACGGTGATGGTGCGGGGCAGGCCGGTGAGCATGCAGCGGCCCTTGATCTCGATGCTGGTCTCCTGCTCCTTGGGGAAGACACAGCCGATCTCCATCTTCATCAGCTCCGCGGTGCGCTCACCGATGAGCAGATTGTGCTTGCGGCGCATATACTTGACGATGGCCTCGTTGAACTGGTCGCCGGCCACCTTGATGGAGGCGGACTCCACCACGCCGCTGAGGGAGATGACGGCAATGTCGCTGGTGCCGCCGCCGATGTCCACCACCATGTGGCCGTCGGGCTTGGCAATGTCGATACCGGCACCGATGGCGGCGGCCACAGGCTCCTCGATGAGGTACACACGGCGGGCACCGGCCTGGATGCCGGCGTCTACCACGGCGCGCTCCTCTACCTCGGTGATGCCGCTGGGCACGCAGATGATGACACGGGGCTTGAACAGCTGGAAGCCGCCCTGCACCTTATGGATGAACTCACGGAGCATACGCTCGGTCATGTCGTAGTCGGAGATGACGCCCTCCCGCAGGGGGCGGATGGCCACGATGTTGCCGGGGGTACGGCCCAGCATGGCCTGGGCCTCGGCACCCACCTTCAGCAGACGGCCGGAGTTCTTGTCGATGGCCACCACGGAGGGCTCATTGAGCACCACGCCCTTGCCCTTTACATATACCAGAACGGAGGCGGTACCCAGGTCGATACCGATATCCTTTGCCAAAGCACACATAGCTTGCACCTCATTATCCTTAGAGTGATATGGTTTACGGTGAAATATCGCCGCTGATTCCTCAAATGGTTATTATACTGACGGAATGGCAAATTTGCAATACTATTTTCAAATGTTTACAAATGGGCCATATGGGGATATTGTACACCGATTGAGAAAAAATCATTCCCGGGGCGTGATGGCCAGGGTCAGGCACACCACGTCGGCGGCGCCGGCCTCCCGCAGCACACGGACGCACTCGCCCAGGGTGGCGCCGGAGGTCATTAAATCGTCGATGAGCAAAAAGCGCTTGCCCCGGATGTCCTCGGGCCGGACGGGGCGGTAGACGCCCAGCACGTTGGCCCGGCGGCGCTCGGTGCCCAGGAGGGAGGATTGGGGCGGGTTGTCCACCACCTTGCGCAGCGTCTCCTGGGGCATGACATGCCAGTCCACGCAGAGGCTGGCGGCAAGGAGGCGGGACTGGTCGAAGCCCCGCTTGCGCAGCCGTTTGCCGCTGACCGGCACCCAGGTGACGGCGTCGAAGGCGCCGTCATACCACCGTTTGGCGCACTCCCCCATCAGACGGCCAAACAGATCCAGGCCGCCCATACGGCGGCGGAACTTCAGGTCCATCAGCGCCTTACGAACGCCGCCGGTGTACCACAGCGGGGCGGACACCACGCCGTAGTAGGCGCCGCGAAGCTGCACGTCACACCGGGGCAGGGCGGCGCCGCAGCTGTCGCAAATCAGCTCCCTGCCCAGGCCCACGCCGCAGAAGGGGCAGCGGCGGGGATAGAAAAAGCGGGTGACGCCGTCGATGGCGTCGTTGAGGCTGTCCAGAAAGGTGGATTTATCCCTCATTGGCACCCTCCTTTAACCGGCGGCGCAGGCCGCTGTACCGGCGCTGGGGCCGGTCGTTGGCGGCCATCTGGCCGGGGATCACGTCGTCACCCACCAGCACCAGCAGCTCCCGGGCACGGGTGATGGCGGTATACAGCACGCCCCGCACTTGCAGGGCCGGGGCCACCGGGGCCGACACCAGCACCACACAGCGGTACTCGCTGCCCTGGGACTTATGTACGGTGATGGCATAGGCCAGCTCCAGCTGGTTCAGTAAATCCGACGTATAGGTGCTGACGCGGTCATCAAACCGGAGGGAGAGCAGCTCGCCGTCGGCAGAGATGGCCTCGATGACGCCCAGGTCGCCGTTGAAGATGCCGGTGCCCACCTCGCCGTTGTCCCGCTGCCAGACCACGTCGTAATTGTTACGGGTCTGCATGATGCGGTCGCCGGTGCGGAACACCACGTCGCCCCACCGCTTCTCCCGCTTGCCGGGGGCGGGCGGGTTCAAGGCGGCCTGGAGGACCCGGTTTAGGTTGGCGGTGCCCCACTCCCCCTTGCGGGTGGGAGAGAGCACCTGGATATCGCCGGAGGGGATGTGCATATTGTCCGGCAGGCGCTGGGCCACCAGCTCCAACACCGTCTGCACCAGCCGTTCCGGCGAGCGGCGGCAGAGAAAGAAGAAGTCGCCGCTGCCGTTTTTCAGCTCCGGGCTCTGGCCGCTGTTCACCAGATACGCGTTGCGGATGATGGCGCTGTTCTGGGCCTGGCGGAACACCTCCGTCAGACGCACGGCGGGGATGACGCCGCTGCGCAGCAGGTCGGACAGCACATTGCCGGGGCCCACGGAGGGCAGCTGATCGGCGTCGCCCACCATCACAAGGCGGGTGCCGGGGCGCATGGCCCGCAGCAGGGCGTCCATCAGAGGCAGATCCACCATGGACATCTCGTCCACGATGACGGCCTCACATTCCAGCGGGTCTTTTTCGCATTTGCGGAAGGCGGTCTCCCCTGTCAGCTCATTGAAGCTCATGCCCAGGCAGCGGTGGATGGTCTGGGCCTCCCGGCCCGTCACCTCCGTCATGCGCTTGGCGGCCCGGCCCGTGGGGGCCAGCAGGGCCATATTCAGGCCCATGCGGTCAAAAAGAGCCACGATGCCGCGGACGGCGGTGGTTTTGCCGGTGCCGGGGCCGCCGGTAAGCAGCACCACGCCACGCTCCGCCGCCAGGGCCATGGCCTCACGCTGGGCAGGGGCATAGGTGATGCCCGCCTGGCGCTCCAAATCGTCGATGGCCCGCTCCGGATAGCGAAGGGCGTCGGCGCCGTCGCGGGCCATGGTGAGCAAGCGGGCAGTCACCGCCGTCTCCGCCTCGTAGAGGGAGCGGAGATAGCAGCCCGTCACCTTGCCCACGGCGCTCTGGCAGACGGCGTGGCGGTCGATCATGGTGTCCAGGACGGCCTCCACTGCGTCGGGGGCCACGTCCACCAATGCGGCGGTGGCGGCAAGCAGCTTCTCCCGGGGCAGGAACACGTGGCCGTTGCCCAGGTTGTGGGACAGCTCATAGGTCAGGGCCGCCTCCAGGCGGCGCTCGTCCTCGCCGCCTACGCCCAGGGCGATGGCGATTTCGTCGGCGGTGGAGAAGGGCACGCCGAAGCGCTCATCCACCAGTAAGTAAGGATTGGTTTTCAGCCGGTCCACCGTGGCGGGGCCGAAGGCCCGCAGCAGCGCCACGGACAAAGAGGCGGGCAGATCGTAATAGGTGAGGAAATCCATCACCCGACGCAGGGCCATACGGGCGCGGAGTTGCTCCGCCATCTCGGCGGCCTTTTGGGTGGTGATGCCCTTGACGGCCTTCAATTTCTCCGGCTCGTGCTCCATCACCCACAGGGTGTCGGCGCCGAAGCGCTGCACCAGCCTGGCGGCAGTGGAGGGGCCTACGCCCTTGACGGCGCCGGAGGAGAGAAAGGCCAGAATCTCGTCCTCCGTCTCCGGCATACGGCGCTCCGCGGCGTCCACGGTGAGCTGCTGGCCGTAGGAGGGATGCTCCGTCCAGGTGCCGGTGAGGGCAAGATGCTCGCCGGGGACGCACTGGGGCAGGCAGCCCACCGCCGTCACCATCTCGCCGGTGTCGTCGGCAAGCAGGGTCAGCACAGTGTAGCCGTTATCCTCATTTTCAAAAATCACGGATTGTACGGTGCCCTCCACCGCAGACTGGTGCTCCATAGGCTCACCTCCTGTGGAAAAATAGCGGCGACGGAACCATCGGACAGCTGTGCCGATGCCCCATGCCAGGAAAAATGCGATCACACTGTCGCGCAGCAGCGCCATACCATCCCCTCCCCCGCCATTCTACGGCGGCGGAGACGGCGCGGTTACAGCATGCGCTTGAGATATTGCCCGGTGTAGGACCGGGGCTCCTGAGCCACCTGCTCGGGGGTGCCGGTGGCCACCACGGTGCCGCCGCCGCTGCCCCCCTCGGGGCCCAGGTCGATGAGATAGTCGGCGGACTTCACCACATCCAGATTGTGCTCGATGACCAGGACGGTGTTGCCGCTGTCCACCAGGCGCTGCAACACCTCCAGCAGCTTTTTCACGTCGTCGGAGTGGAGGCCGGTGGTGGGCTCGTCCAGAATGTAGATGGTGCGGCCGGTGGAGCGCTTGGACAGCTCCGTGGCCAGCTTGACACGCTGGGCCTCGCCGCCGGACAGGGTGGTGCTGGACTGGCCCAGCTTCACGTAGCCCAGGCCCACCTCGCACAGGGTGCGGAGGCGGTCGGCGATGCGGGGAATGGGGGCGAAGAAGTCCAGCGCCTCCTCCGCCGTCATGTCCAGCACGTCGGCGATGGATTTACCCCGATACTTCACCTCCAGCGTCTCCCGGTTGTACCGCTTGCCGTGGCACACCTCGCAGGGCACGTACACATCCGCCAGGAAGTGCATCTCGATTTTCAGCATACCGTCGCCGGAGCAGGCCTCGCAGCGGCCGCCCCGGGTGTTGAAGGAGAAGCGGCCGGGGCCGTAGCCACGGGTCTTGGCGTCGGGCAGGGAGGCGAAGAGGTCGCGGATGTCGTTGAAGAGGTTGGTGTAGGTGGCGGGGTTGGAGCGGGGGGTGCGGCCGATGGGGCTCTGGTCGATGTTGATGACCTTATCCAGATGCTCCAGGCCCTCGATGGCGTCGTGCTTGCCGGGATGGGCCTTCATGCGGTTGAGAACCACGCCCAGCTTTTTATAGAGGATTTCATTGACCAAGGACGACTTGCCGCTGCCGCTGACGCCGGTGACGCAGGTGAAGGTGCCCAGGGGGATGGACACGTCCACGTTTTGCAGGTTGTTTTCACGGGCGCCCCGGACGGTGAGCCATTTGCCGTTGCCGATGCGGCGGTGGGGCGGTACCTCGATGCGGCGCTCGCCGCTTAAATACTGGCCCGTCAGGCTGTTGGGGTTGGCCATGACCTCCTCAGGGGTACCGGCGGCCACCACGGTGCCGCCGTGGCTGCCGGCGCCGGGGCCGATGTCGATCAAGTAGTCGGCGGCGCGCATGGTGTCCTCGTCGTGCTCCACCACGATGAGGGTATTGCCCAGATCCCGCAGACGGCGGAGGGTGGCCAGGAGCTTGTCGTTATCCCGCTGGTGGAGGCCGATGGAGGGCTCGTCCAGAATGTACAGCACGCCCATGAGGCCGGAGCCGATTTGCGTGGCCAGACGGATGCGCTGGCTCTCGCCGCCGGACAGGGTGCCGGAGGAGCGGTGCAGCGTCAGATAGCCCAGGCCCACCGACTGGAGGAAGTTGAGCCGGGCCCGGATCTCCTTCAGAATCTGGGCGGCGATCAGCTCCTGATTGCCGGTGAGGGTCAGGTCGTTGAAGAACGCCACCTCGTCGGTGACGCTGAGGGTGGTAGCGTCGTGGATGCTCTTGCCGCCCACGGTGACAGACAGGGCCTCCGGCTTTAAGCGGCGGCCCTGACAGGCAGGGCAGGGGCACTCGGCCATAAATTCCTCGATCTCCCGCTTGCTGGCGTCGGACTGGGTCTCCCGGTAGCGACGCTCCAGATTGTGGACGATGCCCTCAAAGGCCTGGTGCAGCACGCCCTTGCCCCGGGGCTGGTCGTATTCCAGCGTCAGCTTTTCGCCGCCGGTGCCGTAGAGAATCACGTCCTTCACCCGGTCGGACAGCCGTTCCCAGGGGGTGGACAGGGAGAAGGCGTATTTCCTGGCCAGGGCGTCGAAATACATACGGCTGATGCCGTCGGAGCGGATGGACTGCCAGCCGCTGGCGGCAATGGCGCCGTCCAGAATGGAAAGGCTCTCGTCGGGGACGATGAGGGCGGGATCGGCCTTGAGCTGCATACCAAGGCCCGTGCAGGTGGGGCAGGCGCCGAAGGGGTTGTTGAAGGAGAACATCCGGGGGGCCAGCTCCTCAATGGAGATGCCGCAGTCGTCACAGGCGTAGTTCTGGGAGAAGTGGATATCCTCCCCCTGCTGCACCAGATTGACGGTGACAAGACCGCCGGAGAGGGTCGAGGCCGTCTCCACGCTGTCGGTAAGGCGTTGCTGGATGTCGGCGCGGAGAATGAGACGGTCCACCACCACCTCCACGGTGTGCTTCACGTTCTTCTCCATGGGAATCTCTTCGCTCAAATCGTAGAGGTTGCCGTCCACCCGGACCCGGACGTAGCCGGAGCGGCGGGCGTTTTCCAGCACCTTGGCGTGCTCGCCCTTGCGGCCACGGATGACGGGGGCCATGATCTGCAGGCGGGTGCCGTCTCCCAGGGCCATGATCTGGTCGATGATCTGGTCGATGGTCTGCTGGCGGATCTCCTTGCCGCACCTGGGGCAGTGGGGCACGCCCACCCTGGCCCAGAGAAGACGCATATAGTCGTAGATCTCCGTGACGGTGCCCACGGTGGAGCGGGGGTTCTTGCTGGTGGTCTTCTGGTCGATGGAGATGGCGGGGGACAGGCCCTCGATGTAGTCCACGTCCGGCTTGTCCATCTGGCCCAGAAACTGCCTCGCGTAGGAGGACAGGGACTCCACATAGCGCCTCTGCCCCTCGGCGTATATGGTGTCAAAGGCAAGTGAGGATTTGCCGCTGCCGGAAAGACCGGTCAGCACCACAAGCT
>JAFSMA010000051.1 GCA_017448145.1 Oscillospiraceae bacterium | reverse complement strand
TCGATATAGTTGCCAAGGCCGCCGCCCAGCACCAGCAGGCAGGCACACACCCCCAGGGGGTGGCGGACGATGCGCCGCAGCAGCAGCCAGGCCACCGCCGCCATCAGCGCCGTGGTGACCACCAGCAGCACCGCGGTGCGCCCGGAGAGACTGCTCCAGGCGGCGCCGTAATTGTGCAGCCGGGTCAGCTGCACCACCCCCGGCAGCAGCGGCGCGCTCTGCCCCAGGCCCAAGTGGGCCACCGTCCAGTATTTCAGGGCCTGGTCCGCGCCGATCAGCGCCGCCAGCACCGCCATCATCCACCACATATGTCCCGCTCCTTTTTTATCCATAGTGCCACTATCATACTGCACGGCGGGGGAATTTGCAACCGTTCCTTACCGGGGAAAAATCTTTACGCCGGGGCCGATTTGTGCTATAATCAATCAGTTCATAGTAAAAAATGGCGTCATAGCATCTTTGGCGCCCCGGGAGGTACCCTTTGGAACGAGAAAACGTATTGGTGAGCGCCGCCGACATGGCGCGGCAGCAGGATTTCACCGCGAAAATAAAAGCCATCCATCACCAGCGGGGCCAGCAGCCCAAGGCCCTGGTGGACACCTACGGCTGCCAGCAGAACGTGGCCGACAGCCAGAACATCATGGGCATGCTGGCGGCCATGGGCTGCACCTTTACCGACGACGCCTATCAGGCCGACATCGTGGTGCTGAACACCTGCGCCATCCGCGACCACGCCGAGCAGCGTGTTTTCGGCACCCTGGGCACGTTGACCCACACCAAGAAGGCCAACCCCCGGCAGATCATCTGCCTGTGCGGCTGCATGGCCCAGCGCAAGGAGGTGGCCGACCGGGTGCGCCGGTCCTACCGCCACGTGGACCTGGTGTTCGGCCCCCAGGCGCTGTGGCGCTTCCCGGAGCTTTTATATCAGGTCTATTCCCGCAGCGGCCGGGTGTTCTCCATCGAGGACGAGCACGGCGCCATCGCCGAGGGTATGCCGGTGGTGCGGGAGGGCCGCACCCGTGCCTGGGTGTCCATCATGTACGGCTGCAACAACTTCTGCTCCTACTGCATCGTGCCCTACGTCCGGGGCCGGGAGCGGAGCCGCGACCCGGAGGCCATTCTCTCCGAGGTGGGGCAGCTGGCCGCCGAGGGGTATAAGGAGATCACCCTCCTGGGCCAGAACGTCAACTCCTACGGCAAGGATCTGCCGGAGAAATGGGACTTTGCCGACCTGCTTGCCGCCATTGATGAGATCCCCGGCGACTATCTCATCCGCTTCATGTCCTCCCAGCCCAAGGACGCCACCCATAAGCTGTTCGACACCATGGCCCGCTGCCGCCATGTGGCCCCCCAGCTCCATCTGCCGGTACAGTCCGGCAGCGACCGGGTGCTGCGGGCCATGAACCGGCCCTATGACCGGGCCCAATATCTGGAGCTTATCACCTACGCCCGCGCCGTCATGCCCGACCTGGTGCTGACCAGCGACGTGATCATCGGCTTCCCCGGCGAGACGGAGGCCGAGGCCATGGAGACGGTGCAGCTGGTGGAGGAGGTGCAGTTCGACGCCCTCTTTACCTTCATTTTCTCCCCCCGGCCCGGCACCCCCGCCGCCCGTATGGAGGACCCGGTGCCCCGCAGTGAAAAGCAAAAGTGGTTTGACCGCCTGTGCGACGCCCAGAACGCCATCTCCGAGACCATCCATCGCCGCTACGTGGGCCAGACCCTCCGCTGCCTGGTGGACGGCGAGACCGGCGACAGCCGCTGGCCCCTCAGCGCCCGCACTGCCGGCGGCCGCCTGGTACACCTCACCGGCGACAGTGCCGCCCTGGGCGACTATCACAATATTAGAATTACTGATAGCAACACTTGGGCACTGTTTGGTGAATTAGTAGACTGACGCTTTGCGCTTCTTTTCCGCCCCGGCTTTGTCTCAAAATCTTGCCATCCACAAAGTATGGCTGCGCTTTTTCGACTTCCCCGGGACAAAAACTCCCGCGCAAATCGCTGCGCTGGGAAATTCTACTGTAAAGTGGAAAAACGCGAACGACGCAATACATCCCCGCCACTCATTTTGAAAGGAGCATCCCCATGGCTGAGCTGACCCCCATGATGCGCCAATATCTGGAAATCAAGGCCGACAACCCGGATTCCATTCTCTTTTTCCGCCTGGGCGATTTCTACGAGATGTTCGGCAACGATGCCCGCACCGCCTCCCAGGAGCTGGAGCTGACCCTCACCTCCCGTGACAAGGACAAGACCAAGACGGCGGAGGAGCGCATCCCCATGTGCGGCATCCCCTACCACGCCGCCGAGAGCTACATCGCCCGGCTCATCGCCAAGGGCTACAAGGTGGCCATCTGCGAGCAGACCGAGGATCCGGCCCAGGCCAAGGGCCTGGTGCAGCGGGACATCATCCGTGTGGTCACCCCCGGCACCGTCATCGACAGCGCCAGCCTGGAGGCCAGCCGCAGCAACTTCTGCGCCGGGGTGTTTCTGGACGGGGAGAACGCCGCGCTGTGCGTCTGCGACATCTCCACCGGCAAGGCCCACGCCGCCGCCTTTTCCGGCCCGGAGTGCCTCTCCCACCTGTGCAACGAGCTGGGCCGCTTCTCCCCCGCCGAGGCGGTGATGAACGAAAGTGCCTATGAAAATGAGGACTTGACCGCCCTTTTGGGGGATAAACTCTCCTGCCACCGGGAAAAGCTGAGCGCCGCGTCCTTCCGCACCGAGGGGTGCGAAAGGCTGGCCCGGCAGCAGTTCGGCGACGAGGCCGTGGAGCGTCTTCCCCGCCATAACCCGGCCCTGCTGCCGGCGGTGGGGGCCCTTTTAGGCTACCTCCACGACACCCAGAAAACGGATTTGAGCCACATCGACGATCTGGAATACTACGAGCAGGGCCAGTTCATGGAGCTGGATTTGACGGCCCGGCGGAATCTGGAATTGACGGAGACCCTGCGGGCCAAGGAGAAAAAAGGCAGCCTCCTGTGGGTGCTGGATAAGACGAAAACCGCCATGGGCGGCCGCCTGCTCCGGTCCTGGCTGGAGCGGCCCCTTTTGAACTGCGCCGCCATCGCCCGCCGCAGCGGCGCCGTGTCCGCCCTGGTGGACAGCACCATCGCCCGGGAGGAATTGATGGTGGCCCTGTCCGGCATTGCCGATATGGAGCGGCTCATGGGCCGCATCGTCTACGGCACCGCCGGGGGCCGGGACCTGGTGTCCCTCCGCTCCGCCATCGAGCAGCTCCCCCAGGTGAAGCAACAGCTTGCCGCCTTTTCCAAGGGGCGCCTGCATGAGCTGGACGAGGCGCTGGACGATTTATCCGACATCGGCAGCCGCATCGCCGCCACGCTGGTGGATGAGCCCCCCTTCTCCGTCCGGGAGGGGGAGATCATCCGCACCGGCTTCCACCCGGAGGTGGACCGGCTGCGCACCATCCTCCACGGCGGCAAGGACATTATTGTGAACATGGAGGCCGCCGAGCGGGAGCGCACCGGCATCCGCACGCTGAAAATCGGCTATAACAAGGTGTTTGGCTACTACATCGAGGTGTCCAACTCCTTCCGTGACCAGGTGCCCGACACCTATATCCGCAAGCAGACCCTGGTGAACGGTGAGCGGTACATCACCCAGGAGCTGAAGGATCTGGAGCACGACATCCTCTCCGCCTCCGACCGGGTGACGGCGCTGGAATTCTCCCTCTTTGACCAGCTGCGCCGGGAGGTGGCCGCCCAGGCCCAGCGCATCCAGGCGGCGGCAGCCGCCGTGGCGGAGGTGGACGTGCTGTGCTCCCTGGCGGCGGTGGCGGTGAAGCATCACTACTGCTGCCCCGTGGTGGACGACGGCGGCGTCATCGAGATTCTGGAGGGCCGCCACCCGGTGGTGGAACAGGTGCTGGACAAGGCCCTGTTCGTGCCCAACGACACCTATATGGGGGAGAATGAGAACCGCATCAGCATCATCACCGGCCCCAATATGGCGGGCAAGTCCACCTATATGCGGCAGGTGGCGCTGATTACCCTGATGGCCCAAATCGGCTCCTTTGTCCCCGCCCGCTCCGCCCGCATCGGCGTGGTGGATCGGATCTTCACCCGCATCGGCGCCAGCGACGATCTCTCCGCCGGACAGTCCACCTTCATGGTGGAGATGACGGAGGTCAGCGACATTTTGAAGTCCGCCACCTCCCGCAGCCTGCTGATTTTGGACGAGATCGGTCGGGGCACCTCCACCTTTGACGGCATGTCCATCGCCCGGGCGGTGGTGGAATACTGCGCCGCCAAGCTGGGGGCCAAGACGCTGTTCGCCACCCATTACCATGAGCTCACCGCCCTGGAGAGCGACCTCCCCGGCGTGAAGAATTACAACATCGCCGTCCGCACCCGTGGCGAGGACATCATCTTCCTGCGGAAGATCATCCCCGGCGGGGCCGACCGCAGCTACGGCATCGAGGTGGCCCGGCTGGCGGGCCTGCCGGCCCAGGTGGTGCGCCGGGCCAGGGCCATCCTGACGGAGCTGGAAGCCCAGTCCGGCAAGCCCCAGCCGCCGGTGGCGGAGGACAGCGACCAGGTGTCCCTCGCCGCCATGGCGGAGGCGGAGGCCATCGACCGGCTGCGCCGCTGCCAGGTGGACACGTTGAGCCCCATCGAGGCGCTGAACCTGCTGTACGAGCTGAAAAATAAACTGTCGTAAAGGAGGGCCACCATGCCTGAAATCCGACAATTGGACCGTCATACCGCCGAGCTTATCGCCGCCGGAGAGGTGGTGGAGCGCCCGTCCAGCGTGGCAAAAGAGCTGCTGGAAAACGCCATCGACGCCGGGGCCTCCGCCGTGGTGGTGGAGCTGGAACGGGGCGGCCTTACCTATCTGCGCATCACCGACAACGGC
>JAFSMA010000050.1 GCA_017448145.1 Oscillospiraceae bacterium | reverse complement strand
GGGCACCTGGCGGGGCATCCCGTGGATGGTGTCGGTGGGCGGGGCGTACCTGGCCTTTCTGTGGCTGCCGGTGTCGCCGGAGAAGCTGGCCACGGTGGCCATCGCCATGGCGCTGCTGCGGTGGCTGTTCCCCAACGACCGACAGACCCTGGGGGTGCTGCGGGAGATGGGGGAAAAGCTGAAGGAGAATATCAAAAAGAAAAAAACGGAGGGAAAAACCGCCTCCTCCGAACAAAAAGAGAACGCATCCGGGGAGGAATGACCCACGGATGCGTTCAGATTGTCAAAAAAGCAGCGCAGATTTCGCGCCCGCTGGCGCGAACCATTGAAATCCGAAAAAAGTGACGACATGCGCGTCACTTTTTTCACTTCTCAGGCTACGAAGTGTGCGAATAGTGCGCCGGAGGCGTACTATTCGCGCGCGCAGTAGACTGCAATCCCATTGTCAAAAAACGGCTATGCCGTTTTTTGACAGGCTCAAACCGGCGTGGCCACCATCGGTCACGCCGGTTTTATCTGCCTGATATGGATTCTGTGGGGCAAATCCGATGCTCGTTATAACTGCGGACAGCAAAAGGCCTGCCAGACAAACCGGAAGTTGTCTCTCAGATATGGATTTTAACGTCACCGAAGTCATACAATCCGTTTCCCTGTTTCAGTTGCCCGTTCCGCTCAAGCTGGGAAAAATCCGCATTGATCTCACCAATCAGTGAAACGGGAATCTCCAAGTCATGATGGCCGGGAAAAACGCGGCTGACCTCCAGTTCCATCAGGCGCTTTACTGACTGATAAAAAAGCAACGGGTCAGTGCTGGGATAAAAGGCGTCCAGACAGCCTTTGTACACCAAATCGCCGGAATACAAATACCTTCTCTCCTGTTCGTAAAAACAACAGTGCCCGGGAGAATGTCCCGGCGTGTGCAGCACCCGGATTGTTCGTCCGCCCAAGTCAAAACAATCACCATCATGGAATAGAATCTGCGGTTTCCCCTGAAAGATCCGATATAAGTCAAGATCGAACTCCTCCGGTAACGTACAGGGCGGTTTTGTCAACTGCTCCTTCACTTCATGCAACGGCAAAGGAAAACCTCCGTCGATCCAATCTTTTTCCGCCTCATGTACTGCAATGCGGTCAAAAAGCCCGTGCCCGCCTATGTGATCCCAATGCACATGCGTTGTCAGCACAGTAACAGGCAGTGTTGTCAGACGATCCACTACGCATTGTATGTTTGAAACCCCAAGACCCGTGTCAATCAAAGCGGACTTGTCCTGCCCGCAAAGCAGATAGCAATGCGTTTCCTCCCAATGCCGATATTCACTTATGGCAAATGTTTGTGCGTCGATTCTCTCAACGGTGAACCAGTCATTCATATCAACATACGGCCTCCTGCCATCTCGGACATCAAAAGACCTGCCAGACAAACTGGAATTTATGCCTTAAGTTCGTACAAGCGATATATCTTTCGGTACAGCTTGCCTGTAAATAGCAGCTTGAAAATCAATCTTTCGATTGGCGTAAGCTCTTTGACCAGCGCGGCGGGAGTGAAGCTGTGCTCTTTTACAAATTTGATCCGAAGTCCGTCGATGATGCTCCCGATAGCATCTATCCCATACAATTGAGTAACACCCACGTCATTGACAGGGTTTTTATATTTCGATGCTTTTACACCGAATTCGGTATAAACATCCATCAGAATATGGATTTCCCCATACTTTTTATCAAGGGCTTGCAATAACCCCCGTACTTGGCTGTTGGTCAGATACATGCTCAGTCCCTCAAGGACAACGACGGCCGTATCACGATCCGGGAGCATTCCGATCTGTTCGGGTCTGGACGCATCCAAAGCTGTCATATGGTACGTTTCATTTTCCCGAAAATATTTCTTGCGAATCGCTATGACATCCGGAAGATCGCAGTCCACCCATTCAGAACAGGTCGTTTTTACCCTCATATTCCTACTGTCAAGCCCACACCCAATATGAAGTACCAACGCATCGCGGCTCCGCTGCAGCATACTGTCTGTCCAGTCGTCGAACACACGGGCTCTCATGGCCATATTGTAAGCAAGCCATTTTGACCTGGACTTTCCTCGAATTGGGAAGGCTTCTTCTTTCCATATTCGCTCAGCTGAGGGATCGTTCAGGATAATCCCCTGTTGGCTCACCTTTGATTTTCCATACAGCGGGATATAGAGTGTTTGATTCACTTCATTCATGTGATCCTTCTCCCCCTGTCAATCCGAATTTGTTTCGGTCATTATACTATCGTTGACCGGCGTAGTCAATCACCTTGCATTTGAAGCGGAAGGAGGCACTTCCTTGCGGAGTGCCTCCTTCGGGGTGTCTTTTTTGCGTGGAAAACAGATTACAGCTTCAGATCCAGATCGCCGTCCTTGATCCAGCCCAGCTTCCGCAGGGGGAGGGCGATGAGGGGCGTAATCACGGCAGGCAGCACGAAGGAGATCAGCACCAGCCCCAGCCAGTCGGCGGCGGTGATAGCGGCCTTGGCGCCGCTGGCCATGTCGGCCACCCAGCCGGTGTAGACGCCGATTTGGCCCACAAAGCCGCAGGTGCCCATACCGCTGGCCACCGGTGCGCCGTTCATCTCCAGATGGAACAGGCACGTGGCCATGGGGCCTGTGATGGCGGCGCAGAGGGTGGGGGGAATCCACACCCGCACGTTTTTCACAATGTTGGGCATTTGCAGCATGCTGGTGCCGATGCCCTGGGCCACCAGTCCGCCCCAACGGTTTTCCCGGAAGGACATGACGGCGAAGCCCACCATCTGGGCGCAGCAGCCCGCCACGGCGGCGCCGCCGGCAAGGCCCGTCAGGCCCAGGGCGGTGCAGATGGCGGCAGAGGAAATAGGCAGCGTCAGCGCCACGCCCACCACCACCGACACCAGAATGCCCCTGAAGAAGGGCTGCAGCTCCGTGGCCCACATGATGAAGTGGCCCACGGCGGCGGCAGCGGCGCCGATGGGGGCGGCGATCAGCGCCGCCACGCCGATGCCCGCCAGGGTGGTGACGATGGGGGTCACCAGAATGTCGATTTTCGTCTCCTTGCTGACGGCCTTGCCGATCTCCGCGGCGATAATGGCCACGAAGAACACCGCCAGCGGTCCGCCGGCCCCGCCCATATAGTTGGTGGCAAAGCCCACGCCGATGAGGGAGAACAGCACCATGGGCGGCGCTTGCAGCGCCCAGCCGATGGCCACCGCCATGGCCGGGCCCACCATGGCCGAGCACAGGCCGCCGATGGTGTAGTGCACCGCGCCGTCCCCCTTGCCCAGGGTGACGATGACGGCGTTCAAAAACCCGATGTGGAACTGCTGACCCAGGGTGTTGAGAATGGTGCCCACCAGCAGCGTGCAGAACAGCCCTTGCGCCATGGCACTCATGGCGTCGATAAAGTAACGCTTTGCGGAGAACACGATGTTCTTCCGCCGCAGAAACGCTTTGATTTTTTCCATATTTCACCTCGTGTACCGGGCCATGGGCCCGGAAATCCAGATACGATTATAAATGGTTTTTCCCATTTGTCAACTGCGGGGGAATTGGTGCTTTTCATCCGGGAGAAAATGGTTTATAATATTCTTATTGTGTATTATGCACCCGAAAGGGAGGGGTATCATGCGCTTTACCCGCAAGGAGATTATGCAGGACGTGTATCTCACGTACCTGCACCAGCGCAAGTTCAAAACGTGCCTGCTCAGCGTGCAGCTCATCACCGACCTGCGCCGGGAGACGGCGGGGTTCAACGCTCTGGTGCCGGCGGTGCTGCGCCGGGGCACCATGCGCCACCCGGATATGGAGAGCCTCAGCGCCGCCCTGGACGCCCTCTACGGCGCCACCATCGACTATACCGTTCGCAAGAAGGGGGAGCGGCAGTGCGTGGGCTTCGTGGCCCAGTGCATCGACGACGCCTTTGCCCCCGGCCGGGAAAAGCTGCTGGAGCCGGTGACGGAGCTGTTGGGCGAGCTGCTGCTGGATCCTGTCACCCGCAACGGCCGCTTTATGCCGGCATATGTGGACAGCGAGCGGCAGAATCTGCTGGACGCCATCCGGTCGCTGAAAAACGACAAGCGGGACTGGGCAGAGGTGCGCTTGATGCAGGAGATGTGCGCCGATGAGCCCTACGGTGTGCTGCGGCTGGGCGACGAGGGCAGTGTAAGCCGCATCAACCACCAGAAGCTGTACCGCCATTATCAGGAACTGCTCACCACCGCCCCGGTGGAGATCTTCTACTGCGGCAGCGCCGAGGAAAGCCGGGTGGAGACGGCGCTGCTGTCCGCCCTGGCGTCTCTGCCCAGGGGCCGGGTGGCCCGGCCAGAGCCCATCGTGCTGCGCCGCGCCCCGGAGGAGCCCCGGTATGTGGTGGAGGAGATGGACGTGACCCAGGGCAAGCTGTCCATGGGCTGGCGCTGCGAGACCGACGACATCCCCGCCATGATTATGGCCAACCTGCTCTTTGGCGGCAGCAGCAATGCAAAGCTGTTTATGACCGTCCGGGAGCAGCTCTCCCTGTGCTACTACGCCGCCTCCGGCTTTGCCCGTTCCAAGCGGATCATGACCGTGTCCAGCGGCATCGAGGTCAAGGACTACGACCGGGCCCTGGCGGAGATCCTCCACCAGCTGGACCTGGTGCGCCAGGGCCAATGGGAGCCCTGGGAGCTGGAAAGCGCCCGGGCCGCTATGGACTCCGCCCTGACGGCGCTGGGCGACTCCCAGGGCGCTATGGAAAACTACTGCCTGGGCCAGAACGCCCTGGGCCTGGACGAGACGCCGGAGGAGCTGCTCGCCGCCCTGCAATCCGTCACCCGGGAGCGCATCATGGCGGCGGCACAGGCAGCCCATTTGGACACCGTCTATTTCCTGAAAGGGAAGGAGGAGACCCCATGCTGACCGATTATCCCCGCATCGGCGAGCGGGTGCGCCGGGAGACGCTGCCCAACGGTCTCCCCGTCATCCTCGTGGAGAAAAAGGACTACCACCGCAAATACGCCATGTTCGCCACCCGGTACGGCGGCATGGACATGCGCTTTTTCTCCCGGGGCAGGTGGGTGGACACCCCCGCCGGCATCGCACACTATCTGGAGCATAAAATGTTCGATACCGAGGACGGCAACGCCCTCCAGGAGCTGGCGAAGAACGGCGCCGAGCCCAACGCCTTCACCGCCAACGATATGACCTGCTACTATTTCGACTGCACCCACCATTTTACGGACAACCTGCGGCTGCTGCTGTCCTTTGTGTCGGTGCCTTACTTTACCGACGAGAGCGTGGCAAAGGAGCAGGGCATCATTTCCCAGGAGATCCGCATGATCGAGGATAACCCGGAGTGGCAGGTCTACCACAATCTGATGCAGTGCCTGTACCACAACAGTCCTGCCAAAACCCCGGTGGCCGGCAGCGTGGACAGCATCCGCAAAATCACCGCCAAAACCCTCTACCGCTGCCATAAAGCGTTCTACACCCCTGCCAATATGTGCCTGGTGGTGGTGGGCGACGTGGACGGCGAAGAGGTGCTGGCCCTGGCCAACGAAGTTCTGGGCAGCGAAAAGGGCAAGCCCATCCCCCGGGACTACGGCCCGGAGGAGGATTTGTTGCCCGCCCAGAAGGAGACCGCCATCGCCATGGAGGTGTCCATGACCAATTTCCTGGCGGGCTGCAAGTGCCCGCCCCTGGGCACCGGCGAGGAGCGGTACCGGCAGAACATCGTAGGCGACCTGGCCTGCGACATTCTGCTGGGGGAGTCCAGCCCCCTGTATGCCCGGCTGTACGCCCAGGGCCTCATCAACGGTACCTTCGGCTACGACTACGACGCCCTCCCCGGCGCGGCCTATCTCACCTTCGGCGGCGACAGCGCCGACCCCCACGCGGTGGCAGAAGCCGTGCTGGAGGAGGTGGCGCGGTTGCAGCGGGAGGGCCTGGACGAGGGTTACTACCTCCGGGTCCGCAACGCCAACCTGGGGGACACCATCCGCAGCCTCAACAGCTTCGAGAGCATCGCCATCGGTTTCGTGGAGGGCTGCTTCCACAGCTTCGACCCCAACCGTTTCCCCGAAATCTACGACAGCATCACCACTGGGGACATCCTCCGCTTCCTGGGTGACAATCTGACCCGGGAAAAGCTGGCTATGTCCATTATCACCGCGAAGGAAGGTTAATCTATGCGCATTATGACAGACAGCCCCATTCGTTTCCCCGGCCTGCTGGGAGATTGGGCGTTTACCGCCTCCGCCAAGGCGCTGAACGTGGGCCACGGCATCTACTGGTACGGCATCCTCATCGCCCTGGGCGCCCTGGTGGCGGTGGTGGTGTGTATGAAGCAGAAGGAAAAATACGGCATCACTGAGGACGATCTGCTGGATACGGTGCTGTGGGGCCTGCCCCTGGGCGTCATCGGCGCCCGTATCTATTACGTCATCTTTTACCTGGATCTCTACCGCAACGGCGACGGCAGCCTCAACTGGGGCGAGATGGTTGCCATCTGGGACGGCGGCCTGGCCATCTACGGCGGCGTCATCGCCGCGGTCATCACCATTTTGGTCATCGCCCGCCGGAAGGGCTATCCCTTCTTCGCCATGATGGACGTGGTGGTGACCGGCTTGCTTATCGGCCAGGCGGTGGGTCGCTGGGGCAACTTCATGAACCGGGAGGCCTTCGGCGCCGAGACCACCTTGCCCTGGCGCATGGAGCTGATCACCACCTCCGGCGAGGCGGTGTGCGTCCATCCCACGTTCCTCTATGAGAGCCTTTGGAACGTGGTGGGTCTTATCCTGCTGCTGGCGGTGGTGTCCAAGCGCCGCCGTTTCGACGGCCAGAACACCTGGTTTTACTTCCTGTGGTACGGCCTGGGCCGGGTCTGGATCGAGGGCCTGCGCACCGACAGCCTCTATCTTTTCGGCTGGCAGCTTTTCGGCCAGCCCATCCGGGTCAGCCAGGCGCTGAGCGCGGTGATGATCCTGGTGTCGGCCTTTATGCTGCTGTACCATCTGAAGCTCCATCCTCACGATAGGAGCGAACTCTACGTCAACCGAAAAGCGGCCCAGGCTGCCGCCGAAAGCGAGAAAGCAGCCGCCGCCGAAACGGAAAATTCCGTTTCCGAAAGCGAAAAAACAGAATAAAAGAATCCCCTCGCCGGGAGGCGAGGGGATTTCCATAGGCATTAGTAAATGATGCGCCGTGCGCCGGAGTAACGCTTGATGTAGGTGTTGGTGTTCAGCGAGGAAACGATAACGCCAACGCCATAGGTGGAGGCGTGTACGAACTGATCGTCTCCGATGTAGATGCCCACGTGGGCATCTTTTACGCCGGCCTCGCTGCCACTGCCGTAGAACAGCACAAGGTCGCCTGGTTGCAGGTCGGACTTGTCCACCGCGATGCCCGTTTGACCCTGTTTAATAGAGCCGTGGTACAGCGTCACGCCGTATAGCCCGTAGACGTACTTGGTGAGGCCGGAGCAATCGAAGGCATCGGGGCCCTCGCCGCCGTACTTGTAGGGATACCCCACGTATTCCAGCGCCTTGGCGGCGATCTCCGCCCCGGTGCCGGTGGCTGTGATGACGAGGGTCTCCGTCTGCTGTGCGGTGGTCTGCTGGGCAGCCGTGACGGCCTTGCTGACCAGCGCCAGATAGTCGCCGGACACGTAGCCGGAATTGCCGCCTGCGGTGACGGCGTACCAGCCCTTTTCAAAGCCAGTGACGGTGACGCCTGTTCCGCTGGCGAGAGAGACGACTACGCTGCCGCCGGTACCCGCGGCGTTGCGCACGTTGACACTGTCGCCGGTCACCTTGCCGTTGGCACTCAGGCCGCTGGCGGAGCTTTTGGCCTCCACGAACTGGGTGGACATATAGCCGCTCTTGCCGTCGTATTTCACCTGATACCAGCCGTTTTCCATGCCGGTAATGGCCACCGCCGTCCCCTTGCCCAGGGTGGTGATAATGGTGCTGCTGCCATCGGCGGCGGCGCGCATCCGCACGTCAGAGCCGGACACCAGACCCAGCGCTTTCACAGACGTGGTGCTGCTGCCAAAGACGGCCTCCGCCTTTTTGGCGGCCTCCTCGGCGGCCTTTTTGGCAGCTTCTTCGGCTGCCTTCCGGGCGGCCTCTGCCGCGGCCTTCTCGGCGGCGATGCGCTGCTCCTCGGCAATGCGCTCCGCTTCCTCTGCCAAGGCGTCGTCCCGGACGGTCACGGCGATGTCATGGGCGTCCCGGGCCAGCTCCTTGACCTCCGTGCGTACGGCGGGCAGCTCATCGAGGGACACGGCGGCGACGCTGCCCAGCGGCGCGGCGGAATAGGCCGCCACCGCCACAGAGGGGTCAGTCGGTTCCTGAGGCAGCACCTTGGCCGTCAGCATCACCACGCCGGACAACAAAACCACCAGCGCCGCCAGCAGTACTGTCACTTTCCGCTTCATAGCTTACAGCTTGCCGGCCAGGGCGCGCTCCAGCCAGATGGCACCCACGTCCATAGCGGCGTACAGACTGTCCTTCTCCGACTTCTTCACCACCCGGTCACGGGATTTCAGATCCGGGTCGGTGAGCTGTAGCTGCACGCTGACCTTGGTGGCCACATCCATGTCCTGCTCCTTCCTGGTGTCCAGGATCTGGAACATCACGATGTACTTGTCGGCCATGGAGCCGTAATAAATCAGATTGTCGATGCGGCGCAGGGGATGTCCCTTATATACCAGACCTTCGGTCTTCTTCTCATCAGCCATGTTGATTCCTCCGTTTACACATATTCACAGATACTGACAGTTTACCATAGAATAGGGAAGATGTCAAACCGCCAAAGGCCGGAAATAAATGGAAAACACCCTGCTCACGCAGGGTGTTTTCTCATTCTCAAAGGGGGTGTGTAGAATTATTCGTGGCGCAGGGCCTCGATGGGGTTCAGCTTGCTGGCCTTCACAGCGGGGGCCAGGCCGAACACGATGCCGATGACCATGGAGAACACCACCGCAATGAGGCACGCGCTGCCGGAGATGGCCACCGGTGTACCCATGACGTGAGAGAGCATATACGCAAGGCCGATGCCGCAGCCCACGCCCAACAGGCCGCCCAGGGAGGTCAGCACCGCCGCCTCCGTCAGGAACTGCCAGCGGATGCGGCTCTGCTGGGCGCCGATGGCGATTTTCAGGCCGATTTCCCTTGTGCGCTCCGTCACCGACACCAACATGATGTTCATCACGCCGATGCCGCCCACCACCAGGGAGATGGCGGCGATCCAGATGAGCTGGCTGTTGGCGCTGGAGGTGAGGTTTTGCAGGTCGGAGGCCTGTTTCAACAGGTCGTCGGCCTGGTACTTCACCTTGTCGGAGGTGACGTTGGTCTCGTTGATGGCCTTGGCCACGTTGTCGCCGGCGTAGGTCATGGCGTCGGTGTTTTTGGCCCGGACGGCCACCTTCTGGGGCTCATCGTAGCGGTAGAGGATGCTCCATGCGTCGGCGGGTATGAAAATGCTGCTGGAGCCGTTGCCGGCATACATCCAGTAGTCCTGCAAGGAGTTGATCACCGGGCCGCTGCCGCCGTTCTTGGACACTACGCCCACCACGGTGAAGGGCTCGCCCTGCATCTCAATGGTGCGGCCCACCGGGTTCTCGCCGGTGAACAGGCTGCGGGCGGTGCTGCTGTCTACCAGCGCCACCTTGCGGTGCTGGGTGAAATCGGAATCGATGAAGCCCCGGCCGTAGTTGACGGTATAGTCATTCACGGAGAAATAGTGGCTGTCCACGCCGTAGACGGAGCCGGAGAAATTGGTGTTGCCGTAGTACACGTTGTCGCTCCACTGGCGCTGATGATACAGCGACACGTCCTCCACGCCCTCCAGCTTGGCCAGTTCGGCGCGGCGCTCCTCGGTGAGGGGCGTCACGCCCTGGGGCGGCTCGGACCAGCTCAGATCCAGTTCGTAGCCGTCCTGGGTCAGCTGCACGGTCACCACGTTGGTGCCCTGGCCGATGAGGTTCTGCTTGATCTGCTCGTTGGTGCCCTTGATGGTGGACACGATGGTGATGATGGCGGCAATGCCGATGATAATGCCCAGCATGGTCAGGAAGGAACGGAGCTTGTGGCTCCACACGCCCTGGAGGGCCAGAGATACATTTTCCAGCATGTTGTCGCCTCCTTAATAGTTATAGAGCTGGTCGGGAGTGGCTTCCTGGGTCTTGGCCCCGTCGGTCACGTCCTGGCCGTAGGGGAAGGCAATGTAGTCCTCCCGTGTGAGGCCGCCGCGGATCTCCGTATAGCTGCCCCACAGATCAGCACCGGTGACCACGTCCCGCTTTTCCAGCAGGCCGTTATCGCCCCGGACGTACACGTAACTCTTGCCGTTGTCCACCCGGATGAACATGCTCTCCAGATACCAGGCATTCTTGTTGCTGACGCTGCGGTAGGAGATGTCCACGTAGTCGTTGGGCTGCAAATTGGCGTCCTCGGACACAAAGGCCTTGAAGGGATAATAGGACACGTTCTGGTTGCCGTTGCTCCAGCCGGATTGGCTGGCGGGGTAGTCCTCCACAGACACAATAGTGCCCTCGCAGCTTACGCCGGTCATCCAGGAGCTGATCTGCACCGTGTCGCCGATCTGCACGTTGCCCAGTTCCAGCTCGCTGATGACACCGCTGACGTAATAACCGCCGCCGCCGGACACCTCTACCACGGCCTCGCCGTTTTGGTAGGCCTCCTTGGGGTCACGCACCGCCTTCACCACGCCGTCCATCTCGCTGTACACCGAGGCGTCTGCCACCTCGCTGTTCTTTTTCTGGAAATCGATCTGGGCGATTTTCAGCTCCACCTGTGCCTGGTCGATCTGCTGTTGCAGCGCCACTTTGCGCTTGAGAAGCTCGTCATGGTTCTCCGGCAAATCGTAATAATCCAGCTTCAGCTGAATCTTGGCGATCTCATGCCGCAGCCGGGCCACCTCCGTGTCCGCATCCGGCGCGGCGTCCGCGGCGGTGGGAATCACGTAGTCCGGGGTGAAGAAGGTGATGGCGTCGCTGTCCTTGTGCAGCACGGCGCCCTGCACGCAGCTATCCCCGTCGGTATCGCTGTGGCGATAGGTGACCACGTAAATATCCTGGCCGGGGAGGGACGTGCGCAGCTGGGACAGATATTCCGGCGTGAAATCCGCCTCGGCGATAAAGAAGGGGTTGGCCAGGGTACCGTCCTGGGTGGCGATGTTGCCGACGCTGGGCAGGGGCCGGGCGCCGTCCAGACCTGCCGCCTCTCTGGCAGCGGTCTCGGCAGCCTCCAGCTGCACCTGCAGCTTCTCTTTTTCCTTCTCCCAATATTCGTTGTCCTTGCGGATATCCAGCGCGTCGTAAACCGCTTTCAAATAGGTCACGTTGTTCTGCTGGCGCTCCAGGTCGATCCGTGCCCGCTCCAGCTCCAGGCTGGTGAGGGTGGTGTCGTAGCTCAGCAGCTTGTCGCCCTTTCGCACCGTCTGGCCTTCGGTGACGTACACCTGTGTCACGGTCTGGCTTTCGGACAGATAAATCTTTTGCAGCTTATCGGTGGTGACAGTGCCGCTGCTTTGGGAGCTGTTGCCCCACTCGTTGGTGGTCATAAAGCTCTCCACCGGATACACATTCACCGGCTTGCGGCGGGCAGTGCGCAGCACTGTCAGGATGCCCCACACGGCGCCGATGACCGCCGCGGCGATCACCACGCCCAAAATCACTTTTTTCAGCGTTTTGCTCATACTTCCACACCTCCCGAGAGGATGCCGTCCCGGATGGTACGGGTCATCTGGGCATGGCGGGCGATGCCTGCGTCATGGGTAATCATAATGATGGTGGCGCCGCTATCCTCATGGAGCTGCTGAAACAGCTCCATCACCTGGGCACCGCTGGCGCTGTCCAATGCGCCGGTGGGCTCGTCGGCCAGCAGCAGCTTGGGCTTTCCTACGATGGCTCTGGCGATGGCCACCCGCTGGCACTGACCGCCGGAGAGCTGATCGGGCCGGTGGTCGATGCGGTCAGCAAGGCCCACCGTCTCCAATGCCTGCCGCGCCAGTTCCAGCCGCGGGGCCTTCTTCATGCCGCCGTACAGCAGGGGCAGGGCCACGTTCTCCAGGGCCGTCAGCTTGGGCAGCAGGTGAAAGCTCTGAAACACAAAGCCGATCTCCTTGTTCCGCACCGTGGCCAGCTCCTTGGCAGAGCAGGCGGTGATGTCCCGGCCGCCCAGGGAGTAGCTGCCGCTGGTGGGCACGTCCAGGCAGCCGATAATGTTCATCAAGGTGGTCTTGCCGCTGCCGGAGGGGCCCATGATGGCAAGGTAGTCCCCCTCATTGACGGTGAGATCCACGTTTTTCAGCACGCGGGTCACCGTTTTGCCCATGGGGTAATCCTTGCAGATGTCATGCATTTCCAGGATCATGTGTTGTCGCCTCCTGCCATGGCCTCCTCGGGCATGACCTCAGCGCCGTCCATCGGCACCTCGCCTTCGCCGTAGAAGGCGCCATCCTCCATGGCCGCGTCGCCCATCATGCCGTCGTCCGTCATCATGCCGCCGTCCATCATGCCCTCGTCAAAGCCCGCCATGTCGCCGCCGAAGTTGCCCTCGTCATAGGTGACGCAGGTCATGCCGGCAGTAAGGCTCTCGTCGGGGAAGGCGATGTAGTCGTCGGGGGTCAGGCCCTTTTCCACCACGTAGGTGTCCATCAGCTCATCATAGTCGCCCAGGGTCACGCTGCGTTTTTCCAGCCGGCCACGACTGTCCTGGGCCCACACAAAGGGGTTGCTGTCCGCGTCCACGATGTACCAGGAGGGCATATGTATGGTGTTGGCGTCCGCCTGGGCGTCCTGGCCGTAATCCGGCTCAATGAACACGTGCTGGCCCAGCAGCAAGCCCTCGCTGTCATTCAGCGTGACATAGAAGGGGTATTTGCTGGACTGGGTGGTGTCGTCACTGCCGCCGTAATAGTTGCTGTTGCCCTGGGCGGGGTTGTTCCAATCCACCTCGTTGATGGTGCCGTGCCACACCGCGTCGCTGACACGGCTGCGCAGCAGCACCTCCATGCCCATTTGCAGGGCGGAGGCGTTGTTCTCATTGACGTAGCCCTTCACCCGGTAGCCGCCGGTTTCCACAATGGTCATAAAGGGCTTGGGATTGCCCATCTCGTCGTAAGAGCCGTTTTCGTTGATGGCCTTTACCACGCCGGACACGGGGGAGTTGACGGTGACGTTTTTCAGCGCCGCCGCCAGGCGCTCGATCTCCATGTTTTTGGAGGAGATGTTGTACTTCTTCTCCACGATGTCGGCATTGGCCTCCCGGATCAACAGCTGATAGTCTTTCAGCTCCTCGCCGGACAGCTCCTTGGCGGTCTCCTCGTAGCTGGCTTTCTCCTTCTCCTTGTCGGCCAGAGCGTTCTTCATCCGCTCCAGATCCAGCCGCGCCCGCTCCAGATCCATGCTGGTCTGGGCGGTGTCGTAGGTGAACAGGGGCTGACCCTCTGCCACTTCCTCCCCCACGCTGACGTTCACGGAGGCCACCTTGGTGTTGCTGTCGGCCTTGATCTCCGTCTCGCCCTGGGCGGTCACCACGCCGGCAAACCGCTCGGCCAGGCCCACAGAGCCCATGCCGCAGATCATGCTGACGCTCTGCACCGACGCCTCACCGGCGCTGCTACCGCCGCAGCCCGCCAGCATGCCCAGGCACAGGGCCAACACCAGGAGAAGTGCTGTTTTTTTCATGTCGCGTTACCTCTTTTCTCAATTTGCGTTTCGCTGACAGATTAGACGCATCAGCAGCGAAAAGCGTTCCCGTCTCCGGGCCATAAAACTGTATTAATTGCGTTAATACACTTATAGCGCAAATGTCCCGTAAAGTCAAGGGGCATAGTGACGATATCCTATGCCGGCACATGGTGACATATCGCCAATATCACCAGAGCTTTTGCCGCTTGCGGAACAATGACGAAGCGGGGACAGAAAAAATGCGGACTGCTTTACGCAGTCCGCATAATAAGGGTGTCAGATGTCCAGATAGTGCTTCACCAGCACCTGCAACAGCTCATCCCGGTCGATTTTGCAGATCAGGGAGCGGGCGCCGTTGTGGTTGGTAATATAGGTGGGGTCCTCCGACAGGATGTAGCCCACAATCTGGTTCACGGGGTCGTAGCCCTTTTCACGCAGGGCGTCGTACACATTGGAAAGCACATGGCGCACCTGCTCGTCCCGGTCTTCCGCCACGTTGAACTTACGGGTAAAATCGTCCATTACAGCACCACCCCTCCTATATGTTTTACAGTATACGCCAAAAAGATGCGGCTGTAAAGACTAAACTTTTTGCAAATCCACCATTTTACCGGCTGCGCAGCTCCACCTCAAACCGCTTCACCAGCTTTTTAATGGCGGCAGCGGCGCACTGCTCGATCTCCTCGGAGGTCAGGGTCTTTTCGCCGGAGCCGATGGTGAGCCGCAGCGTCACCGATTTCTTCCCGGCGGGAATCTGCTTGCCCCGGTATTCGTCCACGAAGGCCACGCCCCGCAGCAGCGGGTTGTGGCTGGCCATAATGGTCTGCACCATGTCCACGCACTTCACCGCGCCGTCGCACAGCACGGAGATGTCGTAGTCGGTCATGGGGAACTCGGGCAGGTGGGTGAAGGTATTGGTGCGGGAGCGGAAGGGCTTGAGCGCGTCCACGTCCAGCTCGAAGAGCATCACGTTCAGGTTCTTGATGCCGCAGCCCATGGAGGCCTTCTTGCTCAGCAGCGCCAGGTTGCCAATGATGTCGTCGCCCAGGCAGATGTTGAGCCACACCACGTTGTCGGCCCACACCGGCTTCTCCTTCTGGCACAGGGTGAAGCCCTCCATGTGGGTGTAGCGGGGCATCATCTCAATAACGCCCTTGGCCTTGCGGAACAGGGGGGTTACGTCCTTGGCGGCGGAGGCGAAGGCGCCGGCGATGTTTTTGCGTTGCAGCGGCAGCTTTTCAGCGGGGTCATAGGGGCTGGTGTAGCCCTCGTCCTTGAAAATCTGGGTGCCCTCGAAGATGGCGAAGTCGGTATAGTACCGCTCGTTCTTCACCACCGCCTTGCACAGGTTGGGCAGCAAGGAGGAACGGACAAACCGCTCGGCAGGGGAGGGGGGCGTGGCCAGGGTCAGGATGCCGTCGGTGGATTGCAGCACGGCGTTCACGTACTGCTCCTCCATCCAGGGATAGGAGAAAATCTCCTGCATCCCGCAGCGGAAGGCCAGATATTCCCGAATCTTCCGGTCAATGTCCACCTCCAACTGGTTGATGGCGCCGGTAAAGGAGGTGGTGATGGGGGTGGGCTCGAAGTTCTCGTAGCCGTACATCCGGGCCACTTCCTCCATGATGTCCGCCTTGATGGACACGTCGCCGGTGGAGCGCCAGGTGGGGCAGACCACATGCATGTTGTCGCCGTCGAAGGTGATGGTGTAGCCCATCAGCTCCATCTTCCGGCGGATGTCCTCGTTGGGAATGCGCTTGCCCAGCCGCCGCTCCAGCCAGGTGAGGGACACGTCGATTTCCGCCGGCTCCAGGGCCTTGGGATAGATGTCCACCAGGGCCGTCACCTGCATGTCGGGATACAGCTCCCGGAAGAGCTGCATGGACAGATCCAGTGCCTGCTGGCACCGCTCCGGGTCGATGCCCTTCTCATACCGGGAGGAGGCCTCGGTGCGGTTGTCGTACTTCAGCGCCGTGCGGCGGATGCCCTTGGCGGCAAAGTTGGCGATCTCCAGCTTTATGCTGTGGGTGGAGGGCAGAATGCTGTCCTTGGCGCCGCCCATGATGCCCGCCAGGCCCACCGGGCCCTCGGCGTCGGCGATCACCAGGTCGTCAGAGGTGAGTGACAGGGCCTTGTCGTTGAGCAGCGTCAGCGTTTCACCGTCCTTGGCCCGGCGGACGGTGATGGGGCCGTGGATGCGGTCGCAGTCGTAGGCGTGGGAGGGCTGGCCGGTGGCCAGCATCACGTAGTTGGTCACGTCCACCAGGGCGTTGATGGGCCGCATGCCCACCCGCCAGATGCGGCTTTGCATCCAGAAGGGGGAGGGCTTTACGCCCAGGCCCTCGATTTGGGCGCACATGCACCGGGGGCAGCGCTCCGCGTCTTCCACCACCGCCGTCACCGCCTCGCCGGTAACGGTGGCGCGGTCAAAGGGGGTAAAGGGTTTCAGGGGCAGCTCGTACAGGACTGCCAGCTCCCGGGCGATGCCGTAGTGGCCCCACAGGTCGGGCCGGTTGGTCATGGACTTGTTGTCGATTTCCAGAATGACGTCGTTCAGATCCAGGGCGTCGGCAATGGGGGTGCCGGCAGGGGCGTCAAAGGCGGACAGGTCCACCACCGTGCCCTCGTCGGTAAAGGGGAACAGGTCAAAAAGGCCGATTTCCGAGGAGGCGCAGATCATGCCAAAGCTGGGCACGCCCCGCAGCTTGGCCTCCTTGATTTCCACCGGCTCGCCCTCGCCGTGCCAGCGGCAGAAGGCGCCGGGCTTGGCCACCGCCACCTTCATGCCCTCGTACAGGTTGGTGCCGCCGCAGACGATGTCCTTGCTCTCGCCGCCGATGTCGGTCTTGCAGATACGCAGCTTGTCGGCGTTGGGATGGGGCTCGATTTTTTCCACCACGCCGATGACCATGTTGGCAAAGGATTTGCCCAGGTCTTCCGCGCCCTCCACCTCCACGGTGGACATGGTCAGGTCGTAGCTCAGCCGGGTCAGGTCCATATCCGCAGGCAGGTCCACGTAGTCCCGGAGCCATTGCATAGAAACTTTCATGTTGTCAGCCCTCCTTTTATCGGAACTGCTCCAGGAAGCGCAAGTCGCCTCCGTGGAACAGGCGGATGTCGTCCACACCGTAGCGCATCATCACCAGCCGGTCCAGACCGATGTTGACGTAGAAGCCGGTGTACTCGTCGGGATCCAGGCCCGCGGCGCGCAGTACGTTGGGGTGGGGGGTGCCGCCGGGCATGATCTCGATCCAGCCCACGTGCTTGCACACGCTGCACCCCTTGCCGCCGCACACCAGGCAGCCCATGTCGATCTCAAACCCCGGCTCCACAAAGGGGAAGAAGCCCGCCCGCATCCGCACGGGTACGTCCCGCCCGAACACCTTGGACAGGATGCTGCGGATCATCACCTTGCCGGCGGTGAAGGTAAAGTCCTTGTCCACCACCAGGGCCTCATACTGGAAGAAAGCCCGCTCGTGGCGCGCGTCGGTAGTTTCGTTGCGGTACACCCGGCCGGGGTACACGAAGCGATAGGGGGGCTTGTGGGTCTGGAGATACCGCACGCTGCCGCCGGTGAGGTGGGGCCGCAGGCACAGCCTGTCGCCGCCGTGGCCCTGGTCGTGGCCCGCCAGCCAATAGGTGTCCATGCTCTCCCGGGCGGGGTGATCCGGCGGGAAATTCAGCCGGTCGAAGCCGTAGAGCTCGCTGGTGATCTCCGGCTCCTCAAAAATCTCAAAGCCCATGGACCGGAAGGCGTCGTTCAGGTCGTAGCACATCTGGGTGATGGGGTGCAGTCCGCCGCCGGGGGGCATGGTGCCCGGCACGGTGATGTCGAAGTCCTCCGCCACCTCGCTGGCCTTCATCTTCAGGTCGTTGCGGCGCTCATCCATCTGTGCCGTCAGCTTTGTCTTCACCTCATTGACCATCCGGCCCATCTCCGGCCGCAGGGCCACGTCCACCTTGGGCAGCTCCTTCATCAGCGCCGTCAGGGGGCTCTGCTTGCCCAGCAGGAAGGCTTTCACATCCTGCAATTCCGCCTCGCTGGAAGCGGCCTCGATTTTGGCAAGACCCTCCCGCAGCAGGGCGTCCAGCTTTTCTTTCATGTATCGCTCCTCCTTATTTGTAAAGGTAGTGTATGGGATAAAAAAACACCTTTCCCCCCACCAATATGGGACGAAAGGCATTGACCTCCGTGGTACCACCCACATTCGCGGCGTTGCCGCGCACTCGTTTGGCCCCATAACGGAGGCAAACCCGGCCGTGCATTTCCTCACGGCAGCTCCCGGGCGAACACCGCATAGCCCCATGAGCCGGCTTTCAGCCGCTGACCGACTCTCTCTTGCTGGGGCCGCCGCTGCGGATTTTCCCGTTCATCGCTTTTCACTGAAGACTATTTATACCATATTTTTTCCGCCATGGCAAGGCTTTTTTGCGATTGACAGGGGTGTTATACTATAGGCAGCACCGCACAACCCGTCTTCGGCGCCTCTCGGAAAATTTGTGCCCTGGTCTCGTCACTTTTTCTTGCAATACACAAAGTATTCCTGCGAAAAAGTGACTTCACCAGAACCCAAATTTTTCTCGGGATTCGCTCTCGCCGAATTATGCGGTGTTGCCTATAAAATAATGACGTGGAAGGCGAAAAGGGGGGAGGGGAGCGCCATGACGGAGCTGACAGCGGCATGGGTGAGACAACATCTGCCCCGCCGCGATCCGGAGGGCCACAAGGGCGACTTCGGCAAGGTGCTGTGCCTGTGCGGCAGCGTGGGCTATACCGGCGCCCCGGTTTTCGCCTCCCGTGCCGCCGTGCGCACCGGGTCGGGCCTGGTGTTTTTGGGAGTGCCGGAGCCCATCTGGCCCGTGGCGGCGGTGAAGTCCGACGAGGCCATGCCCTTCCCACTGCCTGCGGCGGACGGCAAACTGGCCCTTGCCGCCGAGGGGGAGATTCGCCGCCGCATGGCGACATGTGACGCCGCCCTCATTGGCTGCGGCCTGGGCCGGGGCCGGGAGACGGACGAGCTGACCCGCCGCCTGCTGGACGCGGAACTTCCCCTGGTGCTGGACGCTGATGGCATAAATGCCCTGGCGGGGCATATAGATGTGTTAGACAAGCGTAAGGGCCGCGTCACTGTGCTGACGCCCCATGCCGGGGAGTTCGCCCGGGTGGGGGACTTGTCCCGCGGACGGGAGGCTTCCGCGTCGGCCTTTGCCCAAGCCCACGGCGTCGTGCTGGTGCTGAAAGGCCATCGTACCGTCATCGCCGCCCCCGACGGCCGCCTGGCGGTGAACCCCACCGGCAACAGCGGCATGGCCAAGGGCGGCAGCGGCGACGTGCTCTCCGGTATGGTGGTGAGCCTGCTGGGCCAGGGTATGGCGCCCTTCGAAGCCGCCTGCTGCGCTGTGTATCTCCACGGCCTTGCCGGTGATCTGGCAGCGGCGGCGCAAACGGAGCGGGCCATGACGCCCTCGGATATGGTGCTGCGCATCGGCGGGGCCTTCCGGGCGGTGGAAGGGAAGTAACAGCCTCCCCAGAAGGAGGCAGTATGAAGCGTTTGTATTTAATTAGTATCATCCCCCTGCTGCTGTGTTGCCTTTCCGGCTGCGGCAGCGGCGTCGCACAGGCGCAATCCATCCAGGAGCAGTACAGCCGCCTGGCCACGGCGGAGATGGAGGCGGAGGTGGTGTGCCATTTAGGCGACGAGAGCCGCACCTACACCCTCTCCTGCACTCTGGACGGTGACACCGCCACCACGGCGGTGCTTGCCCCGGAGGAGCTACAAGGCGTCACCGCCACCGTGTCCCCCGACGGCCTCACCGTCACCTATGACGGCACCTCTCTCCCGGCGGGGGAGCTGGAGGACGTGGCCCCGGCCAACTGTCTGCCCTACCTGCTCCACGCCCTGGGCAGCGGCTATCTCCTGGAGGAGAGCCGGGAGACATGGGGGGACGTGGCCTGCTATCGCCTTGCCCTGGACACCACCGCGCAGAGCGGCGACAAGGTGGTCTGCACCGTCTGGATCGACGCCGACACCCTGGTGCCCCGGTACGCCGAGTGCAGCCGGGACGGGCAGACATTTTTGACAGTACAAATGCTGGCGTTTTCCTGCACGGTGAGCCAGCCAACGGAGGAATAATATGGAATCGACACTAAAGAGAACATGGGCCGAGGTGGATTTGGACGCCATCGCCCACAATTACGACGTGCTGCGCCGCCGCATGGGGCAAAACGTCAAGTTCCTGGGCGCGGTAAAGGCCGACGCCTACGGCCACGGCTCCGTGATGGTCAGCCGTGTGTTGCAGGAGAAAGGGGCTGACTATCTGGCTGTCAGCTCCATGGACGAGGCTATGGAGCTGCGCAATAACGGCATCACCATGCCCATCCTGATTTTGGGCCACACCCCCAAGGAGCAGGTGGGGCGACTGATGGAACTGCACATCACCCAGGCCGTCACCTGCCAGGCCAAGGCGGTGGAGTACAGCGCCGAGGCCGTCCGCCTGGGCGGCACGCTGAAGGTGCATATCAAGGTGGACACCGGCATGTCCCGCCTGGGCTACCTCTGCCAGGGCCCCCATTTCGACACCGGCGTGGACAGCATCTGCCGGGACTGCGCCCTGCCGGGCCTGGAGACCGAGGGCATTTTCACCCACTTCGCCGTGTCTGACGAGCCGGGGGAGGACTGTGAACGCTACACCCGTGCGCAGTACGACCTGTTCTGCCGGGTCATCCGGGCCGTGGAGCAGCGCCTGGGCCACGCCTTCGCCATTCGCCACTGCGCCAACTCCGGCGCCGTGGTCCATTACCCGGAAATGGCCCTGGATATGGTGCGCCCCGGCATATTGCTGTACGGCTGCGGCGACGGCGCTGCCGAGCTGGGCCTGCGCCCTGCTATGCGGCTGAAAACCACCGTCAGCACCATCAAGACCTACGAGAGCGGCACCGACATCAGCTATGGCCGTATGTTCACCACGGAGCGCACCACCCGCATGGGCGTACTGCCCTACGGCTATGCCGACGGCTTCTTCCGCAGCCTTTCCAGCCGCTGCACCCTTATGAGCGCCGACGGTGCCGTGCCCCAGCGGGGCCGCATCTGCATGGATATGTGCATGGTGGATCTCACCGACGCCCCCCATGTCCAGGTGGGGGATGAAATCCAGATTTTCGGCCCGGAGAACCCGGTGGAAAACCTGGCGTCCATCGCCGGCACCATTCCCTATGAGCTGCTGTGCGCCGTCAGCAAGCGTGTGCCCCGGCTCTATCTCCGGGGTGGCAAGGTAGTGGAGCGGGAACTGCTGCTGCGGTTCTGATCGCCTGCCGGGGCTTTGTACCATTTTTTGTAATGACAATGTATTGACAAAATGAGGCCGGTGGGATATGATAAGCCTAAGGAGATGATGGACATGGAGCAGAATATCAACATCGTTACCGCCCCCAAAACCGCCACGTTCCAGATGCGTGTCAACCCGGAGATAAAGCGCCGGGTGGAGGCTGTCTATGCCAACCAGGGCCTCACACTTACCGACGCCATCAACATCTTTTTGCAGCAGTCTCTGAATGATAACGGCCTGCCCTTCCTGGCCTCTCCTGAAAATGCCGCCTTTATGAAGGCGAAAGCCATGCGCCGCCTGCTGGACGAGGCCCAGAAGGGCTGGGATTCCGCCGAGCAGGAGGGCTGGCTGACGCTGGACCAGGTGTCGGCGCAGCTGGGAGCGGCCCATGAGTAAGGTGTTTCTCTCCCCGGAGGCATCCAGAGATTTGGCGCAAATCAAACAATATATCGCCCTGGAGCTGAAAAATCCGGCTGCCGCAGGGAGAATCGTCGCCGCCATCTTGAAGGAGCTGCGCACGCTGGAGCGGTTCCCGGCACAGGGACCGTCTGTGGAGGCCCTTACCGGATTCCAGTCAGAGCTGCGTCTGCTTCTGTGCGGCAAACATATCGCCCTGTACAGAATTGAAAATGACACTGTGTTCGTTGCCAGAATCATTGATGCGCGGCAGGATTATCTGCGATTGCTGTTTGGCGAGTATATGGACACATTGCCGCAATAACAGATAGTGATCCGGCGGGCCCAAAGGCCCGCCGGTTTTTTCAAATGAGCGTAGGTGGCCGCAGGCCGAAGCTGACGGCGATGGCGGCGTCCACCTTTTCCATCACGGCGCCGTCCACCTGGCCCATCCGCTCCCGCAGCCGCCGCTTATCCAGCGTGCGTATCTGCTCCAGCAGCACCACCGACTCCTTGGGCAGCCCGTAGCTCTGGGCCTTCAGGGAGATGTGGGTAGGCAGCTTGGCCTTGCCCAACTGGGAGGTGATGGCCGCCGCGATCACGGTGGGGCTGTGGCGGTTGCCGGTGTCGTTCTGCACGATCAGCACAGGCCGGATTCCGCCCTGCTCGCTGCCCACCACCGGGCTCAGGTCGGCGTAGTATATTTCGCCGCGTTTCACATTTGTATCCACTGTTTCCTTCACACTCCGCCGATGAGAAGTACCCGCTTGGTTCATTCAGGTCATTGGCATTTTGCCACGCCGCTGCCTGTTTTATACTCCGTAAGGAGTGGTTTTCTCCGCCCTGTACCATCCTATGAACGAAGCATCGAAAGGGTGTGGCGTAAAAACCGCCATATTTTGCGTAAAAAGTGAAAAAAACACTACCACATTTTGACGGAATGTGCTATAATTATGTCAACTAAGCGGGATCGCACCGCGGAATACGGAGGGTACAGAGAGATGAGATGTCCCTATTGTGGCTATAAAGAGAGCAAAGTGGTGGATTCCCGCCCCGCCGACGAGGGCGCCAGCATCCGCCGCCGCCGGGAGTGCCTCCAGTGCGAGAAGCGCTTCACCACCTATGAGACGGTGGAGAGCCTGCCCATGGTGGTCATCAAGAAGGACGGCAGCCGCCAGAGCTTTGACCGCAACAAGGTGCTGCGGGGCATCCAGCGCTCCTGCGAGAAGCGGCCCGTGTCTGTGGCGGACATGGAGCGCATGGCCATGGAGATCGAGCAGGAGATCCAGAACTCTCTGGAGCGGGAGGTCAGCACCGACGTTATCGGCGAAAAGGTGATGGAAAAGCTGAAAACCGCCGACGAGGTGGCCTACGTCCGCTTCGCCTCCGTCTACCGCCAGTTCAAGGACATCAACACCTTCATGGCGGAGCTGAGCAAGATTTTGGAGGAGAAGTAAGGCGCACATTATAATATATTCTCCATGCTCAGCCGTTCCATGTCGGCAATGTGTCCCAGTTGCATGGACAATTCCACCGCCGCGGCGCGCAGCGCCGCGGCGTCTTTTTGCCCGCAGGCCACCAGGCAGCGCTGCAACAGCGACGCGGCCTTGTCGATTTCCGCGTGCTCCATCACCATATGCAGCGGCCCCTGGGCCCTTTGCCAGTCCTGCTGCAAGTCGGTGAGCTGCGCCTCTGCCCGGCGCCAGTGGCCGTGGGCGGCGCTGCTTTCCGCCTGGGCCAGCTGCTGCTGCCAGCCGTTGCAGCGCCGGTTGATGGCCGTTCCCGCCGCCAGACATACGATAAACAGCGCCGCCAGCACGGCGGCGGAGATGCGCAGCGCCCTCATGCCGCCCCCTCCTTTGCTACCACCGTCACGGCGCCGTCCTGCCCCACCGTCAGCAAGAATACGTCTTCCGTCCTGTCAAGCCCCTGGGCGGAGAGCTGCTGCCCCAGCCACGCGCTGTCCTTTCCCAGCCGGGCCAGCGCCTTGGTCATCACCCGCCCGTCGTTGATGACCACCACCGGGAGAAACACGTCGTCCTCCACCGTGAGGCCCAGCTGCTTGGGCGTCACCCCCTGCTCGTGGGTGTAGGGCAGCACCGACAGGTGGCCCGTGGTCTCCAGCACGGCGTACTTCACCGTCTTCAAGTCCCCCACGCCCTGGCTGCGCAGCTCCTCCATCACCTCGTCCAGCGTCAGCCGGTTGCGGCGCATTACGTCCTGACACAGCCGCCCCTCCCGGATGACGATGGCGGGCTGGCCGCACACCAGCGCCCGGAACCGCACGCTTTTCAGGTTCAGGGCGCTGAGCATGGTGCTCATGGCCAGCAGCGCGGCGATGGGGATGAGGCCGTTCACCAGCGGGATGCCGAAGTCCTGCATGGGCACCGCCGCCAGGTCGCTGATGAGCATGGTCAGCACCAATTCAATGGGCTCCAGTTGCCCGATCTGCCGCTTGCCCGTCAGCCGCAGCCCTACGATCAGCACGGCGTAGAGTATCACCGTCCGCACCAGCGCCGTTATCATGGCCCGTCCTCCTTTGTGCGTGATCCATCGTTCCTGTGGAGTATTTGCACCACAGGACAAAAATATGTGCCCGCCGGGGGTTTCTTTTTTCGGCGGCGTATGATAACATATCATTTCGGAACAAAACGAAGGAAGGGGAGAGCTGGAATGACAGACGAACTGCTGCGGGAGCTGCACAGCGTGAAAACCATGTCCATCGTGGGCATGTGCAAGAACGCGGGCAAAACCACGGTGCTGAACTGGTTTTTGCGCCACAGCCGCCGGGACAGCGTGCTGGGCCTGACCTCCATCGGCCGCGACGGCGAGTCCACCGACGTGGTCACCGGCACGGAGAAGCCCAGCATCTACGTGCCCGCCGGTACGCTGATCGCCACCGCCAAGGATATGCTGCGGCTGTGCGACGTGACGAAGGAAATCGTTATGACCACCGGCATCCCCACCCCCATCGGCGAGGTGGTGATCCTCCGCGCCCGCAGCGACGGCTACGTCCAGCTGGCCGGGCCCTCCATCACCACCCAGCTCCAAACCGTGTCCCGCCACTTTTTCGACCTGGGTGCCTGCCAGTCCGTCATCGACGGCGCTCTGGGCCGCAAGAGCCTGGGGGCCAGGGCTGTGGCGGAGGGCGTCATCCTCTGCACCGGCGCCAGCTACAACATGAGCATGGAAAAGGTGGTGTCTGACACCGCCCACATCTACCGGCTCATGAATCTGCCCAAGGCGGAGACCGTTCCGCCGGCAGGGGAGAGCCTGGGGGAGGACTTCAAGAAAAACGGGGAAGCCCTGGTCACCGGCGCCCTCACCGACACCATGGTGGTGCCGCTGCTGAAGAGCGGCGTGCTGCGCCGGGGCCGCATCGTGGTGCTGGATCCCAGTCGCGTGCTGCTCACCGCCGATACCCTGGACAAGCTGGCCCTGCGGGACGTTCACCTGGAAACGGCCCAGTCCGCCCGTACCCTGTGCGTCACCGTGAACCCTGTGTCCGCCTACGGCTGGCGGTTTGATAAAGACGCCTTTATGGCGGCCATGTCCGAGGCAGTGGACGCCCCGGTGATCAACGTGAAGGAGGAGCTTACATGATTACCGTCACCTTTGATGAAAAAGTGAAAATCGGCCTGCAATACGCCCTGGAGACCCTACACGGCTGCTCCCCCTTCGGCCAGGAGAAAATCCGGAAGCTGCGGTTTTACACCCCGGCGGAGCGTGACGAGCTGGACGTGGAGCTGGGCAACGTGGCGCGCTGCGCCAGCGCCGCAGGGGAGTTAAAAGAGACCTACGATAAAATCATGGTGCTGCTGTGCCAGATCAAGGACATCCGCACCAGCCTCCGCCGCTGCCGTGACGGGGAGACCCCCGACCACGTGGAGCTGTTTGAGATCAAAGGCTACCTCCAGCGCCTGGAGGGGCTGCGCCCCCTGTTCGCCCAGGCGGACGCCCTGGTGCATTTTGAGGACTTGTCCTTCCACGATCCCGCCCCCGCCCTGGCCATTCTTGACCCAGAGGCCACCGGCAGCCGTGGCTTCTACATCCCCGACAGCGCCACCGCCCGCCTGAAAGAGATTCGCCGGGCCAAGAAGGACGTGGAGGAGCACCTCTACCATGCCCTCACCGACGGGGAAAAGGACGACCTGCGCCTCAAGCGCACCCGCATCTGCGCCGAGGAGGAGAGCGAGGAGATGAAGGTGCGCCGCGCCATGGGCGCCGCCCTGGCCCCTTTGGCGGAGGACTTGCTGGCCGACGCCGAGTCGGTGGGCCGTCTGGACTTCATTTTGCAAAAGGCCCTGTTCGCCGTGCGCTACGGCGGCGTCCGCCCCACCATTACCGACACGGAGTTGACCCTCACCGACATGGTGAACCCGGAGCTGGTGGATCTGCTCTCAGAGCAGCACCGGGCCTTCGTGCCCGTGTCTGTGGCCCTGGATCAGGGCGCCACCGTCATCACCGGCGCCAACATGGGCGGTAAGTCTGTGGCTATGAAGACGGTGGCCCTGAACGTGCTGCTGCTTCACGCCGGTTTCCTGGTGTGTGCCCGGGAGGCCAGGATGCCCTTGTTCCACACGGTGAAGATGCTCTTTGATGACCTCCAGTCCATCCAGTCCGGCCTCAGCGGCTTCGGCAGCGAGATCGTCCAGTTTGAAAAGGCCCTGAACGAGGTGGAGCAGGGCTACTCCCTGTTCCTGCTGGATGAGTTTGCCCGGGGCACCAACCCCGACGAGGGCGCCGTCATCGTCCAGGCCGTCACCCGGTACCTGAACGGCGTCCACGCCATCTCCCTGCTCACCACCCACTACGACAAGGTGGCCGACTGCGCCCGGGCCCACTATCAGATCATCGGCCTCCGGGACGTGGATCCCCAGGCCATCCGGCGGGAACTCTCCGTCACCGGCGAGGACGGCGTGGCCGTTATCGCCCGCCATATGAACTACGGCCTCTACCGGGTGGAGGGCAAGTCCGACTGCCCCCGGGACGCTCTCAACATCTGCCGCATGCTCTCCCTCAAGCCGGAGATTTTAGACAAGATAGAGCAGGGCTATTAAGCTCTTTCTGTGCAGATTGACATAATATTTCCCCCTTCGCCCCGCTCTGCGGGGCGAAATTTTTATTTGATTGCCAAAAAGTTATTGAGGTTAATCCGGGAAATCGCCTTGACAAAAGCGGGAAAAAAGCTATAATTTTGGGTGTAGACAATTCGATATATGCAATAGAGGCGCGGAGTGCAGGGTACCTGTCGGATGAGGTACGGCCCTTGATGGCCGGCAGGGAAGGGGCGCTCCGCCGAAGGGAGGCGGCGTGCCCGAGCCGCGTCCTTGGCAGCGCCGTGTAAGCGGCACTGTTGTCATGCCCTTTGTGACATGGAGCGCTATTGGTCATAGCAGTGACCGATGGCGCCCTTTTGTTATTTTTGACGGGGGTTCGTCAGTCCCTGTCGAAGCGTCAGCAACCATTTTGTCAGAATTTTTTTAAGGAGGAAACTACTATGGAAAAGATGACATCCCTGCTGCGGCTGCGCATGAGCGCCAAGGACGCCCACTACGGCGGCAATCTGGTGGACGGCGCCCACATGGTGCACCTGTTCGGCGACGTGGCCACCGAGCTCCTCATCATGTGCGACGGCGATGAGGGCCTGTTCTGCGCTTACGACAACATCGAGTTCCTGGCTCCCGTCTATGCCGGCGACTACATCGAGGCCTACGGCGAGATCGAGAAGATCGGCAACACCTCCCGCACCATGAAGTTCGAGGCCCGCAAGGTCATCGTCTCCCGCCCCGACATCAGCGCCTCCGCTGCCGACGTTCTGGCCGAGCCCATCGTGGTCTGCCGCGCCCACGGCACCTGCGTCACCCCCAAGGACTGCCAGCGCAAGCCCATTGAGAAGTAAGGCAGGGCAGAGAGAATGGAGAAGCTGATTATCACCGCCGCCATCTGCGGCGCCGAGGTCACCAAGGCCTCCAACCCCGCTGTGCCCTACACCGTAGAGGAGATGGTCCGCGAGGCCAAGTCCGCCTACGAGGCCGGCGCAGCCATCCTGCATATCCACGTCCGTGAGGACGACGGCACCCCCACCCAGGATCGGGAGCGTTTCCGCGTGGTGATGGACGCCATCCGCAAGGAGCTGCCCGATGTCATCATGATTCCCTCCACCGGCGGCGCCACCGGCATGAGCCCCGAGGAGCGTCTGCAGCCCACCGAGCTGTTCCCCGAGATGGCCACCCTGGACTGCGGCACCTGCAACTTCGGCGACGAGATCTTCGACAACACCATGCCCACCATGCGGGCCTTCGGCAAGCGCATGATTGAGAACGGCATCAAGCCCGAGTATGAGTGCTTCGAGATCGGCCACCTGGATACCATTCTCACCATGGCCCGCAAGGGTGAGGTGCCCGGCGCCCCCATGCAGTTCAACTTCGTGCTGGGCGTCAACGGCTGCACCCCCGCCACCGTGGAGAACCTGTGGTTCCTGGTGAACAAGATCCCCGCCGGCTCCACCTGGACCGTCACCGGCGTGGGCCGCAGTGCCTGGACCATGGCCGCTGCCGGTATCGCCATGGGCGGCAACGTCCGCGTGGGCTTCGAGGACAACGTGTACTTGGGCAAGGGCCAGAAGGCCGCCTCCAACGGCGAGCTGGTGGCCAAGGTGGTGCGCCTGGCCAAGGAGCTGGGCCGCGAAATCGCCACCCCCGCCGAGGCCCGCGAGATTCTCTCCCTCAAGCCCCTGCAGTAAGTTCGTCAAACCATTCATATAAAAACAATTTTAGGAGGATTATTACAATGGCTGAGCTGAAAGGCAACAAGTACGGTACCCACCGCGTGATCGAGCCCAAGGGCGTTCTGACCCAGGCTGCCTGGAAAATCGACAACGATATGTCCAAGGTCTACTCCAACGAGATCGTCTGCGACGTGACCTCCCTGAACATCGACTCCGCCTCCTTCACCCAGATCTCCGACGCCTGCGGCGGCGACGAGAAGAAGATCGGCGAGATGATCATGGGCATCGTGGCCGAGCGCGGCAAGCAGCAGAACCCTGTCACCGGCTCCGGCGGTATGTTCAAGGGCGTTGTGGCCCACATCGGCGAGGACCTGAAGAAGAAGCCCGGCTTCGACCTGAAGGAAGGCGACAAGATCGTCTCCCTGGTGTCCCTGTCCATGACCCCCCTGAAGATTGACAAGATCCTGGCCATCCACAAGGAGATCGACCGCGTGGACATCATCGGCAAGGCCATCCTGTTCGAGTCCGCCCTGTACTGCAAGATGCCCGAGGATATGTCCGAGCCTCTGGCCCTGGCCGCTCTGGACGTGGCCGGCGCTCCCGCCCAGGCCCGCAAGCTGCCCCACGAGGGCGACAACGTCCTGATCCTGGGCGCCAACGGCAAGTCCGGCGTGCTGTGCGGCTGGGAGGCCATGAAGAAGGTGGGCCCCAACGGCAAGGTGGTGGGCGTTGTCCGCAACCCCAAGCAGGTTCCCGCTCTGCTGGAGCTGGGCGTGTACACCGACGTCATCGTGGCCGACTGCACCAAGCCCGTTGAGGTGATGGAAGAGGCCCTGAAGGTCACCGGCGGCAAGGAGTACGACCTGTCCATCTGCTGCGTCAACATCGAGTCCTGCGAGATGTCCGCCATCCTGCCCGTCCGCGACGACGGCCTGGTGTACTTCTTCTCCATGGCCACCTCCTTCACCAAGGCCGCCCTGGGCGCCGAGGGTATCGGCAAGGATGTCACCATGATCGTGGGCAACGGCTACACCAAGAACCACGCCCAGATCACCCTGGACGTGCTGCGTGAGAATCCCAAGCTGCGTAAGCTGTTCGACGAGAAGTATTGCTGAGTAAACTGCGCCCGGGGCGGCCGCCTCGCCGCTCCGGGCCTGCCGTACCTATCCCACTCACATTATTCATTTTAAGGAGAAGTGATTATGAAGACTCGTAACGGTTTGTTTGCTGATGTTCCCGAAGAGCTGTGGAACGACTGGCATTGGCAGGTTGACAACCGCGCTGAGACGGTGGAGGACCTGAAGAAGTACATGACCCTGACTCCCGACGAGGAAGAGGGCGTCCGCAAGACCCTGGGCAAGCTGCGTATGGCTGTCACGCCTTACTATCTGTCCCTCATCGACCTGGACGATCCCTTCGATCCCATCCGCAAGATGGCCATTCCCCGTGCCGAGGAGCTGGATTATGCCGACTATGAGGACGCCGATCCCCTCCACGAGGATACCGACTCTCCCACCCCCGGCCTGACCCACCGCTATCCCGACCGCGTGCTGCTGCTCATCACCGACCAGTGCTCCATGTACTGCCGTCACTGCACCCGTCGCCGCTTCGCCGGTCAGAACGATTGCGAGGTGCCCATGCAGCAGATCGACAAGTGCATCGAGTATGTGGCCAACCATCCCGAGGTTCGGGACGTGCTGCTCTCCGGCGGTGACGCCCTGATGGTCTCCGATGAGACTTTGGAGTACATCATCAGCAAGGTTCGGGCCATCCCCCACGTGGAGATCGTCCGCCTGGGCTCCCGCACCCCCGTGGTGTGTCCCCAGCGTATCACCCCCGAGCTGTGCAACATGCTGAAGAAGTATCATCCCATCTGGCTCAACACCCACTTCAACACCCCCAAGGAGTTCTCTCCCGAATCCGCCAAGGCCTGCGCCATGCTGGCCGATGCCGGTATCCCTCTGGGCAACCAGTCCGTGCTGCTGGCCGGCGTCAACGACTGCACCCACGTGATGATGGAGCTGGTCCACGGCCTGGTGCAGATGCGCGTCCGTCCTTACTACATCTACGCCTGCGATCCCTCCCTGGGCCTGAGCCACTTCCGCACTCCCGTGTCCAAGGGCATCGAGATCATGGAGGCCCTCCGCGGCCATACCTCCGGCTACTGCATCCCCACCTTCGTGGTGGACGCCCCCGGCGGCGGCGGCAAGACCCCCGTTATGCCCAACTATCTCATCTCCCAGACGCCGCGCAAGGTGATCCTGCGCAACTTCGAGGGCGTCATCACCTCCTACACCGAGCCTGCCCACTATGTCCAGAATTGCCACTGCGACGTCTGCACCGGCAAGAAGAAGGTGGACAAGACCGGCGTGGCCTGGGTGGCCGAGGGCACGCTGCAGCGCTACTTGGAGCCCACCAAGCTGCTGCGTAACGAGCGTCACGTCAAGCACTAAGCGATTTCTTATGCCGACGGCGGGCCGTCTTTCTCCGGCCCGCCGCCGCGCTGCCATTTCGACATTTGATAAAGAGGTAACACTATGGAAAGCAAACTCGGCTTGAACTTTGATCTGGTCAATCAGGCCCGGGCCTCCGCCGCCAAGATTGCGGACGATACCCAGCGCTTCATCGACCAGCACACCACCGTCACGGTGGAGCGCGCCGTTTGCCGTCTGCTGGGCATCGATGGCGTCAACGATATGGACGTGCCCATGCCCAACGTGCTGGTGGATCACCTGATGGCGGGCGGCATGCTGCCCCTGGGCGCCGCCTGGACCATCGGCAACGCCATCATCGAGACCGGCAAGGATCCCCAGGGCGTGGCAGAGGCCATCGACGCCGGTGACCTGGATCTGGGCAAGGTGCCCGCCCACTCCGACGCGGAGATCCGCGCCGCCATTAAGCCCTACGTGGACAAGACCATTGAGCGCATAAAGGGCAACGTGGCCAAGCGCAACGAGTTCCTGAACCGCTTCGGCGACAAGGAAGGCCCCTATCTCTACATCATCGTGGCCACCGGTAATATCTACGAGGATATTATCCAGGCCAAGGCCGGCGCCAAGCAGGGCGCCGACATCATCGCCGTCATCCGCACCACCGGCCAGTCCCTGCTGGACTACGTGCCTTACGGCGCCACCACCGAGGGCTTCGGCGGCACCTACGCCACCCAGGAGAACTTCCGCCTGATGCGCGCCGCCCTGGACGAGGTGGGCGAGGAGCAGCACCGCTACATCCGCCTGTGCAACTACTGCTCCGGATTGTGCATGCCCGAGATCGCCGCCATGGGTGCTCTGGAGCGCCTGGACGTTATGCTCAACGACGCCCTGTACGGCATCCTGTTCCGCGACATCAACATGCAGCGCACCATCGTGGACCAGTTCTTCTCCCGCGTCATCAACGGCTATACCGGCGTCATCATCAACACCGGTGAGGACAACTACCTGACCACCGACGACGCCATCACCTCCGCCCATACCGTGCTGGCCTCCCAGTTCATCAACGAGGCCTTCGCCAAGAGCGCCGGTATGCGTGAGGAGCAGATGGGTCTGGGCCACGCCTTTGAGATGGATCCCTCCGTGGAGAACACCTTCCTCTATGAGCTGGCCCAGGCGCAGATGGCCCGTGAGATTTTCCCCAAGGCGCCCCTGAAGTATATGCCCCCCACCAAGTTCATGACCGGCAACATCTTCCGCGGCCACATCCAGGATGCCCTGTTCAACATGGTCACCATCCTCACCGGCCAGAAGCTGCACCTGCTGGGCATGATGACCGAGGCCATCCACACCCCCTTCATGTCTGACCGCGCCCTGTCCATCGAGAACGCCCAGTACATCTTCCGCACCATGAAGGACCTGGGCAGCGAGCTGACCTACAAGGAGAACGGCATCATTCGCAACCGCGCCAACGAGGTGCTGGTGAAGGCCACCGACCTCCTGAAGGAGATCGAGACCCTGGGCCTGTTCACCACCATCGAGAAGGGCATCTTCGCCGACGTGAAGCGCCCCAAGGACGGCGGCAAGGGCCTGGCCGGCGTGGTGGTGAAGGACGACAAGTACTTCAATCCCTTTGTGGAAGAGATGAAAGGTAAGGTGGCAGGAGAATGAGCAGCGGACTGTATAACACCCATAAAATCGACTTTGATACCACGCTGGATCTGACCCGCCTCAAGCCCTACGGCGACACCATGAACGACGGCAAGGTGCAGACCAGCTTCACCCTGCCCGTCAAGGACGACGCCAGGGGCGAGGAAGCCGCCCGCCAGATCGCCAAGAAGATGGGTCTGGAGGAGCCCAACGTGGCCTACCACGCCCCCCTGGATAAGGAGTTCACCTTCTACGTGGTCTACGGCAGCTGTGTCCACAGCGTCAACTATGAGGATATCCACGTCATCACCGTGGATTCCGAGGTCATGAGCATGGAGGAGACCAACGACTACATCCGGGAGCACATCGGCCGCAAGGTAGTCATGGTGGGCGCCTCCACCGGCACCGACGCCCACACCGTGGGTATCGACGCCATCATGAACCGCAAGGGCTTCGCCGGTCACTACGGCGTGGAGCGCTACGAGATGGTGGAGGCCTACAACCTGGGCTCCCAGGTGCCCAACGAGGAGTTCATCAAGAAGGCAGTGGAGCTGCATGCCGACGCCCTGCTGGTGTCCCAGACCGTGACCCAGAAGGACGTTCACATCCAGAACCTGACCAACCTCATCGAGCTGCTGGAGGCCGAGGGCCTGCGGGATAAGTTCGTGGTGGTCTGCGGCGGCCCCCGTATCACCCATGAGCTGGCCAAGGAGCTGGGCTATGACGCCGGCTTCGGCGCCGGCACCTATGGCGACGACGTGGCCAGCTTCGTGGTCACCGAGATGGTCAAGCGCGGCATGAAGTAAACTTTTGCGCCGGGTGAACGACCGCGGACTTCCCTCCGCGGTCGTTTTCACGCCCGGCACCCCTCAACGCCGAAAAATGCCCCCTTTTCGGTGCGAAAAACCCGCATTTTTTGTGAAAAAGTGCCCGATGTCGGGGTTGCTTTTTCCGATGGGGCGTGATATGATATGCCTGTTAAAAAAATAGCGAACACTATTTTTGGGAAACAGTAACAACAAGGAGGACTACAAATGGCAAAGAAACCTGTTCTCACTGCCGCTGAGGCAGCGAAGATGATCCCGGAAGGCGCCACCATTCTGTGCGGCGGCTTCCTGGCTTGCGGTCAGGCCCGCGCAATCGTCAAAGAGCTGGTGAAGCTGGGTACCAAGAATCTGACTCTGGTGGCCAATGATATGGCCCGTCAGACCGGCCCCATGGGCGAGGAGTACTTCGGCATCGCGGAGCTGATTCATAACCACCAGGTCAAGCGCATCATCGCCACCCACGTGGGCATGACCCCCGAGGTGGGCCAGCAGAACGCCGAGGGCACGCTGGAGGTCAACCTGATTCCCCAGGGCTCCCTGGCCGAGTGCGTCCGCGCCGGCGGCGCCGGTCTTGGCGGCGTGCTGACTCCCGTGGGCGTGGATACGCTCATCGAGCAGAGCCCCCTGTGCCTGGGAAAGCAGACCATCGACGGCAAGGAATACCTGCTGATGAAGCCCATCCGTGGCGACTTCGCCCTGCTGGGCACCTATAAGTGCGATGAGTACGGCAACTGCTGGTACAAGGGCACCATGCGCAACTTCAACACGGTCATGGCCACCGCTGCCGACACCGTGATCGCTGAGTGCGAGTACATTGTTCCCGTTGGCGAGATCGAGCCCGAGAACATTCACACCTACGGCATGTGCGTTGACTACATCGTGGAAGGAGAAAGAAAGTAATGGAAAAGTCTGAGATCAAGGCCTTTATTGCCAAGCGCTGCGCCAAAGAGCTGAAGGACGGCGATGTTGTCAACCTGGGTATCGGCCTGCCCACCATGATCCCCGCTTATCTGCCCGAGGGCGTTGAGCTGATCATCCACGCCGAGCTGGGCATCGTGTCCGCCGGTGCCACCCCCAAAGAGGGCGATGCCAACTACGATCCCTACCACGTCATCGACGCCGGCGGCGGCGTTGCTTCCGTGGCCTACGGCGGCGGCTTCATCGACTCCGCCACCAACTTCGGCCTGATTCGCGGCGGCCACGTGGACGCCTGCTTCCTGGGCGCTCTGGAAGTGGATGCCCAGGGCAACCTGGCCAACTGGATCATCCCCGGCAAGCGTATGCCCGGCATGGGCGGCGCCATGGATCTGTGCGTGGGCGCCCGCAACTGCATCGTGTGCATGGAGCACACCGCCAAGGGCAACCCCAAGATCTTCGAGAAGTGCCGCCTGCCCCTGACCGCCTCCCACTGCGTCAACAAGATCATCACTGAGATGTGCGTGCTGGAAGTCACCGATAAGGGCCTGCTCATGACCGAGATCAACCCCGAGTTCACCGTGGACGATGTGAAGGCTGCCACCGCTGCCCCCATCACCGTCGCCGAGAACCTGAAGTCCATGCTGGACTGATTTCCCAAAAAGCATAAAAAAGCACCCGCCGAAAGGCGGGTGCTTTTTGTGGCGCGAGGTCAATCGTTTGGGTAAAGCAACGATAATCTTATAGGTGCAGCGAGCTGACGCTTCAGTAAAGATTGGCGTTGGTAATGGCTTCATACATGGCCTGATAGTCCAGAATGTTGACGGCATCATCGCCATTGTAGTTGCAAACCTGGTGGAAATAGTCGGCATTAGCTGCAAAAATGGGATTATTTGCGACAGAGGTTCGCTGCGAGAGATACTCATATAGTGCCTGCAGATCACTGATGCCCATAGGGTCACCATTGCTCTCGGGGGTGCCATTGAGGTCGCCGGGCACCACCATAGGCACAATCAACTCCGTGTCGGCGTCCAAAGCGAAACCGCTGTAAAAAGGAACATAATCGGATTTCTGCACATATACGCCGTACTGGGAGCCGCTGTCCAGCCGGGGGAAGAAAAAGGAAGAGCTGTTCGTTTCAAAAGCGGCATCAATATAATCATCATTTCGGAACAGCGTAACGGAGACGCCGGAGGTGTCAACACCGAACAGCTTCAACCGCAACGCAAACTGTTGCACCAGATGGTAGAAAAAGGTTGCCAGGGGAGAAGACGCATCTTTGTCTGCACCTGTAACATAGACGCTGTACTGTTGCTCCTCAAGCTTGCTGGGGTAGACGTTACTGAAGGTAAGGGAGCCGTCTCTGACAGCCTTCTGCTGATTAACATATACGATGTTGGATGCAGAGAGTGGGCCGGCGCCTTCGACAACAAATATGACATACTCCTCTCCGGCTTTTACATCGGGGCAGGTGACATTGAAACGCACCGCGCCGGGATAGTAATCTCCGTCGAAGCCATCAACCTTGATGGCCTCCACGGCGTAGTCACTGGCAGTCCGAATCGTGTTGATGCAAGCATCGGAAATGTGATACATCCCGCTGCTCTCGGGTTCGGACGCCCAGACCGATTCTACGGAAATCAGAAGAAGGAGAGAGAGAATCAACGCGACATATCGTTTCATGCGCCTCATGGGACAATGCACCCCTTTACAACAGACGGTAGAACATGATTTCCTTCATAGTTTATTGTATATTTTACCATATTCGGGATAGGGACGCAATAGTGAGTTGAAAAGGCAATTGGATTATTGTATGTAATTTAAAATGGTTCTATAATAAATGTTGGGGTAGCGAAGCCGAAAGACCGAGCTACACCCAACATTTATTATAGAACCATTATTTTCGCTTTGCCTGCCGCAGGGCGGCGTACACGATGGCCGCCACCGGCATAGCCAGGTTATAGAGGGCATAGGGCAGATATTCCGCCGTGGCCACCCCCAGCACCCCGGCCATGTAGATGCCGCAGGTGTTCCAGGGCACCAGCGCCGAGGTCAGCGCCCCGCCCACGCCGATGGCAAGGGAGAGGTCCCGCCGCTCCATGCCCGCCCGGTCAAAGGCGGCGGCGTACATCCGCCCCGGCAGGGCGATGCCGATATACTGGTCCGGCAGCACCAGGTTCACCACGCCGCAGGTGGCCACCGCGCAGGCCATCAGCGGCACGAAGCCCCGGAGACGGCGGACGATGGGGGAGAGCAGCACCTCCATCTGCCCCGTTTTCTCCATAATGCCCCCAAAGGCCATGGCAAGCACCACGATGGACACCGAGTACAGCATGGAGGACAGCCCTCCGGCGGTCAACAGCTGATCCACCATAGCCACCCCGGTCTGGCCCACATAGCCGCCAAAGGCGTATCCCATCACCTCCGCCGCCGATGCGCCCTGCACCGCCACGGCGTATACGCCCCCTGTCACGCAGCCCAGGAAAAGGCTGGGAATGGCGGGGATTTTGCACAGGATGCACCCCACCAGTACCAAAAGGGGCAAAAAGGCGGGCAGACCCAGCCGGAAAGCGGATTGCAGCGCGTCCGACATGGCCGACACACTGTCCGCCGCCACGCCGCCGCCGTACCGCCAGCCCAGCACGCCATAGGCCCCCAGGCACACCGCGAAGGTGGGCAGCGCCACCTTGGCGATGTTGCGGATGCTGGCAAACACGTCGATTTCCGCCATGGCCGCCGCCAGCACCGTGGAGTCCGCCAACGGCGACAGCTTGTCACCCACATAGGCGCCGGAGATGACGGCACCCGCCGCCATGGGCAGCGGCACCCCCATGGCCCGGGCCATGCCCATGAAGGCGATGCCCACCGTGCCCGCCGTGCCCCAGGAGCCTAGGGCCATGGACAGGAGGGCGCACACCAGCATGGCGCTGGCCAGAAAGAGCCGGGGGGAGATGAGCCGCAGCCCGTACACCACCATGGCCGGCACCGTGCCCGCGGCGATCCACACCCCCACCAGCACGCCGATGAGCAGCAGAATCAGCACCGCCTCCAGCGACCGACTGATGCTGTCCACCATGCCCCGGCAGATGTCCTCCCATTGCCAGCCGTACAGCAGCGCAATGGCCGTCGCCACGCCGCATCCCAGCAGCAGCGGGATCTGGGGCTGGCTGTGCCATACCACCAGGCACACAAACATGATGCCCGCCGTGAGGATGAGCCCCAGCAGCGCCGCCCAAAAGGGAATCTTTTTCGCCATTTTTCAATAACGCTTCCTTTTTCTTTCTAATATATCCATCATAGTCCAAAAAGCCCTTGCTGTCAAACGCCGCCTGGACTATAATGAAGAAGGTGACACCGCACAATCCACCATCGGCATCTTCCGGAAACTCTGCGCCCTGATTTCGTCCGTTTTTCTTACAATACACAAAGTATTGCTGCGAAAAACGGCCATCATCAGAACGCAGACTTTCTCGGAATCTGCTCTCGTTGCATTATGCGGTTTCGCCTTAAAGAAAGGATGTGACGCCCATGGAAGCCTATGTAATGGATGCCTTTTCCCGCCGGGTGTTCGGCGGCAACCAGGCCGGCGTGGTGCTGCCGGACCGCCCACTGGACGATGCCCTCTGCACCCAAATCGCCGGGGAGTTCAAGCACTCGGAGACCGCCTTCGTCACGATGGGGGAGGGGGGCGTCACGCTGCGCTACTTCACCCCCGCCGGGGAGGTGGAGCTGTGCGGCCACGCCACCGTGGCCTCCTTCGCCCTGCTGCGCAAGCTGGGCAAAATCGGCGACGGCGACCATATCGCCCACACCAAGGCGGGCGATTTGTCCATCACCGTCACCGGCGACACGGTGTGGATGGACATGGCCCCGCCCAAGCTGCTGCGCACCCTGACGGCGGAGGAGCTGCCGGAGCTGTACGGCGCCTACGGTCTCACCCCCGCGGACTGTCCTGACGGCTTCGCCCCCCAAATCGTCTCCACCGGCCTTGCCGACATCATGATGCCCGTCCGCGATCACGATACGCTGCTGCGGGCCGTGCAGAACGACGCCGCCGTCACCGCCCTCAGCCGCCGGTACGACTGCGTGGGCGTCCACATGTTCTGCCTGGGGGATGGCGTCACCTATTGCAGCAACTTCGCCCCTCTCTACGACATCCCCGAGGAATGCGCCACCGGCACGTCCAACGGCGCCCTGACCTACTACCTCTACCTCCGGGGCCTGGTGCAGCCGGGGCAGGAGAACGTGTTCTGCCAGGGCGAGCACATGCATCGCCCCTCGGAGATCCGCAGTCGCCTCACCATTGGGGAGAACGGCAGCCCAGCCGTACGCATCGGCGGCAGCGCCGTCATGAGCCTGGCCTGCGATTTGAAAATCTGAAATGTAGCGCAAAAAAGAGGTGCCGCCACCGGCACCTCTTTTCCATACATCTCATTCCTTATACGCCAAAATCACGCCCACCGTGATCAGCACCGCCCCCAAAATGGACATCAGGGAGATGGGCTCCCCCAGCAGCAGCCACCCCACGAACACCGTCACGAAGGGGGAGGCGTAGAGGTAGTTGCTGGTCACCACCACCCCCAGCCTTTTAATGGCGATGTTCCAGACGGCGAAGCACACCGCGTTGCCGAACACCGCCAGGAACAGCCAGGAGACCCACGCTCTGGGATCGGCCAGCACCGGCTGGAGATTGGGCATCCCGTCGGTGAGCAGCATCAGCGGCACGGCGGTGATAAAGGCCCACAGAAATACCCGCCGCGTCACGATGAAGTTGTCGTATTGTTCCGTGTATTTTTTGATCAGTATAGAGTATACCGCCCAGGCCAGAGCCGCACCCAATGCCAGCAGGTCGCCTGCGGGGCTCAGGTGGAAGGCCAGCGTGCCGTTGAGCACCACCAGCACCACGCCCACCACGGACACCGCCGTTCCCGCGTACACCCACTTTCCCAGCCGTTCCCCCTGCCGTGAGAAGAGCTGGGCCAGTATCACCGTCGGCACCGGCGACATGGCCACGATAATGCCCACGTTGGCGGCGTAGGTGTAGGTCAGCGCCTTGTTCTGCAGGAAAAAATAGAGGCTGCCGCCCATAATGCCGATAAGGACAAACATCAGCTCGTCTTTCATGGGCAGGCGCAAAAACCTGGGCCGCATGGCCAGCAGCGCCAGATAGGCAAGCCCCATCCGCAGGGGGATGATCTGGATGGCGGTGAGCCCCGTCCCCAGTAGGTTTTTCGTCAGCACGAAGCAGCTTCCCCACACCAGCACGGTGAAGATGGCGTACACGTGCCCCATCAGCTTTTCACGATTCATGGTCTCCCACGCTCCTCGGCTCTCGTTTCTCTGACACATTATTATATACCGTTCTTCGTCCAAAAGCTACAAATAATTTCCCGCCATGTCCGGTTTAACGGTTGCCCGCCGGGATAAATTGTGGTATGATGGTGAAACCAAATGGCTACTACTATCATTTCAGGAGGTTTTTCAATATGGCAAAGGCTGCATTGGTGATTATGGCTGCCGGTATGGGCTCCCGCTACGGCGGCAACAAGCAGGTGGACGGCGTCGGCCCCAACGGCGAGTTTTTGATGCAGTACGGCGTGTTTGACGCCGTTCGCGCCGGTTTTGACAAGATCGTGTTCATCATCAAGCCGGAGATTCTGGACCTGATCCGCTCCATGTGCGGCAACATGGTGGAGAAGCTCACCACCCCCGACGGCCGCAAGGTGGAGGTGGCGTATGCCTACCAGACCTATGACAGCATCCCCAAGTTCTACCACATTCCCGAAGAGCGAACCAAGCCCTTCGGCACCTGCCACGCCATTCTGTGCGCCAGGGAAGTGGTCAACGAGCCCTTCTGCGTCATCAATGCCGACGACTATTACGGCGTGGACGCCTACCGCACCATCTATGAGGAGCTGATGCGCCTGCCCAAGGACGGCAACGCCACCATGGTGGGCTATCTGCTGAAGAACACCGTCACCGAGCACGGCACCGTGTCCCGGGGCGTCTGCCAGACCCAGGACGGCCACCTGACCTTCATCAAGGAGACGCTGAAGATTCAGCTCTTCCCCGACGGCTCCATCGCCGACATCGACAGCGGCGAGCGGGTGGACCTGCCCGGCGACACCGTGGTGTCCATGAACTTCTGGGGCTTTATGCCCTCCATCTTCCCTGTGATGGAGCAGTATTTTGAGGACTTCCTGCGCCATGCCGGCGACAACATCAAGGCCGAGTGCCTGCTGCCCAACATGGTGGGCGACCTGATCCACCAGGGCAAGCTGCAGGTCTCCGTCCTCAGCAGCAAGGACCGCTGGTTCGGCATGACCTACCACGAGGACCGTGCCATGGTGGCCGACGAGCTGAGGCGCCTCCAGTCCATTGGCGTCTATCCCGCCAAGCTCACCGACTGATTGTAGACCGCAGATAAAGGTTATTATTGGACAGACTTTGACACGCATGGGGGATTGTGAAGGGGGACGGGAGTCCCCCTTCACGTGAAATCCATACAAATGCAGAAGCATTTTTGAATGCTTCTGCATTTGCCCCCTTAAGCTGTCGACACATTGTCGACAGCTTAAGGGGGCGGACGACGCTGTCCGCCCCTGTTTTCTCAAAAAAACCGCAAAAAACAGTTGACAACGCCGTTCCCATAGTGTAATATATCCGAGGAAAACAAAGAAGGTCGGTGCATCCGCCTCACCTCACGCCCCAGGCAAAGAGGTCAACAGCGTATCATTCTCGCCCGTATTATGGGCGGTTGTTGTTCGCGGATGCTGCCAGCATCCGCGTTTTTGATTTTGAATGGAGGTGCGTTAGGTATTAGCAAGGTAGTGCATCAACTCAACGAGGATATCCGGGATAAGGAAGTCCGCCTCATCGGTGAAGACGGTGAGCAGCTGGGCATTCTCTCGTCTGAACAGGCGCTGGAGATCGCCGAGGAGCGCGGTCTTGACCTGGTGAAGATTTCTCCCCAGGCCGTTCCCCCTGTCTGCAAGCTCATGAACTACGGCAAGTTCCGCTTCGAGCAGTCCAAGCGGGAGAAGGAAGCAAAGAAAAATCAGCATACGGTGGAGATCAAGGAGATCCGTATGTCCCCCGGTATCGACGTTGGCGACTTCAACACCAAGCTGAAAAACGCCCAGAAGTTCCTGTCCGAGGGCAACCGCGTAAAGGTCAGCGTCCGTTTCCGCGGCCGCGAGATGGCCCACACCGAGATCGGCAAGGATCTGCTGGATCAGTTTGCCGCAAGCTGCACCGAGATGGCCAATTTGGAGAAGAATGCCAAGCTGGAGGGACGCAATATGTCCATCTTCCTGGCCCCCAAGGCGGCAAAGTAATCAATGTCCCGACCGCCCCACCGGGCGCGAGGATGAATTTGGAAGGAGTAACATTATGCCTAAACTGAAGACCCATAGCGGCGCAAAGAAGCGCTTCAATCTGACGAAGTCCGGCAAGGTCAAGAGAGCTCATGCGTTCAAGAGCCACATCCTGACCAAGAAGGATACCAAGCGTGGCCGTCGTCTGCGCAGCACCACCTACGCTGACAACACCAACGAAGCTGCGATCCGCAAGATGATCCCCTACAAATAAGACACGGACTACGTTAGAAATAGGAGGCAATTGAAATATGGCACGTATTAAGGGCGCGATGATGACGCGCAAAAGAAGAAATAAAGTTCTGAAGCTGGCCAAGGGCTATTGGGGCGCCAAGTCCAAGCACTTCAAGATGGCCAACGAGCAGGTCATGAAGTCTCTGACCTACGCCTATGTGGGCCGCCGGCTGAAGAAGAGAGACTTCCGCAAGCTGTGGATCACCCGCATCTCCGCCGCCTGCAAGAGCAACGGCATGAACTACTCCACCTTTATGCATGGCCTGAAGGTGGCCGGCATCGAGATCAACCGCAAGATGCTCTCCGAGATGGCCATCAACGACGCCGTGGCCTTTGCCGCCCTGTGCGACATCGCCAAGAAGGCGTAACCCATCCATAGGAAACACCGAGAAACCCGACCGCCTGGCCGGGTTTCTTTTTTTTGGCAAAAAACTTGCAATTTTCCGCTAAAATGCAAGATGTATCCGTTGCATCTTGCAAAATGACGGCGTATAATAGCCCCCGGTTTGCGAAAAGGAGGGAGTTTCCTCATGGAAAATATGGGTATAAAGCGGGCCCGGGAGCTGCTGCTGGTGATGGCCATGGGCTTTGTCATGGCGCTGAACTATGTGATATTCATTTTCCCCAATGCCTTTGCCCCCGCGGGGCTCAACGGCATTGCCACCATGGTGCAGTACAAGCTGGGCTTCTCCGTGGGCTATATGAATCTGCTGATTAACGTGCCCCTTTGCCTGGTGGCCGTGTTCGTGCTGAACCGGGACTACGCCGTGAAAACGCTGCTGTTTTCCCTGTGCTCCGCCGGTGGCATCCTGCTGTTGCAGCGGGGCGTCATCGACGTCACCCCCTGGATTTACGCCGCCACAGATAACGGCGTCAGCACCGTGCTGGCCCCCATCGCCGCCGGCGTGGTCAACGGCTGCCTCTACGGCGTGGTCATCCGCCAGAACGCCAGCACCGGCGGCACCGACGTGGTGGCGGCCTTCGTCCACCACGTTCACCCGGAGCGGAGCCTGGTGTGGATCATCTTCGCCTTCAACTGCGCCGTGGCGGGCATCTCCTTTTTCGTCTACGATTACCGCTACGAGCCGGTGATCCTCTGCGTGATCTACTGCTTCATCAGCACCCGCATCAGCGACCAGATTGTCCGGGGCGGTAAGGAGCAGTTGAAGTTTGAGATCATCACCCACGACGCCACTGCCATGGCCGCCGACATCATCCACGACCTGCACCACACCGCCACCGTCCTGCCCGCCCGGGGCATGTACAGCGGCGAGGCCACCGACCTGCTGACCTGCGTCATCAACAAGCATCAGATTATCGATATGCAGCGTATTATTGCCCGCTACCCCGGATCCTTCGCCTACGTGGGCGACGTGGACGAGGTGTTCGGCAACTTCCGGGCCTGGAGCGAAATCGAACGCCGCCAGCGCCAGGGCCTGTATAAATGATCAAAACAGCACCGTTTCCCGCAAAACCAGCGGAAAACGGTGCTGTTTTTTACCACACGATTTGCCATCCCCTCGGAGGGCTGCGCCCGAAGCGCCGCCGACGCCAGCGACACACCGCGAGGACACGAGCGGATTGTGGAGCCAGTGCCCTTGGGGTACGGCGGATGCAGCGAGGGCGCAGCAAGGCAGCGGCCCGGTTTTCACGGCCCGAAGGGTCTGGAAATCGGTTTGCCGCAACGAGAGCACGAGTTTTCCCGGGAAGTTCCCGGTCATCGCCCCCTCATTCCCCCCAGTGTGCGCACTGGGGTACCTTCCCCCCAAGGGGAAGGCGGGGACGAATGGCAAATGGCATCGTTCCCCACCGTAGGGGCGGACGACTCTGTCCGCCCAACCCAGGCAATGCCATCCGCCAACCACGGATAAATGCTAAAAGGTTGCGCTATTTCCCCAGGCCTGCCTCAACCTCACCTCGCCGCAAAACGCCCCAGGGCAGGAGACCTCACGCCTGGGCAGCGTCCTCCGCCGCTTCCTCCACCGGCTCCTCCCAGGGCACCATGGTGGCCACGCAACGGTTGATGTTCTTGCCCAGGCCGTAGAACTTGGCCTCGTAGTCCGTCATCACGCCCACGGGCCCGTCCTTGTGGAGGTCGAAGGTCAGCTCCGACAGGGTGAAGCCGAACCGGGGAATCTCCTCAATGGACCAGGCAAACAGCTTGTCGTTGTCGGTCTTGAAATGGATTTGTCCGCCCATGGGCAGCACCTTGCGGTACTGCTTCAGGAAATTGCCGTGGGTGAGGCGGCGTTTTTTCTGGTTGCTCTTGGGCCAGGGGTCGCAGAAATTGATGTAAATCCGGCTGATTTCCCCGCTTTCAAACATCTCCGGCAGCAGTGCCGCATCGCCGTCGATGAAAAACACGTTTTTGAGCCCCATCTCCGTCACCCGCTCCATGGCCACCACCATGGCGTCGGGCACCTTTTCCACGGCGATAAGCAGCACGTCCGGCTCTGCCTGGGCCGTCTCGGCGGTAAAGCGGCCCTTGCCGCAGCCCAGCTCCAGCCGGATCTCCCGGGCCTGGGGCATCAGGTCCCGCCAGTGGCCCCGCATCTCATAGGGGTTCTGCACCCAGCAGTCCCGGCAGGCCTCCATCCGGGGCTGTAAATTCTTCTTTTTCCGCATGCGCATAGTATCATTCCTCCTGCATTTCACACGACAGAATACCATAAAAATCAGCCCTTGTGAAGCCTGTCCCGGAAAAAACAGAGAAGAAACGTCCCTCGATTTGTGAAATCTGATGAAAAGCCGAAAAGGGGCCTGGTGGGGCTTGATAAAAAAATGGCAATGTACTATAATAGTGAACACATGAGGCGTATTGCGCCCTTTTTCATTTGGTAAGGGTGTCCTCGCCTTGGATTGAGGAGGAGCGAACATGACAAATGTTCTCTTGGAGAAGAAGGGCAACATCGCTGTTGCCACCATCAACCGCCCCCAGGCGCTGAACGCGCTGAACAGTGACGTGCTCACCGACCTGGACGAGCTGGTGAACGTGGTGAGTGCCGACAGCGACATCCGCGCCCTGGTCATTACCGGCAGCGGCGCCAAGGCTTTCGTGGCAGGCGCCGATATCGGGGAGATGAGCACCCTGACGCCTGAAGAGGGCGAGGCCTTCGGCAAGCACGGCAACGACGTGTTCCGCCGCATCGAGACGCTGCCCATTCCCACCATCGCCGCGGTCAACGGCTTTGCCCTGGGCGGCGGCTGCGAGCTGAGCATGGCCTGCGACATCCGCATCTGCGCCGACACCGCCGTGTTCGGTCAGCCCGAGGTGGGCCTGGGCATCACCCCCGGCTTCGGCGGCACCCAGCGTCTGGCCCGCCTGGTGAGCCCCGGCATGGCCAAGCAGCTCATCTACACCGCCCGCAACATCAAGGCCGACGAGGCCTACCGCATCGGCCTGGTGAACGCCGTCTATCCCGCCGAGGAGCTGCTGCCCCAGGCGGAGAAGCTGGCCAATACCATCGCCGCCAACGCCCCCATCGCCGTCCGCGCCTGCAAGAAGGCCATCAATGAGGGCCTCCAGGTGGATATAGACGCCGCCGTGGTCATTGAGGAGAAGCTGTTCGGCAGCTGCTTCAAGACCGCCGACCAGATAGAGGGCATGGGCGCTTTCCTGGAGAAGCGGAAGCACCAGCCCTACCAGAACAAGTGAGTTAATTAACAGGCTGCCATAAACGGCGTCTGATGATTAAAATAACGTGTCAAAACTAATATTTTTAGGAGGAAACGTAATGAAAGTCGCTGTTTTCGGCGCGGGAACTATGGGTAGCGGTATTGCCCAGGTATTTGCCCAGAAGGGTCACACCGCCCTGATGTACGCTTCCAGTGTGGCAAGCGCACAGCGTCACAAGGACAAGCTGGCCGCCTCTCTGAACAAGAAGGTGGCCCGGGGCAAGATGGATCAGGCTGCTGCGGATGACATCATGTCCCGCATCCTGGTGGAGGAGTTCGAGGCCGCTGCCGATGCCGATCTGGTTATCGAGTGCGTGGCGGAGAACATGGCCGTCAAGAAGGAGCTGCTGGGCAAGCTGGACGAGCTGTGCAAGGAGAGCACCGTCTTCGCCTCCAACACCTCTTCTCTGTCCATCACCGAGATGGCCCAGGGCCTGAAGCACCCCCTGGTGGGTATGCACTTCTTCAATCCCGTCCCCGCCATGAAGCTGGTGGAGGTCATCGCCGGCGGCAACACCCCCGCCGAGCTGGTGGAGTGGACGAAGAAGCTGTCCGAGGACATCGGCAAGACCCCCGTGGTGGTCAACGAGGCCCCCGGCTTTGTGGTCAACAAGATCCTCATCCCCTACTGCAACGAGGGCGTCTGCGTCCTGCAGGAGGGCGTGGCCTCTGCCGAGGACATCGACATCGCCATGCAGCTGGGCTGCAACCATCCCATGGGCCCCCTGCACCTGGGCGACCTCATCGGCTGGGACATCGTGCTGAACATCATGGACGTGCTGTACAACGAGACCCACGACAGCAAGTACCGCGCCAACGTGCTGATCCGCAAGATGGTGCGGGCCGGCAAGCTGGGCATCAAGTCCGGCGAGGGCTTTTTCAGCTACAACAAGTAATCACTATTTAGAAAAGGAGAAAATAGTATGGATTTCCATCTGACTAAGGAGCAGCTGCTCGTTCAGAAGATGTACCGCGACTTTGCGGAGAACGAAGTAAAGCCCCTGGCCGCCGAGATCGACGAGGAGGAGCGCTTCCCCATGGAGACCGTGGAGAAGATGGCCAAGCTGGGTATGATGGGTATTTACTTCCCCAAGGAGTACGGCGGCGCCGGCGGCGACGTGCTCAGCTACGCCATGTGCGTGGAGGAGCTGGCCAAGGTCTGCGGCACCACCGCCGTGGTAGTCTCCGCCCATACCTCCCTGTGCGCCGCTCCCATCTTTGAGAACGGCACCGAGGAGCAGAAGAAGAAGTACCTGCCCGAGCTGTGCTCCGGTCGTAAGATCGGCGCCTTCGGCCTGACCGAGCCCGGCGCCGGCACCGATGCCCAGGGCCAGCAGACCACCGCCGTGCTGGATGAGTCCGGTGAGAACTACATCCTCAACGGCTCCAAGTGCTTCATCACCAACGGCAACGTGGCCTCCATCTTCGTGGTCATCGCCGTCACCGGCAAGACCACCGACAAGCGCGGCCGCTCCCTGAAGGAGATTTCCGCCTTCATCGTGGAGGCCGGCGACCCCGGCTTCTCCCAGGGCAAGCATGAGAAGAAGATGGGTATCCGCGGCAGCTCCACCTGCGACCTGATTTTCGAGGATTGCATTATCCCCAAGGATCGTATGCTGGGCAAGAAGGGCGACGGCTTCAAGATCGCCATGAAGACCCTGGACGGCGGCCGTATCGGCATCGCCTCCCAGGCTCTGGGTCTGGGCGAGGGCGCCGTGGCCGAGGCTGTCAAGTACACCCAGGAGCGCGTCCAGTTCGGCAAGCGCATCTCCCAGTTCCAGAACACCCAGTTCCAGCTGGCCGACATGCACACCCGCATGGAAGCTGCCAAGTATCTGGTGTACTCCGCTGCCATGAAGAAGCAGAACCACGAGCCCTACTCCATGGACGCCGCCATGGCCAAGCTGTTCGCCGCCGAGGCCGCTTCCGATGTGACCCGCCGCGCCGTGCAGCTGTTCGGCGGCTACGGCTACACCCGTGAGTATCCCGTGGAGCGCATGATGCGCGACGCCAAGATCACCGAGATCTACGAGGGCACTTCCGAGGTCCAGCGTATGGTCATTTCCAGCCACCTGGGCGTGAAGTAATAAGGAGGTAAAAGGAAAATGAAGATTTTAGTTACCGTTAAGCAGGTCCCCGATACCTCCGGTAAGGTGGCCGTGAATCCCGATGGCACTCTGGACCGTGCGTCCATGCAGACCATCATCAACCCCGATGACCTGAACGCCGTTGAGGCCGCCCTGAAGCTGAAGGACGAGCTGGGCTGCAAGGTGGTGGCCTTCACCATGGGCCCCCCTCCCGCCGAGGGTATGCTGCGTGAGCTGATGGCCATGGGCGTGGACGAGGGTGTGCTGATCACCGCCCGTGAGTTCGGCGGCTCCGACACCTACGCCACCTCCCAGATCATCGCCGCCGGTATCGACACCTACGGCATCGATGACGACGACATCATCCTGGCCGGCCGTCAGGCCATCGACGGCGATACCGCACAGGTGGGCCCCCAGATCGCCGAGAAGCTGCATCTGCCCCAGGTGGCCTACGCCGGTGAGATCACCAAGAACGGCAATGAGCTGACCGTCAAGCGCATCCTGGAGGACGGCTACATGACCATCAAGGTCAAGACCCCCTGCATGATCACCTGCATCAAGGAGCTGAACGAGCCCCGCTACCTGTCCGTGGGCGGCGCTTTTGAGGCCTATTCCAAGCCCCTGGTCACCATGACCTATGAGACGCTGAAGGATCATCCCCTCATCGACAAGAGCACTATCGGCCTGGCCGGTTCTCCCACCAATATTCTCACCTCCTTTACGCCTCCCCAGAAGGGCGCCGGCATGATGCTTGAGGGCGCCGGCAAGGAGACCACTGACAAGCTGGCTGGCATCCTGGCCGCCAAGCACATCATCTGATCGAAAGGAGAAACGAAAATGGCTTTTAATAGTGCGGATACCGCTGCCTTCAAGAACGTTTGGGTTTTCTGCGAGCAGCGTCAGGGCGTCATGATGCCCACTACCTTTGAATTGATCTCCGAGGGTCGCAAGCTGGCCAATGAGCTGGGCGTAGAGCTGTGCGGCATTCTCCTGGGCGACAACGTGGACGGCATTGCCGCCGAGCTGGGCCAGTACGGCGCCGACAAGGTCTACGTCTACAACAGCCCTCTGCTGAAGGACTACACCACCGACGGCTACACCAAGGTCATCGTGGACGCCGTGGAGGACATCAAGCCCGAGATTCTGCTCTTCGGTGCCTCCAACATCGGCCGTGACCTGGCGCCCCGCTGCGCCGCCCGCCTGCACACCGGCCTGTGCGCCGACTGCACCCACCTGGACATCGATATGCCCAACTATAAGGGCTTCCTCCGTGAGGCTTCCACCCTGCCCGAGGAGCGCATCGAGAAGCTGGGCACCGTCATGATCAACCGCGAGCCCCACAGTGTGGAGCGCGACCTGAAGATGACCCGTCCCGCTTTCGGCGGCCATCTGATGGCCTCCATCATCTGCCCCCGCTTCCGTCCCGCCATGGCCACTGTCCGCCCCGGCGTGATGAAGAAGCGCGAGTGCCCCAAGAACGTGGAGATTCTCCACCCCGCTTTCGAGCTGAACGCCTCTGACATCAAGACCGAGGTCACCGAGACCGTCAAGGCCGCCAAGAAGCTGGTGGATCTCATCGGCGCTGACTTTATCGTGTCCGTGGGCCGCGGCATCAGCAAGGACGTGGAAAAGGGCATCGCTCTGGCCGAGGAGCTGGCCGAAGTCCTGGGCGGCGTGGTAGGTTCCTCCCGCGCCTGCGTGGACGCCGGCTGGATCACCGCCGACCATCAGGTGGGCCAGACCGGCAAGACCGTCCATCCCAAGGTCTACGTGGCTCTGGGTATCTCCGGCGCCATCCAGCACAAGGCCGGTATGCAGGAGTCCGAGTGCATCATCGCCGTCAACAAGAACGAGACCGCTCCCATCTTCGAGGTGGCCGACTACGGTATCGTGGGCGACCTGTTCAAGGTGGTGCCTGAGCTGATTGAGTCCATCAAGGCTGCCAAGGCCGCCAAGTAAGGATATTACGGCATATAAAAGAGTACCATTCCAGGCGGAATGGTACTCTTTTTAGCCTGTCAAAAAACGGCTCTGCCGTTTTTTGACAATGGGATTGCAGTCTACTGCGCGCACGAATCGTACGCCTTTGGCGCACGATTCGCACACTTCGTAGCCTGAGAAGTGAAAAAACTGACGTACGCCAGCGACACCCCGCGAAGAATGAGCGGCTGGTGGAGCCAGTGCCCTTGGGGTACACGCCGCCAGTTTTTTCGGATTTCATGGGTTCGCGCCTGCGGGCGCGAAATCTGCGATGCTATTTGGCAATTTGACGGCGGCAGCGCCATGCTGCCGCCGTATTTTCAAATGCCACCCAAATGACGCAAAGGAGCGGGCGAAGCCCGCCCGCCGCTTTATGTGATTTGATTTTATGGGATGCGAGGGAAACGAAAATGAACGATGATAAGCGCGTCACACTGTTTGACCGCGTGGATCTGGGCGTTTTTCTGGCGCTGTGTCTGCTGGGCGCCGTGCAGACGGCGCTGTATCTCCGCCTGGGCTCCGCCGCCATGGCGCTGACGGCCCTCGGGCTGGAGGCGCTGCTGCTGCTCATGGCCTGGGCGGCGCGGCAGGGGCGTATGCCCTTCTTGCTGGCGCTGGTGGCGGCAGGCGGCATCGTGCTCAACAGCTTCCTCAACTACGGCGAGACCACCCATTTCGCCGCGCTGATTCTCGTCCAGGGCATCCTGGCCGCCGTCTGGGCCGTGGCGGGCAGCGCGTGGATGCTTCGCGCCCGCTTGCCGGTGGGCCGCGTGGCGGTGGTGCCCCTGGCGCTGCTGGCGCTGCTCATCGCCGCCGTTTGCTGGGTCTGGCACACCAACACCGCCGCCGACCGGGCCTGGGATGGCCACGCCAAGCACACCCTCTGGGCGGTGCCGGAAAAATTCGACACCGGCGATATACCGGAGGCGGGCACGGTGGAGGAGCTTGTCTATGACACGAAGGCCTACGCCACCGACTCCCGCCCCGTCACCAAGCGGGCCCTGGTGTACCTGCCCTACGGCTACGACCCGGAGGGCCACTATAACATCCTCTACCTGATGCACGGCACCGGCGACGACGAGAACTACTGGCTCCAAACCCATGCCGACAATAAGACCATGCTGGATCGGATGATTGCCCAGGGGGAGATCGAGCCGCTGATCGTGGTCACCCCCACCTTCTACGTGGAAAATGACGGCATGGACAGCAGCCTGGACATCCTCACCTACTCCTTCCGGGAGGAGCTGCGCAACGACCTGATGCCCGCCGTGGAGACGAAATACGCCACCTGGGCCGAGACGGCGGATGACGCCGGCTTTGCTGCCTCCCGCCACCACCGGGCCTTTGCGGGATTGTCCCGTGGCGCCGTCACCACCGCCAACGCCGCCCTCTGCGGCAGCCTGGACTACTTCGCCTCCTTCGGCCTGTTCAGCTCCTTCCGCACCACCGAGGACTACCTCCGCCAGACCATCCAGTCCCCGGCTTGGCAGTCCCTGCCCATCGACTACCTCTACGCCACCACCGGCAACTTCGACTTTGCCACCCCCTATATGATCCCCGGCTACCGTATGCTGTGCGACCTGGAGCCCCGGCTCATCGCGGGGGTCAACACCGACTTTGACATTTTCCCCATGCGGTACCATTCCATCGGCCACTGGCACCTGTCTCTCTATCATTTCCTGCAAAAAGTCTTTTAACGGAGGGCATTTCTATGGAAAACAAGAAGAAAAGACCCGTTTGGCGCTATCTGCTGCCCGCCCTGGTTATCCTCGTGGCCGTGGTGCTGGTGGTCAATCGCTACACCGTGCGCCAGGTGTGGTGCAATGTGTTTGCCCCCACGCTGCCCATGGATGAATCCACGGAATGGACAGGGGGGATGACCTACGAGCGTCTGGCCTACGCCAATGACTCCGACGCCCAGTATGTGGACCTGTACGTGCCGGAGGGGGAGGCCAATCCGCCCCTTTTCGTGCTGATTCACGGCGGCGGCTTCGCCTTCAACGACGCACAGTCCCGCCAGGCCCAGTTTATGTACCGCTATTTCCGTGACCACGGCTTTGCCTGCGCCAGCGTCAACTACCGCCTGTCCACCGAGGCGGCCTACCCCGCCGCCACCGAGGACGTGAAGGCCGCCGTCCGCTTCCTGTGCCACAATGCCGACCAGTACGGCTTCGACGGCCAGCGCATCGCCGTGTGGGGCGAGTCCGCCGGCGGGTATCTCGCCGCCATGGCGGCCCTCTCCGCCCCCGACGCCTTCTCGGATACCCTCTGCCTCGGCGAGACGGCCGAGGAGCGGTTCCCCATGCCCGCCTTTGACGCCCTGGTGGACTACTACGGCTGCATCGACTTTGTGACCCAGCGGCAGAACTTCGCCCAGGAGGGCCTGGTGTCCTGGATCCCCACCGTGGCCAACGGCTGGGCCAACGACGTGCTGGGGGAGTACGGCAGCCTGGAGGAGCTGTGGTTCCGTAAGAATTACGCCGACTGGGGCGTGGCGGAGACGGTGGAGGCCAGCCCGCTGCAGCGGGCAATGCGGCAGGAGAACGGCAACCCCACCATGCGCACCCTGCTGGTCCACGGCGACGCGGACATCACCGTGTCCCACCTGCAATCGGTGGAGCTGTATGACGCCCTGACGGCAAACGGCGAGAACGCCACCCTGTGGCTGGTGCCCCGGTGCAAGCACGCCGACGACCGTCTGTTTACCGATGCGCAGCTCAGCCGGGTGGCCGACTTCCTGTGGGCCGCCTTTGGAGAATAAAGGGAGGAAAGAGACATGAAGCACGCTGATTTGGTTTCTCAGCTCACCTTAGAGGAAAAATGTCACCTGCTGTCGGGCCGTGACTTCTGGCAGACCCAGAGCGTCAAGCGGCTGGGTATCGACAGCATCACCCTGTCCGACGGCCCCCACGGCGTTCGCAAGCAGGAGGGCGCCGGCGACCAGCTGGGCCTTAACGGCTCCCTGCCTGCCACCTGCTATCCCACCGCCGCCACCATGGCCAACTCCTGGGACCCCGCCCTGGGGGAGGCCCTGGGCGAGCTGCTGGGGGAGGAGGCCGCCAGCCAGGACGTGTGCGTGTTGCTGGGCCCCGGCCTCAACATCAAGCGCAGCCCCTTCTGCGGCAGAAACTTTGAATATTTCTCCGAGGATCCCTATCTGGCGGGCAAAATGGCCGCCGGTTACATCCGTGGCATCCAGAAAAACGGCGTCTCCGCCTGCCCCAAGCACTTCGCCGCCAACAATACGGAGCTGCGCCGCATGGCCTCCAACTCCGTGGTGGACCAGCGCACGCTGCGGGAGATCTACCTCACCAATTTTGAAATCGCCGTCACCGAGGGCCACCCCAAGGCCATCATGTCCTCCTATAACATGGTCAACGGCACCTACGCCAACGAAAATGAGCACCTTCTCCAAAAAATCCTCCGGGACACCTGGGGCTTCGACGGCTTCGTGGTGTCCGACTGGGGCGCCTGCAACGACTTTGTGGACGGCGTCCGGGCCGGCTCCCATCTGGAGATGCCCTCCACCGGCGGCGACAGCCCCCACCAGCTGATGCAGGCCATCTACGAGGGCCGCATCAGCGAGGAGGAGGTGGACGTGCGGGTAGACGAGCTGCTGGACGTGGTGCTCTCCACCCGTAAGGCCGTGGACGGCCTCAAGGGCAAGCCCTTTGACGTGGACGCCCACCACGCCTTTGCCCAAAGGGCCAGCGAACAGAGCATCGTCCTGCTGAAAAACGAGGACAACATTCTGCCCCTGAAACGCGGCAGCCGGGTGGCGGTCATCGGCGAGTTCGCCCAAAAGGCCCGCTACCAGGGCGCCGGTTCTTCCGTGGTCAACTGCACCAGGCTTGACAACACCATGGACGTGATCGGTCACTTCGACCTGAACGTGGTGGGCTTTGCCCCCGGCTATCCCCGCCACGGCGCGCCTGACCCGGCCATGATGCGCCAGGCCGCCGACCTTGCTGGACAGGCGGATTACGTGCTGCTGTACCTGGGCCTGGATGAAATCAGCGAAAGCGAGGGCCTGGACCGCGCCACCCTCGCCATCCCCCCGTGCCAGATCGAGACGCTGCAAGCCGTCTCCGGCGCCAACCCCAACGTGATCGTGGTGCTCTCCGCCGGCTCCAGCATCGAGATGCCCTGGCTGGACCGGTGCCGTGCCCTGGTACACGGCTACCTGTGCGGCCAGGCCGGTGCCTCTGCCGTGCTGCGGGTGCTGCTGGGTGAGGTCAACCCCTCCGGCAAGCTGTCCGAGAGCTACCCCCTCCGGTATGAGGACTGCTCCTCCGCCCCCTACTTCCCGGCGAAAGAGCGCAATGTGGAGTACCGGGAGGGCCTCTACGTGGGCTACCGCTACTACGACACCGCCCGCGTCCCCGTCCTGTTCCCCTTTGGCTTCGGCCTGAGCTACACCACCTTTGCCTACAGCGATTTGCGGCTCTCTGACAAGGCCGCCACCTTCACCCTCACCAACACCGGCCACAGAGACGGCGCCGAGGTGGCCCAGCTCTACGTCCATGCCGTGAACCCCACGGTCTACCGCCCCCATAAAGAGCTGAAAGGCTTCCAAAAGGTGTTTTTGAAGGCAGGGGAGAGCAAGACCGTCACCATTCCTCTGGACGACAAGGCCTTCCGGTACTGGAACAGCGTCACCGACCGCTTCGAGGTGGACGGCGGCGACTATGAGATTCAGATTGGCGCCAGCGTGGCGGACGTACGCTTGTCCGGCACCGTCACCGTGGCGGGCACCGGTGCCCCTGCCTGCGAGGATTTGTCCCGCCTGCCCAGCTACGTCAGCGGCAACATCAAAGCCGTGTCCGACCAGGAGTTTGCCGCCCTGCTGGGCCATGAGATCCCCGACGGCCGCTGGGCCGGCACCATCCAGCCCAACGACGCCATCGCCCAGCTTTATTATGCCAAGAGCCTGAAAGCCCGCCTTGTCTGGAAGGTCATGGACGCCATGCTTCGCAAGAGCATCGAAAAGGGCGAGCCGGATCTGAACATCACCTTCACCTACAATATGCCCATCCGGGCCATCGGCAAGATGGCGGGTGGCCTGGTGTCCCAGGAGATGTGCGACGGCATTCTGGATATCGTCAACGGCCACGCCCTGGGCCTTTGCAAGGGCCTGGGCAAGCTGGCGGCAGGCTTTTTCCGGCAGCGCAAGCGCGCCCGGCGGCAAAAAGAGCTGGTGTGACCGCCCGCGCCTATTTCGGCGCTGGACATGTCGAAAAAAATGTAATACAATGAAATACAGCCCTCCGTGCCTCCTGCCAAAAGGAACGCAGAAGGCCCGGAGGGCACCGTTATTGTCATCATCTCCCGGGCCTCCCCGGGGCAAGCGCAAATCACGGATAGATAGAGGAAAACATCATGAAACTCCTTACGGTTACGGTGCCGTGCTACAACTCCCAGGACTACATGGAAAAGTGCATCGACAGCCTGCTCACCGGCGGCGAGCGGGTGGAGATCATCATCATCGACGACGGCTCCACCGACCGCACCGGAGAAATCGCGGATCGCTACGCGGCGGCCTACCCCTCCATGGTCAAGGCCGTCCACCAGGAAAACGGCGGCCACGGCGAGGGCATCAATCAGGGCCTGGCCCGGGCCACCGGCACGTATTTTAAAACGGTGGACAGCGACGACTGGCTGTTGGATTTCCCCCGTTTTTTAGACACGCTGGAGGCGGTGGAGCGCCAGGGCGGCGTGGATCTTTTCCTTACCAATTACTATTATGAGCACGCCGACGGCAAGGGCAACCGCTCCATCAATTTCTCCAACGCCCTGCCCCAGGGCCGGGTGTTCACCTGGGACGAGACCCGCCCCTTCCGCCTGGATCAGATCCTCATGATCCACACCTGCACCTTCCGCACCGAGATGCTGCAGCAGACCAGCTTGCAGATGCCCAAGCATACTTTTTATGAGGACAACTACATGGTCTACGGCAACCTCCGCCATGCCCGGCGGATGTATTACATGGATCTGGACTTATATCGCTACTTCATCGGCCGGAGCGGCCAGAGCGTCCAGGAGGACGTGATGACCCGCCGGTACGCCCACCAGCTCAAGGCCACGGAGCTGTGCTTCACGTCCTATCATCTGGACGACCTGCCGGAGAGGCGCCAGCGCAGCTACTGCCGCCACGAGCTGTTCATCATGCTGGCCATCTCCGTCCTCTATGCCCGCCTCAACGGCACCGCCCAGGCGGAGCGTGACCTGGCGGAGATGTGGCGGGCCTGCCGGGCATACGACGCGGTGTGGGCGGAGCGGTTCCACCGGGAAATTGTGCTGCGCCTGGCCTCCGTCCCCGGCAAGGGCGGCGCCGCCTTCGTCCGGGCCCTCTACAAGGTAGCCCACCGTGTGGTGCGGTTCAACTGACGTTTACAGCAGCACCCACTGCACCAGCAACAGCAATCCCAGCCCCGGCAGGCCCAGAATGCCCACTGCCAGGGCGTTGAACCAGTTCATCCCCAGGGAAAGCCCGGTGTAGGGCGTGGTCATGTTGAGCAGCCACAGGGCGAAAAGGCCCAGGGCGGTATTCACCCCCACCCGCACGATGAGCTTTAGCGGCGACTTCACCAGCCGCCCCACCGCCAGCAGCAGGAACAGGCCCACCGCCCCAGCGGTGATCCACGTTACGTAAGGCATACGTCACCTCCCTCTGTGCTGACGGCGGCCACCGCCACCTTGGGTACCGGCACGGCGTGGGGCCGGGCCATGGGTACGCCGTTTTTGGCCTTGACGCACCGCAGAATATAGTTGTACCGGGCCTTGCAGGCGTTGATCTCGAAGATGGTGGCCTCGATCAGGTCCGGGTCATCCACGCAGTTAAAGCGCACGTAGGCGTCCTTCATGGTCTCACTCAGCCCGTCCATCTCCTGCAAAAGGCTGGCCAGTTCCGGGTCAGACCGGTCACGTTTACGGGGCATAGTCCTTCCTCCTTGTACCATTATTGTACGGGTAGTTTGGACAAATATGCCAGAGTTTAGTCAAAGGAGCGTCCCGCCATGGAAACCGTGCAGCAACAGTTTATGGCCCAGGCCCTGGCCCTGGCCCGGGAGGCCGCCGCGGCAGGGGAGGTGCCGGTGGGCTGCGTCATCGTCAGGGACGGCGCCGTCATCGGCCGGGGCCGCAACCGCCGGGAGGAGAAGCAGTCCGTGGCGTCCCACGCGGAGATGGAGGCCATGGCCCAGGCCAACGCCGCCCTGGGCTCCTGGCGGTTGGAGGACTGCGATCTGTACGTCACTCTGGAGCCCTGTCCCATGTGCGCCGGGGCCATCGTCAACGCCCGCATCCGTCGGGTGTTCTACGGTGCCCGGGACCGGGCCATGGGGGCCTGCGGCGGCGTGCTGAACCTCTTTATGGAGGACTTTCCCCACCATCCCCAACTGGTGGGCGGCATCCTGGCAGAGGACTGCGCCGCCGTCCTGTCCGACTTCTTCCAAAAAATGCGATAAAAAGCCAGATTGTCAAAAAAGCATCGCAGATTTCGCGCCCGCAGGCGTGAACCCACGAAATGCATAAAAACCATAAAGCCGGGGGCGAAACGCCCTCGGCTTTTAATGGTAGGAAGATAGATGAAAAAAGTGTTTTGTCTCTTGCAGGTATTAAGATACCCGCCTTATGTTACAAAAGTTCGGAAGAAAATATTAAAAATGTATTAAATCCCGCGCAAACATTCTTTCTGCCGCCGACAGGCTTTGTCCTTTTCCTCCCGCCTTGTTTCGTACAATGGGGAGGAAAGGATGTGACAGAATATGAAAGAGAGCATTACCGTGGGCCTGGCGCTGACGGCCCTTCTCTTTGCCCTCACCTGGCTCCACGCCGGGGAGAGCGCTCCTGCCAACCAGGAGGAGCCACCCGCCCCGGCGGTCACTGCCGCCGCCCCCGCCCCGGCGGAGGAAGCGGCCCCTGTGGGAGCGCGGGACGAGGAGATTACCCTTCGCGTGCTCATTGACGGCGCCGTGGAGACCATGACTATGGCGGAGTACCTGCCCTGCGTGGTGCAGGGGGAGATGCTGCCCTCCTTCGAGACGGCGGCCCTGTCGGCCCAGGCGGTGGCGGAGCGCACCTATATTCTCTATCAGATCCGCTCCGGCGGCAAGCCCCGTCACCCCCAGGCGGACGTGTGCGACGACCCCGGCTGCTGCAGCGCCTATTTGAGCCAGGCGGAGGCCAAAGCCAAGTGGGGCGACCAGTATGAAGTCCTGGCCCAGCGGGTACGGGACGCCGTGGCCGCCACCGACGGCGTGGTGGCCCTCTATGATAATCAGCCCATCATGGCGGTGTTCCACTCCTCCTCCGGCGGCACCACCGCCCGCTGCGCCGACGTGTGGGCGGCGGATCTGCCCTATCTTGTCAGCGTGGAGAGCCCCGAGGGGGCGGACACCGTGCCCAACTATTACAGCGTCAAAACCTTGTCCGAGGCCGACTTCCGGGCCACCTTCACCGCCGCCCACCCGGAGGCGGACTTCTCCGGCGACTGGCTGGGCAGCCCCGTGGCGGATGCTTCCGGCCGGGTGGGCTCCCTCACCGTGGGCGGCGTCACCGTCACCGGGGCGGAGATGCGGCGGCTCTACGGCCTGCGCTCCACCGCCTTCACCGTGGCGAGAGAAGGGGAGAGCGTCACCTTCCGGGTCACCGGCTACGGCCACGGCGTGGGCATGAGCCAGTACGGCGCCAACGAGCTGGCCCGCCAGGGCAAAACGTGGCAGGAGATTTTGCAGTGGTACTACACCGGCATCACCCTGGGAGGGTATACAAATCCGTAAAACCGTGCTATAATACCCTGTTGAGCGGGGCGAATTTACAATTTATTCAGGAAACGCCGCCGCCATCCGATATAATAAAGAGATAAATCATACCGGATTTTCCGCGTGACAGGGAGGTAAATCGCTTATGGCACGCAACATCCTCGTGGTGGAGGACGATCGGAACATCTCCGAGCTGCTCCGCATGTATCTGGAAAAAGAGGGCTTTGAGGTCCGTCTGGCCTATGACGGCGGCAAGGCCGTGGAGGAGTATGACGCCCAGGCCCCGGACATGGTGCTGCTGGACATCATGCTGCCCGTTATGGACGGCTGGGCCGTGTGCGACCATATCCGCAGCAAGGCCAAGACCCCCATCATCATGCTCACCGCCAAGTCCGACGTGGACGACCGCATCACCGGCCTGGAGCGGGGCGCCGACGACTATCTGGTGAAGCCCTTTGAGATGAAGGAGCTGATGGCCCGCATCAACGCCGTGCTGCGCCGCAGCGAGATCCCCAACGACACCAGCAAGAAGCTGACCTTCGACAAGCTGGAGATCAACCTGGACAGCTACGAGCTGCTGGTGGACGGCAAAAAGGTGGACACGCCCCCCAAGGAGCTGGAGCTGCTCTACCACCTGGCCGCCACTCCCAACCGGGTCTACACCCGCAACCAGCTGCTGGACGAGGTGTGGGGCTTCGATTATTTCGGCGACAGCCGCACCGTGGATGTCCACATCAAGCGCCTGCGGGAAAAAGTGGAGAACGTGTCCGACCAGTGGGCGCTGAAAACCGTCTGGGGCGTGGGCTATAAGTTCGAGGTCAGGCAGTGACGGCCCATGAAAGAACGCATCCGTAATACGCTGAACAGCCTCTATTGGCGGCAGTTTGCCCTGACGGCGGGCATGGTGCTGCTGACCATGGTGCTGCTGGGCGTGTCCTTCTTCGCCCTGAGCTTCAGCATCAACGTGTCCGAGCGCCGCAGCGAAATGCGCTCCCGGGCCGAGCTGATCGCCCAGATGTCG
>JAFSMA010000006.1 GCA_017448145.1 Oscillospiraceae bacterium | reverse complement strand
CCCTAAGATGAGATCTCTCATCCTTTATGGAGTAAGGGCCCAGAAAGACGATCTGGTTGATAGGCAGGAGGTGGAAGCACGGTAACGTGTGCAGCTGACCTGTACTAATAGCCCGAGGGCTTGACCTACAATATGCAGGCAATCTAAGCCTTACTCAAAGACGTGACGATACATTGTTCGGTTTTCAGGGTGCAAAACCCAAATAGTTGGTGCTGATTAGGGCGAGGGTCCACCCGTTCCCATCCCGAACACGGAAGTTAAGCTCGCTTCTGCCGACAATACTTGGCTGGAGACGGCCCGGAAAGATAGGTAGCGCCAACATAAAGAAAACCGGATGTTCGCAAGAACATCCGGTTTTCTTTTGTTAAGTTCGGGATGGACACCATCCCGTGTTTCGTAGGGCGGGACCTGTGTGTCCCGCCAAACCTGACGGTGTATACAACTGGGGCGCGGCATATCATCCGTAGGGGCGGACGACTCTGTCCGCCCCACCTATCTCAATCCGGGTCGGTGTGGATGACGGGCTTGATAGCAGCTATTTGAAGATACATGTGACTGACATTAGGAATGCTGCTTCGTAGAAATGGCTTCTTTACGTGTGCAACTCATGCTTTCGCCTGATTCTCTGCGATCTTCGCCAACGTGTCCTCTTTGATGGCCTGGCGCAGTTTGGTGAGATACGGCGAGTGGGCCACATTGGCCCAGGCGTAATCCACGTTGAGCTGGTACTCATGGGGCTCCCAGGTCTCAATGGGGGATTCGTTGTGCTGAATGACGGCCTCCATCTTATCCAGGGCCTTGTACAGCTTGGCCTCCGGTGTTTCCAGGGCGTTCATCTCGGTATAGAGCGCCGCCATATCGTGGCAATAGGGCGCCGGTAGGGATGCCACCCAACGGGCCAGGGTGTCGTCCTCCCTCTGCTCGTCGGCTGCCGTCTTCAAAAAAGAGGGTATGTCACCGGTGAAGCATTCGCCCAGATCGTGGATCAGACACATGCGAATCACCTTATCCATGTCCAGCTCCGGGAACTCGTCCCGCATAAAGAAGGCCATCAGCGCAATGCGCCAGCTATGCTCCGCCACGCTTTCCGGCCGCCCTTTGGAGGTGGTGCAATGGCGAATTTCGTCCTTCAACCGCTCCGCGATGTGCATCACATCCAGTAAAGCCCTTACGTCCATGTGAACACCCCTTATTACAATAATGTATGCTATGGAAAAATCCCCCACGTGCGTGGAGGATTTTTTGGTGACCCGTACCGGATTCGAACCGATGTTAAAGGCGTGAGAGGCCTCTGTCTTAACCACTTGACCAACGGGCCGTTATGGTACACCATCAGGGACTCGAACCCTGGACACCCTGATTAAGAGTCAGGTGCTCTACCAACTGAGCTAATGGTGCATAACCAAATCGCTGTCGCTATTATAACGGAGGAAATGGCGTTTGACAACCCTTTTTTACAGAAAAAAGTAAATTAGGGCATAAAAATGGTGGGGAAGGGGAGTGGTGGTACGAATTAAGGCGTGTCCAGTAGATACTGCATATAGGCGGCTGCGGCGTCCGTCCGTTGGCTGTTGGCGATGATACCCAGATACACCGGTTCGGTGATGCCCGCCCGCTGCATTACCGGCAGCTCCGTTAGCAGCAGGCCGTTGGCTACCGCTTCCGTCGCCACCACGTGGCTCTCCGCCTCATTGAGCTGGTACGCAATGAGATTATCCGACAGCACCACCTGGTTTTCCGTGAGGTAGGGGGCGGCCAAAGCTGCTAACCGGCCATTTTCCGCCAATCCGTGTTTTTCTACCAGCAAATCCGCCAAATCCATAAGATACCCGTTGGAGGATAGCAGGTCATACCCCTCCCGGTTCATAATGACCACATCCAGCTTTTTGGCCTCAATGGCCCCCATCACCTTCATCTTGGAGGCATAGGCGTATTGCTGGTTCACCGTATCGGCGTCCTGGGACAGGTATAGGTCGGCATAGAGATAGACCTGGACACGATTGGCGTCATAGCCTGAGGCGGCTAAGAAGCCGTCGGTCAACTCCGCCTGCAAATCGCTGCCCACGGCCACGTTTACCAGCGCCGTGTACAGCACCGGCTGCCGCTCCGTCAGCTTGCGGTGCAGCGCGGTGCCCACGATGAGCAGCGTAATTAGGCCCAGGATAATGGGCCATTTATAATAAGTGAAGATGTGATCCGCCTTGGCGGCGGGGCTCATAGCGCGAAAAGCCGCCTTGCGGGCGGCTTTTTCTTCGGGCGACAGCTTCATTCCTCGTCCTCCTCCGGCGTGCCGGATACGGCAATCAGCACCCGGTTCAGGATCCAGGCGCTGACCATGGCGCACATTCCCTCACCGAAGAGAATCAGCGGTGTGAAAATGGCTACCACGGCGAAGAACATGGCGAAATGGACGGCGAACACCAAAATGGTGGCGAACAGGTAGTGGGTGCCTACCAGGAAGGCATTTTTCAGCATATTGCGGTTGGTGTTCTCCACGCTGGCTACCAAGGGGAACAGAAACTCCAGTACCACCACGTACACCACTGCGGCGGCGATGACCAGAGCCAGCACCAGCGTCCACAGGACGGCCACGGTGCCGGTGGAGGTGAGGCGCAGATGGTAGAGCACATAGATGTCGGCGCCCAGAAACAGCCCCACCGCCAGCAGGATTAGCCACAGCACGGTGGACTGCTTGAAGTTTTCCTTAAAAGCGCGGAAGAAGGCGGCGGTGACGTTGCCCTCCTCACCCCGGATAATCTTCAGGCAGACGTAATACAGCGCCGTGGTGGCGGCGCCTATGGTGAAAATGGGGATAGAGCAGACGAACCACAGCAGATTCAGATAGCAGCAGTAGCAGATTTTCATTAAAATCTGGCTGAATTTGCTGTCATAGGCAAAGAATTTCATAGCGCCTCCCCGGAACCACGAGTGGACTCCCGCTCAATGAGATCGGTTTGGGTGTGAATGATGCGGTAGTCCAGGGACGGCTCCTTAATCCGGGAAATCAGCAGCATCACGGCGGAGAAGGCCATCACCTGGGTGTGGATGTGGACGGTGGTCAGCGGCGGCTGGCTGCTGCGGGACTCGGCGCAGTCGTCGAAGCCGCAGAGCATCACGTCCTCCGGCACGGACTTGCCCAGCTGTTTCAGCGCCTGAAGGGCATCGAAGGCGGCAAAGTCGTTGGCGCAGAGGAACAGCTCCGGCAGCGTGTCCAGCTGGCCCAGCGCCTGTGCCAGCGCCTCGGGCTGGGTGTTGCGGATGATATACCGCTCGTCCACCGGCACGCCCGCCATCAGCATGGTGCCCCGGAAGGTGTAATACCGCTCAAAGAAGGACTGGCAGTGGTTGTAATCCCCCAAAAAGCCGATGCGTCGCACACCCTTTTCCAGCATCTGATGCACGAACCGGGCAATCTCTGAGGTGTTGTCCATATAGAGCTGGTCAGCCCGCAGCACACTGCCGAAATGCTTCACCGGAGCGTCCACAAAGAGGGTAGGGAGGCCCAGGTCGCAGATCATGTCGGCGTATGCCTTGTCGAATACCTCGATGCACACCACGGCGCTGGTGCGCTCGGGGACGAAGGTAATGGGCAACGTGCCGTTTCGCAGATCGTCGGGGCTGATGCGGTGGGTGTTGAGGGTGTAGCCCAGCAGGGATAGCTCCCGCTGCAGCTTGTCCAGCATCAGCGAGGCAAAGTGGGACTGGGCCAGAAACACGGTGGTCAGCAGCGCGATTTCCCCCTGGAAGCCGGTGACGGCCATGGGGTCTCCCGGCTGGGCGAAGGCCCGGACGTAGGAGAACTGCTTGTAGCCCATCTCCACCGCCTTCTGCAAAATCCGCTCCCGAGTGGCCTCCGCCAGACCCTCCGTATTGTTGATGGCTTTGGACACGGTGTTGCGGGACACGCCCAGGGCGTCCGCAATGTCCTGAATGGTCACTTTTTTCATGGCCTCCACCTTCATTTCACTATTTTCTGTTTATTCTATCATAAAACTGATACAGATGTCAAATGAATCCGGAGAGGAAATGTGCAATTGTAAACTGACGGAAATGGGTAATTTGTAGCATCTGACAAATTGGGCGGATGCCATCTGTATATATTGTGCAAATGTAAAAAAGCTGTTGACACAATAGGGATGCGATGCTAAAATCATTCCGTAAAAAACCGTGCAGTAGTGTGCAAATGCACAATCTCGGAGGGGCATTACACATGAAGGACGGGAAAAAGGAGGAGTTCCATGAAAAAAGCCCCGACGCCGAACGTTGGGAATGGAGTCGGAAGCAGCAAGCTGCATAACACCATGGTGTATTTGCAGCAGCATTGGCAGTTGTATCTGATCTTTATGCTGCCAGCCTTCGTGCTGACCATCATTTTCCGTTACTTCCCCATGGGCGGCATCATGATTGCGTTCACCGAGTACAACCCCATCCGCGGCATCTTTGGCAGCGAGTGGATCGGATTCGAAAACTTTACTCGTTTCCTGTCCTCTCCCGACTTCATGCGTTACCTGGTCAACACGCTGAAGCTGAGCGTTTACGGATTGCTGTGGGGCTTCCCGGCACCTATCCTGCTGGCTTTCCTGCTCAACCGCATTCTCAGCTCCAGCATCAAGCAGAAGATCCAGTTGGTGCTGTACATGCCCAACTTCATCTCCGTGATCGTGCTGTGCGGTATTGTCCGCATCCTGCTTTCCCCCACCGGCATGATCAACTCCCTGCTGGGCACCAGCACCAACTTCATGACCATGCCCTCTGCCTTCCGCACCATCTACATCGCCTCCGGTATCTGGCAGGGTGCAGGCTGGGCGTCCATCATCTACACCGCCGCCCTGTCCAACGCCAGCAAGGAGCTGAAGGAAGCGGCTGTCATCGACGGCGCCAACATCATTCAGCAGATCAAGGCCGTGGAGTGGCCCGCCATCAAGGACACGGTGCTGATCCAGTTCATCATGTCCGTGGGCAACATCATGTCCATCGGCTTTGAGAAGGCCTACGCACTGCAGACGGACCTGAACCTCAACACCTCCGAGATCATCTCCACCTACGTGTATAAAAAAGGTCTTCTGGACGGCGACTACGGCTTCTCTACCGCCGTGGGCCTGTTCAACACGGTCATCAACGTTGTCCTGCTGATCTCCATGAACGCCATCGTCAAGAAGATGAACGATGGTAAGGGCATTTAAGGAGGGCACAAGATGAGCGTGAAAAAGAAGAGCGAATTCGCCAAGTATCCCGCAGTGGATAAGACCATTCTGATCATCGGCTACGTTATCCTGGGCCTGTTCATCGTGGCCATCATCCTGCCGATGGTGTACATCATCCTGGCTTCCTTTATCGACCCCGTTACGCTGCAGAACAGCTGCCTCACCTTCGACTTCTCCAAGTGGACGCTGACGGCATATGAGCGCGTGATGAGCAATTCCCAGATCTGGGTGGGCTTCCGGAACGCGCTGGTGTACTCCGTGCTGTTCACCATCATTTCCGTGGTGGTGACGCTGCTGGCGGCCTACCCCATGTCCCGGGCGGACTTCAAGGGCCGCGGCTTCTTCAACACCATATTTGTCATCACCATGTTCTTTGGCGGCGGCCTGATCCCCACCTACCTGCTGATCAGCAACCTGGGTATGCTGGATACCATCTGGGCCATCCTCATTCCCCCTGCCTTCAGCGTGTGGAACATGATCATCGCCCGCACCTATTACATGGGCATCCCCCGCGACCTGCAGGAGGCCGCTGAAATCGACGGCGCCACCGAAATGATCTACTTCTTCAAGATCCTGCTGCCCGTCTGCACTCCCATCATCGCCACCATTTCCATGTGGCAGTTCGTGGGTATGTGGAACAGCTATTTCGACGCCATGATTTACCTCAACAGCGCCTCCAAGCAGCCCCTGCAGCTGGTGCTGCGGGCCATCCTGATCCAGAGCCAGCCGGAGCCCGGCATGGTGTCCGATATGCAGTCCACCGCTGAGCGCGCCCAGCTGGCCGAGCTGCTGAAGTACGCCACCATCATCATTTCCTCCCTGCCTCTGATGATTATGTACCCCTTCTTCCAGAAGTACTTTGACAACGGCATTATGGCCGGCGCTGTCAAAGGCTGATGCGGCCTTCACAGGCAAAACCTGTTTATAAGGATAAAGGAGAAAAAGTATGAGCAAAATGCGCAAGATCCTTGCTGTCGTTCTGGCCCTGGCCATGACGATGGTGCTGCTGGCCGGTTGCGGCGGCAGTTCCGCTCCCACCGGCGGCGAAGCCGGCCTGGAGGTGGACGCTGCTTCCCTGCAGTTCCCCCTGGCAGAGACCGCTCAGATCAGCGGCCTGATCAACTACCCCGCGGGCACCGAGTCCGAGCCCAACAACCGCACCATCTTCAAGCGTCTGGAGGAGCAGACCAACGTCCACGTGACCTGGAAGGCCATCCAGAGCGACCAGTGGGGCGACAAGATCGCCCTGGAGATGTCCAACATCAAGACCCTCCCCGAGTTCGTGTTCTCCGCCGGCTTCAGTGATCCCGACCTGCTGAAGTATGCCAAGCAGGGCGTCATCATCAACGTCGAGGACTATATCGACAAGTACATGCCCAACCTGTGCAAGGTGTTTGAGCAGGCTCCCGAGTATCGCACCATGTGCACCGACGAGAACGGCCACATCTGGGCTCTGCCCTGGATCGAGCAGCTGGGCTATGAGAAGACCGCCATCCAGACCATCGGCAACATGCCCTTCATCAACGTGGGCTGGCTGAACTTCCTGGGTCTGGAGATGCCCACCAATGTGGACGAGTTCGAGCAGGTGCTGATTGCCTTCCGCGACAACGCTGACAAGCTGAAGGCTGAGTTCAACATCGAAGGCGACATCATCCCCCTGGCCTGCATCGTGGGCTCCGGCAACGAGGACTGCCGCGTGCTGACCAACGGCTTCGGCGAGGGCTACGGCGATCCCGATGACGGCCGTCACATCGTCGTTACCGACGAGGGCAAGGTCATCTGCTCCGCCTCCGCCGAGGGTTACCGCAAGGGCGTGGAGTGGCTGCACAAGCTGTACACCGAGGGCCTGTTTGACCCCGAGGCCTTCACCCAGGAGTGGAGCACCTACGTGGCCAAGGGTAAGTCCGGCCGCTACGGCGTCTGCTTCAGCTGGGACGTGGCCAACATCGTTGGCCTGACCATGAATGAGATCATCGACGGCACCGCTCCCTGGGCACCTCTGCCCATGCTGGAGGCTGACGTCCGCAACCTGACCCCCTGCAACGGTTCCTACACCTCTGGCTTCGATCGCGGCCGCTGCGTGGTGACTGCCAACGCCAAGAATCCCGCCCTGGTTTGCGCCTGGCTGGATCAGATGTATGCGCCTCTGCAGAGCCCCCAGAACAACTGGGGTACCTACGGCGAGGATGACGGCTTCGATATCTTTGTGATGGGCACCAACGCCAATGGCGAGCCCATGCTGCAGCACGCCAACCTGGGCGACCACTCTCCCGTGGAAGTCCGCGAGGCGGAGTGCGTGGGCGGCCCCCTGGCCATCCTGGACAGCTACTACGGCGTGTACGTCACCTGCCCCGACGACGCCCAGTATCGTCTGGACTGGATCAAGGACATCTACACTCCCGACATGCACACCAAGTACGTGTTCCCCAACGTGTTCATGAGCACCGAGGATACCAAGACCATCTCCAACCTGAACGCGGATATCTATAAGTGCATCAACACCTTCCGCGCCAACGGCATCATGAACGGTGTCACCGACGCCGACTGGGAGAAGCTGCAGAGCGACCTGGCCGCCTACAACGTGGATCAGTATCTGTCCATCTTCCAGAAGTACTTCGACGCCTACATGGCCGGCTAATGGCTGTACCCTGTCCGCCTCTTTGTCATAAGAAGCGGTAATCTTCACCGCCTGGGGCGACCCAGGCGGGCGAAGAGAAGGGCTCCCAGGGCGGGAACCCTTCTCTTTGCCAAACACGATAGGAGGATATCAAATGACAAGTAAGGCCCTGCAAAAAGTGCGGGATTTTGAAAAAAAGTATCTGCCCTATGTGCAGGCGGAGCAGCCCAAGTTCCATCTCACCGGCGGTATCGGCTGGATCAACGATCCCAACGGCTTTGCCCCCTACAAGGGGGAATACCACCTGTTTTTCCAGTATTACCCCTACGACACCAAGTGGGGCCCTATGCACTGGGGACACGTGAAGACCCGCGATTTCCTGCACTGGGAGCGCCTCCCCGCCGCCATGGCGCCGGACACCGAGTATGACCGGGACGGCTGCTTCTCCGGCAGCGCCGTGGAGACCCCCGACGGCAAGCATCTTCTGATGTACACCGGCGTGCGCAACGTCCGCCGCCGTAACGGCATGATTGAGGCCTTTCAGACCCAGTGCATCGCCATCGGCGACGGCGTGAACTACGAGAAGGTCAGCGGCAACCCCGTCATCCAGGGCGACCTGCTGCCCGAGGGCGGCAGCACCCAGGATTTCCGGGACCCCAAAATCTGGCGGGAAGGGGATACATATTATGCCGTCATCGGCAACCGCTGCGCCGACACCAGCGGCAACATCCTGCTCTACCGAAGCCCCGACGCCATGCACTGGGAGTTCGTCAGCGTGGTGTCCGCCTGCCACAACCAGTACGGCAGCATGTGGGAGTGCCCCGACCTGTTCCGGCTGGATGAAAAGGACGTGCTGCTGGTCTCTCCCCAGGAGATGACCGCCATCGGCCTGGAGTTCCATCCCGGCAACGCCAACGTGTGCCTCATCGGCCAGATGGACCCCGACACCCACCACCTGATGCGTGAAAACGTGCAGGCCATTGACTACGGCCTGGACTTCTACGCCCCTCAGACCCTCTTGACAGAGGACGGACGCCGGGTGATGATAGGATGGATGCAGAACTGGGAGACCTCCTCCTGCAAGCTGTCCTCCCTGCGCTTCATGGGCCAGATGACGCTGCCCCGTGAGCTGTCCATCCGGGGCGGTCGCCTGTGCCAGAACCCCGTCCGGGAGCTGGAGCAGTATCGCGGCATCAAGATTGATTATCACTACGTGCTCATCAACGGCGAGACCAGCCTCCGGGGCATCAACGGCCGGTATCTGGACATGACCGTCACCATCCGGCCGGGCAACGAGGCCAGCATGTTTAAGTGGTTCCGCCTGTACGTGGCCCGGGACGGCGAGCACTTTACCCTGATTCGCTTCCGCCCCGACACCAGCACCATCAAGGTGGATCGCACCCACAGCGGATTCCCTCACGACATCGTCAACGTCCGGGAGTTCCCTGTCTGGATGAAGAACGGCGTGCTGAAAATGCGGGTCATTATGGATCGTTACAGCCTGGAGCTTTTTGTCAACGACGGTGAGCAGGCCGCCTCCTTCGTGCTGTATACGCCCCTGGAGGCCAACGCCATCAGCTTCTCTTCCGACGGCAGCGTGCTGATGGACGTGGAGAAATACGAGTTGGAGATGAATTGAATCATGGGAAAGACCTTTGACGTCATCGCCCTGGGCGAGCTGCTGATCGACTTTACCGAAAACGGTGAGAGCGGGCAGGGCAATCCCCTCATGGAGGCGAACCCCGGTGGCGCACCCTGCAATGTGTTGGCCATGCTGGCCAAGCTGGGCAAGCGGGTGGCCTTCGTGGGCAAGGTGGGCAAGGATATGTTCGGCCGCCAGCTCCGGGACGCCGCCGCAGGGGCGGGCATCTGCATGGACTACCTGCTGGAGGACGACGACGTACATACCACCCTGGCCTTCGTCAAGACCTACCCCGGCGGTGACCGTGACTTTTCCTTCTACCGCAATCCCGGCGCGGACATGATGCTGCGCAGCGACGAGCTCCCTTTGGGCGCGCTGCAAAGCACCCGTATCTTCCACTTCGGCACCCTGTCCATGACCCATCCCGAGGTACGGGAGGCTACGAAAAAGGCGGTGGCAGTTGCCAAGGAATCCGGCGCGCTGATTTCCTTTGACCCCAATCTGCGTCCGCCCCTGTGGGCCAGCCTGGACGAGGCCAGGGAGCAGATCGCCTGGGGCCTTAGCCAGTGCGATATTCTGAAAATCGCCGACAATGAATTGGCATTCATGACCGGCCAGACCGATTTTGAAGCCGGGGCCGCCATGCTGCAAAAGGATTACCCCAACATCCGGGTGCTGAACGTCACCGCGGGCGCCGACGGCAGCTATTGCTTCTACGGCGATAAGCACGTGTTCGTGCCCAGCTTCCGCCTGGGCGGCACCATTGAGACCACCGGCGCCGGTGATACCTTCTGCGCCTCCGTGCTGCATTTCGCGCTGGAGAACGGCATCGAAGGCCTCACCGAGCAGCAGTTGACCGCCATGCTGCGCTTCGCCAACGCGGCGGCATATCTGGTCACCACCAAAAAGGGCGCCATCCGCTCCATACCGGAGCCGGAGCAGGTGCAGGCAATTCTGGCGAATCACTGAATCGTAATTTCCACGGCCCCGACCACTCCACTTTCTGGCCGGACACGCCGTGAAAAAAAGGAGGATGAAAACGCCCCGGCTCGGGCTGCGGCAGTGTGGAGACCTGTCGTAAAAGCAGCGCCACGGAAGTGGGCTGTGAGGGCACATTTGGCGGAGGCCGTGTGTCCGGAGTCGAAATTATGGCATCTGTTCAGCTGAAAAACATCAAGAAAGTGTACCCCTTCGTCAGCGGCGAGCAAAAGAAATCCAAGAAGAAAAAGGCCGATGAACCCGAGAAGAAGAAGGTAAACCTGCAAATCACCGACGAAGGCGTGGTGGCGGTGCAGGAGTTCAACCTGGACATCAAGGACAAGGAGTTTATCGTGCTGGTAGGCCCCTCCGGCTGCGGCAAGTCCACCACGCTGCGCATGGTGGCGGGCCTGGAGGAGATCTCCGGCGGCGAGCTGATCATCGACGGCAAGGTGATGAACGACGTGGCCCCCAAGGATCGCGATATCGCCATGGTGTTCCAGAACTATGCCCTGTATCCTCACATGACCGTGTATGACAACATGGCCTTCTCCCTGAAGCTGCGCAAGGAGCCCAAGGACGTCATCGACAGGAAGGTCCGTGAGGCCGCCGAGATTCTGGACATCACCCAGTACTTAGAGCGCAAGCCCAAGGCTCTGTCCGGCGGTCAGCGTCAGCGTGTGGCCATCGGCCGCGCCATCGTCCGCGACCCCAAGGTCATGCTGATGGACGAGCCCCTGTCCAACCTGGACGCCAAGCTGCGTAACGAGATGCGCGCCGAGATCATCAAGCTCAGACAGCGCATCAACACCACCTTCATGTACGTGACCCACGACCAGACCGAGGCCATGACCCTGGGCGATCGCATCGTCATCATGAAGGACGGCTACATCCAGCAGATCGGTACCCCCCAGGACGTATTCAACCATCCCGCCAACCTGTTCGTGGCTGGCTTCATCGGCATGCCTGTCATGAACTTCTTCGACGCCCAGCTCAAGCGCGAGGGCGACAAGTACTTCGTGGAAGTGGGCGGCATCAAGGTGGAGCTGGCT
>JAFSMA010000049.1 GCA_017448145.1 Oscillospiraceae bacterium | reverse complement strand
ATTTTCTTGATTTCCACACTCTCTACGAAAGCCTGGACGCGGGTACGCATCTGGCCGGAGGAGGCGATGGAATAGGGACGATCCACCGCCAAAACAGGATAGCCGAATTCCTCTCGCAGGATGTGGGAGCCCAGCATCTTCTCGTAGGCCCAGGGGTCACAGAACTTCATCTGGTCGTAGATGATGCCGTCGGCGCCGTATTCCCGGGCCAGCGCGGCCACGTATTCCCGGCGGGCGTTCATCTTGGGCGTATCCATATAGCGGGGACATTGACCCCGCTGCTGGTACTGCCGGCAAATCTGGGTGAGGGCGTCCTCTTCGTCGTTGAGCACGATGGGGTTTCTGCCGGGCAGGGAGCCGTAGCAGAAGCGGTCGGCGCACACGAAGGCGCCGGAGTCCTCCACCAGCTTGATGAAGTCCAGGTCATCCACCTCGGAGCCCACCAGCACCACCCGGGCCCGGAAGGCGCCGCTTTCCAGAGGCTCCCGGGTCTTCAGCTCCTCCAGGGTCTCCTCCAGCTTATCGATGATCAGATGCTTGGGGCAGGCATAGCTGGCCAGGGTCAGCACGTGGAACTCGTATCCGGTGATAGCGGGGCGATCCCCCTTGCGGTACTCGCCGATGGCCCGCAGCAGCTGGCACACGCGGTTGTGCTGGGCCACGGCCTGGCGGATGGCGGCGTCGGAGACGTCGATGCCGTAGTGCTCCGCCAGGGGCTTCAGGATGTGGTTGCGGCACTGGAGAACGTACAGGTTGAGGCCGTTTTCGTCCCCCTTCATGGGAATCTCCATGTACTCGAAGAAGAAATGCTCTTTGCCCTGGCCCATGGTCTTGAGCAGCTCCATGTTCTCGATGCAGCGGTTCATCATGGAGCAGCCGTCGGGGGTGATGACGCAGTCGGCGAAATTGAAGCCGCCCTCGATGGCCCGCTCCAGCAGGGCGCGGCTGTATTCGCACAGGAAGCTGGTCAGGTAGTAGGTGGCGATATCCACCGAGCCGGTGCGGGGGGCCCGCAGCCGGACGGAAAAGGCGCCAGGCAGGTTGAGCAGCGGCTCCGGCGTGTTCTCACAGGTGTAGGCGACGCACACTTTACCCTCCTCCTGGGCCTGCCGGATCAGCTCGTTGTTGGCTTCCTGCAGGAGGTTCTCAAAGTAGTACAGGTGCTTCAGGTCTTTCAAGGTACCTCTCACTCCTTCCTTATGACAGACAGGTGGACTCCTGTCGGTTTTGCGGGGTATTACCACAATGATACCATCAAAATTGCCGATTGTACACCATAAAAAAACAAAAAATGTGTCATTTCCCACAATTCTTTGCGGCCAGCCGGTGAGGAGGCAGGGGAGGCCGCCGTCACCGGCAGGCGCGGCAGGGCTTTCGGAATCGCCGCTCCTGACGAGATACGACCCACCGCGGGATTTGGCGGACAATCCGCCCGCCCGGTCTTGTGTAGTCTGCCCATATCGCACAATTATGACCGTGCATTTGTCACAAAATTATTTGCATTTGCACATTTTTTATTGACACTATGCACTCGCCCGCCGTATACTATTTGTGAAATAAGTTGCCATTTTGCACAATTCCGGGGAAAGGGCCGGGAGATTGCCCTTTTCCGCCTGCGGATTTCCGCAGGAACCACCATTTTTGCAAGGAGGAGCGTATGATGAACCGCACGAGAGGGATTATTGCACTTTTCCTGCTGCTGGCCCTGCTGCTGACCGCCTGCGGCCAGAGCGCCCAGACCCCCACTGTGGTGGACGAGCCGGAGGACACCGCCCCTGTGGTGGTGGAGCCGGTGCAGCAGGAGGACACGGCGACGGAACCGCTGGTCTTCTCCGACCAGCCCGCCAATGTGTTCCGGGCCAAGTTTGAGGGCAGTAACGTAGCCGGTAAGGGCGAGGTGGTGGACGGCGTGTATCGCTTTACCGCCACCAAGACCGACGGCGAGGCCTGGCATGTGAAGCTGGAGAGCAACTACATGACCGTGCCCGGCCGTGACTACCGGGTGACCTACCACTTCAAGTCCGACGTGGCGGGCACGGTGAAGTTCGGCGACTTCCACGAGTTTGCCATCCGTAAGGGTGAGAACACCGTCACCGGCCAGGTCAGCGCCAGCAACGGCTATACCTATCTGGATCTGCAGCTGGGTGCGTTGAAGCCCTTCACCATCGACTTCACCTCCATCGAGGTGGAGGAGCTGGAGACCGAGGCCGACTATGAGAGCGTCATGACTGTGCCCATCGCCTGGAGCTCTGAGGGCGCGGTGTACGTGCAGCACGACCCGGGCTACTTCTATAAGCTGGACCGCCATCTGGACGGCGTCACCATGAAGGTGGAGGAGATCCCCTTCAGCGCCGAGGTGTGGATGTCCCGCCTGTACGTGAAGACCGCCGCCATTCTTGCCCCCGGCGCCCTGTACCGGGTCAGCGCCGACGTGTCCGCCACCCATGAGATGGACATGGAGGTTTGCTTCAATAACGGCGACAACGAGAAGGGCTACGGTGCCTTCTACGGCCAGCGCATGGGCGATATGTCCAAGCGCACCTTCCAGCAGCTTATCGACCTGCGCAGCCCCGGCAGCGAGGGCGGCGAGGTGGTTTTGCAGTTCGCCTTCGGCAAGTCCCCCGACGGCAGCCAGGTCACCGTGGACAACATCCGGGTGGAGAAGGTGTATGAGCATTACACCAATATGCTGCCCGCCTACTTCGCCATGAACGGCAGCGTGGATCTGGGCACGGAGTATGTGATGGTGCCCACCAACTATACCGCCATTCCTCTGGAGAAGTTCTCCTTTGACGGCACCGACAGCGTGTATACCGGCGCCAACCCCGGCTTCGCCATGTCCCTGGTGGAGACGGCAAGCAGCGCCACCGCCGCCATGATCGAAAAGACCGACGAGAACGAAGTGTGGACGGGCCGCGTCTACGTCAAGACCGGCGTCACCCCGGAGGCCGGCGCCAAATACCGCGTGTCCGCCACGGTGCATACCGATGCAGCCTTCGACTATGAGCTGATTTATACCAACGGCAGCGACGCCAGGGAGTACGCCGGACTGCGGGGCGCCTCCCTGGGCGAGAATGAGACCAAGACCGTCACCACCGATTTCACCGCCCCCGCCGACGGCTGTGAGGAGCTGGTGCTGCGGCTGGCTATCGGTAAGAGCCCGCTGAACAATAAAGTCACCATCAGTGACGTGCAGGTGCAGAAGGTGTCCAAACAGCCTGCGGTGCTGACAACTGTCAGCGCCCCCGCCATGCTGGGCCAGGTACAGGAGGGCAGCTACGTGGCCCAGACCGTGACCCTGGGTACCCAGGGCATCTTCTGGGATGGATCCGCCGGTAATCACGAGGTAACGAACGGCGCGGCCAAGCTGTATATCGACACCGCCCGCGGCAGCAACGGCGGCATTTGGAGCGTGCGTCTCCACGCAGGCACCGGCGTGACGCTGGAAGCGGGGGAGAAGTACCGCGTCAGCGCCAAGATCGCCTCCGAAAAGGCCATCCACGCCGAAGTGCTGTTGAGCAACGGCTACGACGAGGACAACGATTTTAACCCCGGCGGCCTGGGTTACAGCACCGATGTGGCGGGTCTGGACATCGCCGAGAACGGCGAGGCCACCTATACCAAGGAAATCACCGTCCCCCAGCGCAGCGAGTATAGGGAACTGGTGCTTCGCGTCCAGGTGGGCGACAGCCCCGCCAACACCGTCACCGTGTCTGACGTGACGGTGGAGAAGTGGACGGAACCCGCCGCCGAGCCTGCGGCGGAGTACGTGGCCCAGACCGTGACCCTGGGCACCCAGGGCATCTTCTGGGATGGATCCGCCGGTAATCACGAGGTAACGAATGGCGCGGCCAAGCTGTATATCGACACCGCCCGCGGCAGCAACGGCGGCATTTGGAGCGTGCGTCTCCACGCAGGCACCGGCGTGACGCTGGAAGCGGGGGAGAAGTACCGCATCAGCGCCAAGATCGCCT
>JAFSMA010000048.1 GCA_017448145.1 Oscillospiraceae bacterium | reverse complement strand
CGTTGATGATGCGCTTGACCTCCATACCGGCGATCGTGCCGGCGTCCTTGGTGGCCTGACGCTGGGCGTCGGTGAAGTAAGCGGGCACGGTGATGACCGCCTCGGTGACGGGGGAGCCCAGATAGCTCTCGGCGTCGGCCTTCAGCTTCTGGAGGATCATGGCGCTGATCTCCTGGGGGGTGTAGGCCTTGCCGTCGATGTTGACGCGATGGTCAGAGCCCATCTCACGCTTGATGGAGGAGATGGTGCGGTCGGGGTTGGTGATGGCCTGGCGCTTTGCCACCTGGCCCACCATACGCTCGCCGGTCTTGGAAAATGCCACCACAGACGGGGTGGTGCGGTTGCCCTCAGCGTTGGCGATGACGACGGCCTCGCCGCCTTCCATCACGGCCACGCAGGAGTTGGTAGTACCCAGATCGATACCGATAACCTTAGACATAGTGATTGCCTCCTAAATCATATCTCAAATTTTTATTGATAACGTTGTGAAATCTATTGCTTCGCGCCGGAAACGGCGCGTTTTAGCCGAAAGTAATGGTTAATTAGCCACCTTGACCATGGCGAAGCGCAGCACCTTCTCGCCCATGGCGAAGCCCTTTTGGAACACCTCCACCACCGTGTTTTCTCCGGCGGCTTCGTCCTCCACGTGCATGACGGCGTTGTGCTTTTCCGGGTCGAAGGGCTGGCCCAGGGCGTCGATCTCGGTGACGCCCAGCTTCTCCAGCACAGCCAGAAACTGCTTGGCAATCATCTCCAGGCCCTGCTTGTGGCTGTCGCCGTCCTCCAACTGGGCGGCACCCCGGGCCAGATTGTCGTACACCTCCAGGAAGGGCTTGATGGTGTCGGCCTTGGCGTCGGAGTAAATGTTCTCCTTTTCCTTGGTGGTGCGCTTGCGGTAGTTGTCGTATTCCGCCGCCAGACGGAGATATTTGTCGTTGCCGTCGGACACCAGCTTGGCCAGCGCCTCCATCTTCTCCATCTGCTCTTTGGTGACGGTATAGGTCTCCGGCTGGGCCTCCTGGGGCTGCTCCTCTGCGGCCTCCGGAGTCATCTCCGGAGTGGTTTCCTCCTGGGGCTGCTCCTCCGGCAAATCCTTTTTCTTCTTGTCGCTCATGGGTTTCCTTCTTCCTCCTTGGCGGGCAGCTCCCGCTTCCCGAACATTCTGGTGAGGCTCTCGGCGAAGTAGCTCAGCCGGGCCGCCACGGTGGCGTAGTCCATTCTGGTGGGGCCTACCACGCCGATGAGGCCCCGCATATTGTCCCCGATGTCGTAGGACGCCATGACCACGCTGCTCTCTTTCAGCGCGTCGCTGACGTTCTCCGGCCCGATGAGGATTTGCATGGGTGCGTCGGTGGTGGGCACGGGGAGCTTCTCCTTGTTGTCCACCATGAAGTGCATCAGGCCCTGGGCCTTATCGATGTCCCGGAACTCCGGGAAGCTCATAATCCGACTGGCGCCGCTGGTGAACACCTGGGTGTGGCTGTCGTCCTGCAGCAGCTCGCCGGCGTACTCCACCACACGGTTCAGCAGCAGAAACCACTCCGGCACCACCTGGTCGCTGAGGCCCATCAGCTTGCCGTTCATCTCCCGGGCGGGGATGGCGGTGAAATGAGTGTTCAGCAGGTGGCTCATGGCGGGCAGCGCCGAGGGCTCCACCGGCAGGTCAACGGCCATCAGCTGGCTCTTGACCCGGCTGTCGGACAGCATCACCACGGCGATGAAGCTGGCCTCGTCCACCGGCAATAGCTCATACCGCTTCACGGTGACGGCGCTGCGGTGGTCGGCGGCGGCGTAGGTGGGGTAGTTCACCAGGCTCTGGGCCATCTGACCCGCCCGGGCCACCACCTGCTCCGTCTGCCGCAGCTCGCCGCGAAGGGAGTCGTTGATGGCCGCCTGCTCCTCCTCCGACAGAGGCCGCCGCTCCATCAATTCATTGACGTACAGCCGGTAGCCTTTGGCCGAGGGGATGCGCCCGGCGGAGGTGTGGGGCTGCTCCAGGTAGCCCATCTCGCCCAGATCCGCCAGCTCGTTGCGGATGGTGGCGGAGCTGATTTTGCCGGGCATCTTTTCCGCGATGGCCTTGGAGCCCAGGGGCTCGGCGGTGTCGATGTAGCTCTCCACCACGATCTTCAATATTTGCTTTTTCCGCTCCGTCAGCTCCATGGCAGAACCTCCGTTTTTTAGCACTCGCTTTCCTTGAGTGCTAACACAGTTTACCACCCCCTCCCAGCAATGTCAATAGGTACTATTTTAAATTAATTGTGAACGTGGGAGGGGCGCGGGGATGGGAAAATGGGAACGGGCGCAACCAACGAGGCAGAACAGAAAGCCCGCGGACGGGCTGGGGCGGACAGAGTCGTCCGCCCCTACGGAGGGATGGGAGCCCTACGCAACCTACGACGCCTTTCGTCAAATCCGCCGCCGGGGAACGGGCGCTTCATGAAGCGCCCCTACGGAGAAACGGACAGAGCGACAAAAACACCGTAGGGGCGATTCACGAATCGCCCGCCAGCGCGGTAACGACCACCATCGGGGGGCGGGTGGATGGTAAGCGGCGGCAATACCACCGTAGGGGCCGACGCCTACCCCAAGGGCACTGGCTCCACCAGCCGCTCGTGCCTCGCGGGGCCTACAGCCGAAGCGCCGCCAGCGGCGGAAGAAGCGAGGCTGTGGCAAGGCAGCGGCCCGCGTTTCATGGCCTGAAGGGTCTGAAACGCGGCTGCCGCAACGAGGGCAGGGTCGCTGGCGCCCGGCGGCCCGGACGAAAAAGAGAGGAGCAACGCTCCTCTCTTTTGGGTGTATTCCATTGTCCGCCACGGTCAGTCCACCGTCCGCATGAAGCTGACGCCGCTTTTCTGCATCTTCACGTTGAGATGCACCCGGTCGCCCCGGATGTAGCTGCAGGTGTACTCATACACCCGGCCGTCCTCGGTGCGGGTGCGGCGCTGGTGGTAGAAGGCGCAGCTCCCGGGCGGCACCTGCAGCAGCTCCGCCTCCCGGCCCTCCACCGTCACCGCCTCGTAGCTCTCCTCGGCGGAGAAGGGGGTGATGCCCATGTGGTAGAGGAGGCTGTAAAAGCTGTGGGTCTCCACCAACTCCCGGCTGAGCTGGGGGTAGGTGTACTGGGGATAGTAGCTGGTCTCCAGAATCAGGGACTGGCCGTCCACGTTGCGGATGCGGGTGAAGCAGTACACCGGCGTGCCGCTGCGCAGCTCCATCCGCTGGCAGATGTGGGGCTCCGGCTGTTCGATGACCCGGAAGTCCACCAGGGTATTGCTGGGGGTCTTGCCCAGGGAGTTGATCTCCGTGGTGAACGAGTAGCGCACGCCACGGGGATTGGTGGCCGGGTCGGCCACGAAGGTGCCCCGACCCCGCTTGCGCACCACAAGCCCCTCGTCCTCCAGCTCGCCGATGGCCTGGCGCACCGTGTTGCGGCTGATGCCCAGGGCCCGGCACAGCTCCGCCTCGCTGGGCATCAGGTCGCCCACCTGCATGACGCCGGTGGAGATATTGCGCTTGATGATGCCCACCAGCTGGGTATACAGCGGGATGTCGCTGTCCAGCGACAGATGCTCCCGCAGAATGGGATTGGTGTCCATAAGGCTGATGCCCTCGCTTTCGCAGAATGTTCTCTTGTACCTATTGTACCATACATTTGTGTATTATGGTACCCCTTTTGCCAAAATTTTCTCAAAAGGAAAAACGCCGTCTGAACAGACGGCGTAATTCCCGGAACAAAAGAAGGAAAACTCAGATAGCGGATATAAATTTGGCCTTGCGACGCAAATTACTTGTGGTCCACGCTGTACATGTGCTCAATGAGGCACAGGACCTTATCGGAGTAACCGATCTCGTTATCGTACCAGCTGACCACCTTCACGAAGGTGTCGGTCAGAGCGATGCCGGCCTTGGCATCGAAGATGGAGGTGCGGGTATCGCCCAGGAAGTCGGCGGACACCACGTCCTCGTCGGTGTAACCCAGAATGCCCTTCAGCTCACCCTCGGAAGCCTTCTTCATGGCGTCGCAGATCTCCTGGTAGGAAGCGGGCTTGGCCAGGTTCACGGTCAGGTCCACCACGGACACGTCCAGGGTGGGCACGCGCATGCTCATGCCGGTCAGCTTGCCGTTCAGGGAGGGGATCACCTTGCCCACGGCCTTGGCAGCGCCGGTGGAGGAGGGGATGATGTTGCCGGCAGCGGCACGGCCGCCGCGCCAATCCTTCAGGCTCACGCCGTCCACGGTCTTCTGGGTGGCGGTGGTGGAGTGCACGGTGGTCATCAGGCCGTCGGTGATGCCGAAGTTGTCGTTCAGGACCTTGGCGATGGGGGCCAGGCAGTTGGTGGTGCAGCTGGCGTTGGAGACGAAGGTCATATCAGAGGTGTACTTGTCCAGGTTCACGCCGGTGACGAACATGGGGGTGTCGTCCTTGGAGGGAGCGGACATGACAACGTGCTTGGCGCCGGCATCGATGTGGCCCTGGGCCTTCTCCTTGGTCAGGAACAGGCCGGTGGACTCGATGACGTACTCAGCGCCCACCTTGCCCCAGGGCAGGGCGGCGGGATCGCGCTCGGCAAACACAGGGATGGCCTTGCCGTTGATGATGATGTTGTTGTCGCTGGAGGAGACCTCACCGGCGAAGTGGCCGTGCATGGTGTCATACTTCAGCATGTAGGCCAGATAATCGGCGGGGCACAGATCGTTGATGCCCACGATCTCGATCTCGGGGTGGTTCAGGGAGCAGCGCAGGACCATGCGGCCGATGCGGCCAAAACCGTTAATACCAACTTTGATGCTCATAATACAAACTTCCTCTCTGATGGAATATATCAAACGTATGGGACGTTTAGATTATATGCAATTTTCGCAAAAATGCAATACCTTTTCTGAAAAAATTTTCATGGGAAAGGCGATTTCGGCAAAAGGCGACAAATGCCTTGTTTTTTCTCCGGCCATTTGGTATGATATGGCCGTAAATCCCCATCTTTCCATGGGAAAAACGCCCTCACGCAGGGCAAGATGGAGAGCAGAGAGGAGGCGCGGGCCGTGGAGGAGAACAGGGAGCGGACGCTCCATGAAATACTGGCGTCGGTGGCCCAGCAGATGCGGCTGCCGCTGAACAATATCGGCCTTGCCGCCCAGTGGCTGCTGTCGGAGGACGCCGGGGAGCGGGAGCGGCGCTCCGCCGCCATATTGCAGCAGAGCTACTACCGCATGATGCGCCTGGCCGACCAGCTCTCCGCCACCGCGCTGCTGGCGGGCGGGATGACGCTGCACAGGGGCAACCTGGCGGTGGATCGCTGGCTGGAGGGCCGCTGCCTGGAAGCCGAGGGACTGTTCCGGGAAAGAGACGTGACCCTTACCTGGCGCTGCGACCTGACGGGCCACATCGTGGGCCTGGACGAGGAGCAGATGGACAGGCTGCTCTGGAACCTGTTGAGCAACGCGCTGAAATTCACCTCCGCCGGCGGCGCCGTCACCGTAACGGTGCGCCGGGCCGGGGCCCAGCTGCTGCTGACGGTGTCCGACACCGGCTGCGGCATCAGCGAGGACAGGATGGACACCGTGTTTGACCGCTGGCACCACGCCGGTGCCCCCGACCCCGCCCAGCACGGCGTGGGCCTGGGCCTGCCCCTGTGCCGGGCCATCGCCGAGGCCCACGGCGGGCGGCTGATGCTGGACTCCCGGGAGGGAGAGGGCACCACCGTCACCGTGGCCCTGCCGGATCGCCGGGTGCAGGGCGGCGAAGTGCGCCAGACCACAGGCGACTATGCCGGAGGCCACAGCCGGGTGCTGCTGGCCCTGTCCGACGCCCTGCCCTACACCGCCTTTACCGCCGAAAAGCTGGACTGAGCAACGAAACAGCGCCCGTCCCGGCGCTGTTTCGTTTTCATGCCTTTTTCTTCCCGCCGGGGCGCGGGTAATTCGTGAATCGTCCCTACGGTAAAAACGCAGACGCCGGTTCCCTTTGTAGGGGCGCTTCATGAAGCGCCCGATGCAGGCTGGCGGGTTTGATGAAGGGTAGGTTGGTTGATGATGGGTTACCGATACCACTTGCCGTTCGTCCGACCTTTAGCGGTGGTTGTTGCCGGGGGGCGGGCCGCCGGGCGCCAGTGACCCTGCCCTCGTTGCGGCAGCCGCGTTTCAGACCCTTCAGGCCATGAAGCGCGGGCCGCTGCCTTGCCACAGCCTCGCTTCTTCCGCCGCTGGCGGCGCTTCGGCTGTAGGCCCCGCGAGGCACGAGCGGCTGGTGGAGCCAGTGCCCTTGGGGTAGGCGTCGGCCTCTACGGTATTTACGCCGCCCCTGCACTGAAATTGCCGCGCAGCGGATCCCGATTCTCTTCACTCTTCTCTCACCGGAGGTAATTATTCCATGCCGCAAACGAAGAAAGTGCTGATCGCCATGTCCGGCGGAGTGGACAGCTCCGCCGCCGCGCTGCTGCTGCAACGCGCTGGGTATCCATGCGCCGGGGCCATGCTGAAATTATTCCCCGGCGAGGATGGCAAGTGCTGCTCCGCCGACGCCGCGGACGACGCCCGGGCTGTGGCCTACAGTCTGGGGATGCCCTTTTATGTATTCAATGAAACAGAGCGGTTCCAGCGGGACGTGATGGATCACTTTGTGGCGGAATACTGCGCCGGACGCACCCCCAACCCCTGCATTGACTGCAACCGCTGCCTGAAATTCGGCGCCCTGCTGGACAGAGCCATCACCCTGGGGTATGACTACATCGCCACCGGGCACTACGCCCGGGTGGAATACGACGCCGCGGCGGGCCGCTACCGGCTGCTGCGGGCCGCCGACCGCAGCAAGGACCAGACCTACGTGCTCTATCAGCTGACCCAGGCCCAGCTTGCCCACCTGCTGCTGCCTTTGGGGGACTACGACAAGCCCACCATCCGCCGCCTGGCACGGGAGGCGGGGCTCGCCAACGCCCAACGGCCCGACAGCCAGGACATCTGCTTCGTGCCGGACGGGGACTACGTGGGCTTTTTGCAGCGCAGCGGTGTGACGCTGGCCCCCGGCGACTTTGTGGACGAGGCGGGCAATGTGCTGGGCCGCCACAAGGGCCTGCCCTGCTACACCACCGGCCAGGGCAAGGGATTGGGCATCGCCCTGGGCCGCCATGTGTATGTGCTGGACAAGGATCCGGAAAAGGGCACCATCACCCTGGGGGACAACGAAAAGCTGATGCACCGCACGCTGACGGCCTCCCATGTGAACTGGATTATCCCCGTCCCCCACGGCCCCATTCGCTGCACCGCCAAAACACGGTACAGCCAGCGGGAGGCTGCCGCCACCGCATATCCCCAGCCGGACGGCACGCTGCGCCTCACCTTTGACCAGCCCCAGCGGGCCATGACCCCGGGCCAGGCGGCGGTGCTGTACGACGGCGACGAAGTGCTGGGCGGCGGGACCATTGAGGGGATCGCGGATTGAAAAATGAATAATAAATAATGTAAGGGAGGGGCCTTGCTCCTCCCTGTTTCTTTATCGGCGGGGGGCGGGCGATTCGTGAATCGCCCCTACGGTAAAACACAGGCACCGGTTCTCTTGTAGGGGCGCTTCATGAAGCGCCCGTTTGTACGGATTTGCGGGGCGTCATCGTTGGTTGGGGTGTCGTTGCCCCGTGCCGTTCACCCGACCTTGGCGGCCCGCCCCCACAAACAATATCGGTTCTATAATAAATGTGGTTCTATCATAAATGTTGGGGCAGCGAAGCCGAAAGGCCGGGCTACACCCAACATTTATGATAGAACCTTTTATCTTATCTTACAGCCACGTCACCATGGGGATGACCATGGGGCTGCGGCGTGTCCGCTTGTAGAGGTAGCTGGACACGGCGCTGCGGACGGTGCGATGGATCTCGTTTTCATCCCGCCGCTTCTTGGCGTTCATGGTGTCCACGGTGTCCATGGCCACCCGGCGCAGGTCTTGCAGCAACCCCTCCGACTCCTTCACGTACACGAAGCCACGGGTCACGATCTCCGGCTCGCACAGCAGCTGGTGGTCGTGGCTGGACATGCTCAATACCACCACCACCATGCCGTCGCTGGCCAGGAGCTTCCGGTCGTTGAGCACCACGCTGCCCACCTCGCCGATGCCGCCGCCGTCCACGAATACCTCGCCGGCCTGTACCGCCGTCTCGCACTTCATGTGCTTGGCGGTCAGCTCGATGACGCTGCCGTTTTCCGCCACGCAGATGTGGTCGGCGGCCATGCCCATGTCCTGGGCCAGGTGCTTGTGGATTTGCAGCATCCGCTGCTCGCCGTGGAGGGGGATAAAGAACCGGGGCCGGGTCAGGGCGTGGATGATTTTCAGCTCCTCCTGGCAGGCGTGGCCGCTGACGTGGAGCATATCCGCCTTGTCGTACACCACCTCGGCGCCCCGGCGGAACAGCTCGTTGATCATCCGGCCCACCGTCACCTCGTTGCCGGGGATGGCGCTGGCGGAGAGGATCACCTTGTCCCCCGGCCCGATATCCACCTGCTTGTGGCTGCCGAAGGCCATGCGGTACAATGCGCTCATCTCCTCGCCCTGGGAGCCGGTGGTGACGATGACCTGCTGCCTGGCGGGCAGCTGCTGCAACTTGTTCAGCTCCATCAGCGTGCCCTTGGGCACCTTCATGTAGCCCAGCTCCGTGGACACCTTCATGATGTTCTCCATGCTGCGGCCCGTCACCGCCACCTTCCGCCCGCAGGCGTGGGCGGCGTCGATGACCTGCTGGATGCGGTGCACGTTGCTGGCAAAGGTGGTGACAATGATGCGCTGCTGGCAGCCGGTAAACTGCCGCTTGAACGTGGCGCCCACCGCCCGCTCGGACATGGTGTACCCCGGCCGCTCCACGTTGGTGGAGTCCGCCAGCAGCGCCAGCACGCCCTCCCGGCCCAGCTGGCCGAACCGGGCCAGGTCGATGACCTCGCCGTCAATGGGGGTGGAGTCGATCTTGAAGTCGCCGGTGTGGACGATGACGCCCATATTGGTGTGGATGGCAAAGGCCACCGAGTCGGCGATGGAGTGGTTCACGTGGATGAACTCCACCTGGAACTTGCCTGCCTTCACCGTCTGGCCCGCCTCCACGGTAATCAGCTTCGTGGAGTTCAGCAGCCCGTGCTCCTGCAATTTCAGCTTGATGAGCCCGGCGGTGAGCCGGGTGCAGTAGATGGGCATGTTCACCTGCTTCAATACATAGGGGATGGCGCCGATGTGATCCTCGTGGCCATGGGTGATGAACAGGCCCCGCAGCCGCTTGTGGTTTTGCAGCAGATAGCTGACATCGGGGATGACGCAGTCGATGCCGTACATATCATCGCCGGGGAAGGCCATGCCGCAGTCCACCACGATGATCTCGCCGCCGTACTCGTAGGCGGTCATGTTCTTGCCGATCTCGTTGAGACCGCCAAGGGGAATGATTTTCATTTTTTCAGCCATAAAATCTCCTTTTTTCGCGCCGCGGGCAAAAAAGGCACAACGCCACCGAGGGCGCGGCGTCATCCTGCGGCCCTGTATCGCCGCCAAATGCGCTCATTCGCCCTTTTTCTCCCGCGTATGTTGTTGTCAGCCCGGCAGACGCGCCGCCATGGGCCGTGTATCATGTAAGTAAAGCACCATCGCTTTACGAAACAGACAAAAATCGTGCTGTATTTTCCAACACATTGCACAAAGGATACCACATTTGATTCCATTTGTAAACCCCTATCTTTTCGTCCTCTTTCCCCCGAAACCGCCGCCTCGCCCGCTTTGGCCGGTAAAAAGCCGGAAAAGCTATTGTGATGCCGCGGTTTTCATGGTATAATCGGCTATGATTGAAAACTGGGACGGTATGCCGTCGCAAAGGGGGCTGTCAAATGAACAATAAGCTCATCAACGGCATCAGAACCAACGTGGCCCTGTCGGCGGTGGTGCTGGTGGCCTTCGCCCTGGCCACCATTCCCTTCCACCTGGCCCTGGGCCTGGTGGAGCTGGCGGTGGCGGCGGTGGTGATCTACGTGGGCGTGCGGCGCAACCGCCAGGCCCAGGCCAACGTCCGCCAGTACATGAACCGCATCTCCGGCGGGCTGGATTCCGCCCGGGCCAGCAGCCTGCTGTATACCCCTCTGCCCATGATGGTCTTCGACATGACCAACCGGGAGGTGCTGTGGGCCAACGACCTGTTCCAGGGCCTGGCCGACAGCCCCGAGAGCCTTTTTGAGTCCGTCGTCACCGACGTGGTGCCCGATTTTGCCACCCACTGGCTCATTGAGGGCAAGCGGGAGTGCCCGGAGCTGGTGCAGTGGAACCACCGGACGTTCCGGGTGTTCGGCGGCGTCAGCAGCGGCGAGGAGATGGGCGGCGCCAACCCTATGGCCACCACCTACTGGCAGGATGTCACCGACGCCGAGCAGATGCGCCACACCCTGGACGTGACCCGTCCCGTGGTGGCCATCGTCATGGTGGACAACTACGAGGAGCTGATCAAGGCCAGCCCCGAGGCCAAGCGCTCCGCCCTCATCGCCGAACTGGAGGAAAAGCTGTCCCAGTGGCGGGGCGAGAGCGGCGGATTGCTGCTGGGCTATGACCGGGACCGGTATTTGTTCGTCTTTGAGGAGAAGGACTACGCCGCCTTTGCCGAGAAGAATTTCGACGTGATGGAGCAGGTGCACGCCGTCAAGAGCGGCGATGTGGCCGCCACGCTGTCCATCGGCGTGGGCCGGGACGGCGAGAGCTACGAAGCCCTGTTCAAGAATGCCGCCATGGCCCTGGAAATGGCCCTGAGCCGGGGCGGCGACCAGACTGTGGTGAAGGATCGCAGCAACTTTGAGTTCTACGGCGGCCGCTCCAAGGCCACCGAGAAGCGCACCAAGGTGAAGTCCCGTGTCATGGCCAACGCCCTGGGAGAGCTGATGGACGAGGCGGGCAACGTGTACGTCATGGGCCACAAGTACGCCGACATGGACTGCCTGGGCGCCGCCGCCGGCATCGTGGCCATCGCCCGCAAGCGTGGCAAAAAAGCCCAGATCGTCATCGACACCGAGAATAACGCCGTCCATCCCATCCTCCGCCGCTTGCAGGAGCAGCCGGAGTACAGCGGTGCCTTCATCTCCGGCGACGCCGCCTTCCTCCACGCCCAGCCCTCCACCCTCCTGGTGGTGGTGGACACCAACCGCCCCGAGAGCGTGGAGTCGGAGCCGCTGCTGGAGAGCTGTAAGCAGGTGGCGGTCATCGACCACCACCGCCGGGGCACCAGCTATATCGACAAAATGGCCCTCAACTACCACGAGACCTACGCCAGCTCCGCCAGCGAGCTGGTGACGGAGCTGCTGCAATACCTGGTGGAGCCCGGTGACGTGCTGCAAGCCGAGGCGGAGGCCCTGCTGGCGGGCATCGTGCTGGACACCAAGAATTTCACCAACCGCACCGGCGGCCGCACCTTCGAGGCGGCGGCTTACCTGCGCCGCGCCGGGGCCGATACCCAGGACGTGCAGCGGCTGTTCCAGTCTGACCTCCATGCCATGATCGACCGCTACGCCATCATCCGCGCCGCCGAGCTGTACCACGGCGACATCGCCGTGGTGGCCCTGGACGAGGAGTTGGATCGGGTCACCGCCGCCAAGGCCGCCGACGAGCTGCTGACCATCCGGGGCGTCAACGCCTCCGTGGTGCTCTACCGCAAGGGCACCGGTGTGTACATGTCCGCCCGCAGCCTGGGAGAGGTCAACGTCCAGGTGATTCTGGAAGCCCTGGGCGGCGGCGGCAACTCCACCACTGCCGGCGGCCAGGCCGAGGGCATCACCGTGGCCCAGGCCAAGGAAAAGCTGCTGGCCGCCATCGACCGGTATTTTGAGAGCTGAATTTATCCGAAAATAAATCCATCCGAGAGGAGAACCCACTATGAAAATCATTCTCACCCAGGACATCAAAGGCAAGGGCAAGAAGGGCCAGATGATCGAGGCCGCCGAGGGCTACGCCCGCAACTACCTGCTGCCCAAGGGGCTGGCCGTGCCCGCCACCGCCGACGCCGTCAACACCATGAACCTGCGGGACAAGGCCAAGGCCAAGGCCGACGCCGAGGCCAAAGCCGCCGCCCAGGCCATCGCCGAGCAGCTCAAGAGCTGCCAGGTGAAGGTGTCCGCCAAGGGCGGCGAGGGCGGCAAGCTGTTCGGCGCCGTCACCGGCAAGGAGATCGCCGCCGCCCTGAAGGCCCAGCACAACATGGACATCGACCCCAAGAAGCTGGTGCTGGATCAGCCCATCAAGTCCTTCGGCTCCTACCAGGTCAAGGCCAAGCTGGGCTTTGAGATCAGCGGCATCGTGTACGTGCTGGTCACCGAGGAAAAGTAACTTTTTTCGCGTAAAAATCTGTTTTTCAGCAGGGAAGGAGGGGTGAAAAATGCCACTGGATGATCTGCTCAGCCGGGCCATGCCCCATAGCGCCGAGGCGGAACAGGCCGTGCTGGGCGCCATGCTCATTGATGCCGACTGCGTCAAGGACGTGGTGGAGCAGCTGCGCCCGGAGGACTTCTACCTCCGCCAGAACCGTGACATTTACGAGACCATCACCCAGATGTTTGTCTACTCCAAGCCCATCGACGGCGTCACCGTGGCGGGGGAGATGGAGCGGCTGGGCCTCTACAACGAGAACACCCGGCCCTATCTCGTCCAGCTCATTGAGGTGACCCCCACCTCCGGCAACGTGATGGAGTACGTCCGCATCGTCCGGGACAAGGCCCTGATGCGCCAGGTGGCCACCGCCGCCTCTGACATCACCGCCATGGTGCAGGAGGGCACCGGCTCCGCCGGGGATATGCTGGAGAGCGCCGAGCAGAAGGTGTACGCCATCCGCCGGGACCGTGGCGGCCAGGGCATGGTCACCGTGGGCATGGTATTGAAGGACGTGATGGACCGCCTGGCGGAGCTCACCGCCAACGGCGGCAAGACCCTGCCCGGCCTTTCCACCGGCCTTAGCGCCGTGGACGCCAAGATCAACGGCATGAATAAGTCCGACCTTCTCCTGCTGGCTGCCCGCCCCGGCATGGGCAAGACCAGTATGGCCCTGAACGTGGCCCTCTCCGCCGCCAAGGACAGCGGCAAGACCGTGGCCATCTTCTCTCTGGAAATGAGCCGGGAGCAGCTGGTCACCCGCCTCATCGCCACCGAGGGCCTGGTGGAGAACCAGCGCCTTGTCACCGGCAACCTGCGGGAGAGCGACTGGATGAAGATCGCCGAGGCCGCGTCCTCCCTGAGCCGCATGGACATCCGCATTGACGACAACCCCCTCCTCACCGTGGCGGACATGAACGCCAAGTGCCGCCGCCTGGACAACCTGGGCCTGGTGGTCATCGACTATTTACAGCTGATGACCTCCGCCGGCGGCAAGAGCTACAGCGGCGAAAACCGCCAGCAGGCCGTCAGCGACATCAGCCGTATGCTGAAAATCATGGCCAAGGAGTTGCAGGTGCCGGTGCTGTGCCTGAGCCAGCTGAGCCGCGCCAACGAAAAGCGTGAGGACAAGCGGCCCATGCTGTCCGACCTGCGTGAATCCGGCGCCATCGAGCAGGATGCCGACATCGTCATGTTCCTCTACCGTGAGGATTATTACAACGAGGACACCGACAAGCGCAACATCGCCGAGTGCATCGTGGCCAAGAACCGCCACGGCGAAACCGGCAAGGTGGAGCTGCGCTGGATGCCGGAGTACACCGCCTTCCAGACCCTGGAATACCGCTATTCCGACGACGAGGAGTGACCCATGGATCTGCTGCCCTGGATGACACAATGGGATATGCTGCCCCCCAAAGGCGGCACCATTCTCTGCGCCGTGTCCGGCGGGCGTGACTCCATGTGCCTGCTCCACTATCTCCACCGCCTGGGGCGGGAACGGGGCTTCACCGTGGCCGCCGCCCACCTGGATCACCACATGCGCCCCACGGCGGCGCGGGACGTGGCCATCGTCACCGACTTCTGCCGTGCAAACCATATCCCCCTCCGCACAGGCGTCACGCCGGTCTACGAAAAGGCGGAGGAGTGGCGCCTGACGGTGGAGGAGGCGGGCCGCCGGGCCCGGTACGAGTTTCTCGCCGCCGCCGCCACAGAGCTCCATGCGGACAAAATCGCCACCGCCCACCATCAGAACGACCAGGCGGAGACGGTGCTGCTGAATCTCCTGCGGGGCACCGGCCCGGCGGGCCTGGCGGGCATCCCGCCGGTGCGGGACAATTTCATCCGCCCCCTGTTGAATACCCCCCGCAGTGAAATCGAAGATTACGTGGCGGAACATCACATCCCCTACGGCGACGACGAGACCAATTTCGACCTCCACTATGCCCGCAACCGGCTGCGCCGCAGCCTGTGGCCCCTGCTGGAGGAGATCAACCCCCAGGCCACCGCCCACATCGCCGCCGCCGCCGCCATCCTCCGGCAGGAGGACAGCTACCTGGACGCCCTGGCCGCCGCCTGTCTGCCCCCCGAGGGGGCGGAAATAGACAGGCAAGCGCTGCTCTCCGCCCCGGAGGCGCTGCAAAGCCGCCTCCTGCGCCAGCTCATCGACCGCGCCGGCGGCGGCAAAAAGGACGTGTCCGCGTCCCATCTGCGGGCCCTGCTGGCCCTGTGCCGCAGCGGCGGCACACTGCCCCTGCCCGGCGGCGTCACGGCGGTGTGCCGGGGCGATACGCTGCGCCTGGTCCCCGCCGCCCCACCCCTTGCCCGGCAGCCCCTTCACGAGGGGGCCAACCGCTGGGGCAAATACACTATCATTCTCACGCCGCAGCATGGCGTACCCCTGCCCGGCCCCTTTACGGTGCGCCCCTGGCAGGGCCGTGACCGCATGACCCTCCCCGGCAGCCGTGGCAGCCGCACCGTCAAGCGGCTGCTTATGGACGCCGCCATCCCCCGGGAGCGGTGGGAACGTCTGCCCGTCATCTGCTGCGACGGCAAACCCGTGTTCATTCCCGGCGTCGGCCCCGCCGAAACCGGGGAAACCATACCGTATCATATCAGCGTCACGATGGAGGAGTAAAGGAAATGGCAAAGAGCAATATGGATCAGGATATTTTGAAAGTGCTGCTGTCCCAGGAGGACATTCAGCGCCGGGTGCAGGAGCTGGGCGACCAGCTTTACGACCGCTTTCACGACAAAAACCCCATGTTTGTAGGCGTACTCAACGGCTGCTTTATCTTCATGGCCGACCTGGTGCGGGCCACCCAGCTGAAAAGCGAGCTGGAGTTCATCAGCGTGTCGTCCTACCAGAACGGCACCCGCTCCACCGGCGTGGTGCAGATCACCCGGGACCTGCAGCGGGACATCACCGGCCGCCACATCATCGTGGTGGAGGACATTCTGGACTCCGGCAACACCCTGTTCTTCCTGAAAAATTATCTGCTGACCAAGGGCGCCGCCGACATCACCATTGTCACGCTGCTGGATAAGCCCGCCCGCCGGGAAAAGCCCATCGTGGCCGATTACGCCGGCTTCGAGGTGCCCGACGAGTTCGTGGTGGGCTACGGCCTGGACTACGCCCAGCAGTACCGCAACATGCCCTACATCGGCGTGCTGAAGCCGGAGATATACAGCAAGTAAAAGGAGACGATGGTACAATGAATGAGCAAACCCCCGCCCCCCGCCGGGATTTGAAATGGTTCTGGAAGGAGTGGGGCGGCGTCGCCATGACGCTGCTGGTGGTGCTGATCGTATTCAAGGTGATTTTCGAGCTGTCCTGGGTGCCCAGCGGCTCCATGGAGACCACCATCCCCACCAAATCCCTGCAAATCTGCTGGCGCCTGCCCTATTTCTTCGGCAACCCCGCCCCCAAACGGGGCCAGATTCTCACCTTCCGCAGCGACGAGCGCAATGAGATCATGGTCAAGCGTGTCATCGGCCTGCCGGGGGAGACGGTGTCCTTTGCGGACGGCTTCGTCTACATCGACGGCCAGCTGCTGGACGAGACGTATCTGGGCAGCCAGCTGGGCTACACCTTTTCCGACACCGCCTTCACCGTCCCGGAGGGCTGCGTGTTCTTCATGGGCGACAACCGCACCGGATCCTTCGACGCCCGGTATTGGAACGATCCCTATATCCCCTTTGCCAAGCTGAACTCCAAGGTGCTGGTCACCATCAGCATCGGCGGCAGCCACAGCTGGCAGGGCATCCGCCTGGCCCACTGAGCCAGGCGATTTTCCCGCGCGTTTCATAGAAATCGCGCAGTAGGAGGTACTTTTGGTAAACGATAACCGTAAACGCATCAGCTTCAGCACCGTGCTGCTGCTGGTGGCCATGGTGTGTGCCGCGCTGTATCTCATCAGCGCCATGCGCTCCCGGGAGGGCATCAGCTACGCCACGCTGCGCCAGTTTTTTCTGGACGAGAAGGTGCAGCAGTTCATCGTCCGCGATACCCGCCTCACCGCCCAGCTCACCGACGGCAGCGAGGTGGTTTGCGACCTGTACGATTTCCCCACCTTCTATGATGACCTCCACGACCTGGTGGAGCAGCAGAAGGCCGCCGGTATCATCACCGACTATCACTATTACGCCAACCATTCCCCCAACTATCTCCAGACCCTGGCCCCCTATGTGCTGGGCCTGCTGGGCTTCTTCCTCATCGTCAACCTGCTGCGCTCCATGGGCGGCGGCATGGGCGGCGCGGGCGACAGGATGGCCCGCTTCGGCGAGGCCCGGGTCAATTCCATCCCCCAGGGTGAGAAGCGTGTCACCTTCCAAGACGTGGCCGGCGCCGACGAGGAAAAGGAGGAGCTGCAGGAGATTGTATCCTTCCTCCGTGACCCTCAGAAATATCTGGATCTGGGTGCCCACATCCCCAAGGGCGTGCTGCTGGTAGGCCCTCCGGGCACCGGCAAAACCCTGCTGGCCAAGGCGGTGGCAGGGGAGGCGGACGTGAAATTCCTGTCCATCTCCGGCTCCGACTTCGTGGAGATGTACGTGGGCGTAGGCGCCAGCCGGGTCCGTGACCTGTTCGACCAGGCCAAGGAGGAGTCCCCCGCCATCGTGTTCATCGATGAAATCGACGCCGTAGGCCGCCAGCGCGGCTCGGGCCTGGGCGGCGGCCACGACGAGCGTGAGCAGACGCTGAACCAGCTCCTGGTGGAGATGGACGGTTTTTCCGCCAACGAGGGCGTGGTGGTGCTGGCCGCCACCAACCGGGTGGATATCCTTGACCCCGCCCTGCTGCGTCCGGGCCGCTTTGACCGCCAGGTGTACGTGGGCCTGCCGGACATCCGGGGCCGGGAGGAGATTTTGAAGGTTCATTCCCGGCAGAAGCCCCTGGCGGAGGACGTGGATTTGCAGAAGGTGGCCCAGGCCACCCCCGGCTTCACCGGTGCCGATCTGGAAAATCTATTGAACGAGGCCGCCCTTTTGACAGGCCGGGAGGATGGCCGGGCCATCACCCAGTCCGCCATCGACCAGGCGGTGATCAAGGTCATCGCCGGGCCGGAGAAGCGCAGCCGGGTCATCCCGGAGGCGGAGCGCCGTCTCACGGCTTACCACGAGGCGGGCCACGCCGTGGCCATGCACCTGCTGCCCCTCCATGACGGCGTCCGCCAGGTCACCATCGTGCCCCGGGGCCAGGCCGGAGGCCTCACCATCTCCGTCCCCGACGAGGATCGCTCCTATCTGAGCCGTGAGTATATGCGCCAGCAGATCGTGGCCCTCCTGGGGGGCCGCTGTGCCGAAGCCCTGGTGCTGGGGGATATCTCCACCGGCGCCGGCAACGACATCCAGCGGGCCACCAGCCTGGCCCGCCGCATGGTGGGCACCTACGGCATGTCCGACAAGCTGGGCACCGTGGCCTTCGACGCCGGATCGGAGGAGGTGTTCGTGGGCAAGTCCATGGGCCACACCCGGCCCTATTCCGAGCAGACCGCCGCCGCTATGGACGAGGAGATTCGCGCCATCATCGACGACGCCTATGCCCGCTGCACCGACCTGCTCTCCGCCCATCGGCGGGAGCTGGAGGCGGTGGCCCAATACCTGCTGGCCCATGAGACCATGGACGGCGACACCTTCCGCGCCGTGTTCGACGAGGCGGGAAAACGATGATCTGGCTTATCGTCACCCTGACGGCCGCTGCCGCCGGCGTGGTGCAGACGGTGACGGGCTTCGGCTCCGTGGTCACCATGATGCTGGTGTTCCCCTTCCTCTTCGACATGATCGACGCCCCGGCTCTGGCCATCGTCATCAACCAGCTTTTCTGCATCGCCCTCTTCTGGCGCTACCGCAAGCATCTCCGGCTGTCCCTGGCCCTGTGGCCCACGGTGCTGTACTGCGCCGCCAGCCTGGTGATGATCCACTTCGTCAAGGACCTGCCCACCCAGTCCCTGGTGGTGGCACTGGGCGCGCTGCTTATCGCCCTGTCGCTGTACTTCCTGCTGGTGGCCCGGCGGGTAAAGCTGTCGCCCCGTCCCGTGGTGGGCGCGGTGTGCGGCGGCCTGGCGGGCACGTCGGCGGGCCTGTTCGCCATCGGCGGCCCGCCCATGGCGCTGTATTTCATCAACGCCTGCGCCTCGCCGGAGGAGTACCAGGCCTGTATGCAGTTCCTGTTCACCGTCTCCGGCGCCGTCAGTCTCATAGGCCGCGTGGCGGGCGGCATCCTCCGCCCGGCCCTGCTGCCCTACGGCGCCGCCGGCTCGGCGGGCATCCTGGCGGGCATGGTGCTGGGCCAACATATCAGCCGCCACCTCAACGCCGACATGGCCCGCACGGTGGTCTACGCCTTCGTGGGCCTCTCCGGCGCCATATTGCTGCTGCAACACCTTATATAATATAGGGAAAATAAAAAGCGCGGACGCACAGCGTCCGCGCTTTCGCGTAGTATAATAGGGGAGCGTGCCTTACTCCTGCCCGTCCTTCAAAATGGCCTCCACCACGCCGTCCAGCCAGTGGCCCTCAAAGCTCTCAATGGCGCCGTCGTCCACCAGCTTGGCCAGCTGCGGGTCAATGGGCATCTTCGCCAGCAGGGGCAGGCCGTATTTGGCGGCGGCTTCCTCCGTCTTGCCCTCGCCGAAGAGGTAGATTTTCTTGCCGCAGTCGGGGCAGGCCACGTAGCTCATGTTCTCCACCAGGCCCAGGATGGGGATGTGCATCATCTGCGCCATCTTCACGGCCTTTTCCACCACCATGCTCACCAGCTCCTGGGGGCTGGCCACGATGATCACGCCGTCCACCGGCAGCGTCTGGAACACGTTCAGCGCCACGTCGCCCGTTCCGGGAGGCATGTCCACGAACATGTAGTCCACGTCCTGCCACAGCACGTCGCCCCAGAACTGCTGCACCACGCCGCCGATGACCGGCCCCCGCCAGATGACCGGGTCGGTCTCGTTCTCCAGCAGCAGGTTCACGCTCATCAGCTGGATGCCGCTCTGGGTGGTGACAGGCAGCAGCGCCTCGCCGTTGCTCATGGCCTGGGTGTGTACGCCGAAGGCCTTGGGAATGCTGGGCCCGGTTACGTCGGCGTCCAGCACGGCCACCTGGTAGCCCTCCCGCCGCATGCTGACGGCCAGCTGGCTGGTGACCATGGACTTGCCCACGCCGCCCTTGCCGCTGACCACGCCGTACACCTTGCCTACCCGGCAGCCCTCCCGGAGGGGCTTGATCTGAAAGGGGCTGCCCCCCTGGCGCTCGCCGCACTCCTTGCCGCAGCTGCCACAGTCGTGATTGCAATTACTCATATTGAATATAGTCTCCTTCGCTGAAATATCCCCCATAGTATAACACATGCTGATGAAAAAGCAACCTGTTATCGTCCATCCTTCACACCTCGAAAAATATCGGAATTTTTCTGAAAAAAAGTGAAAAAATGTGTTGACAAACGGCCATCTCGATGCTAATATATCAACTGTTCCGCGGTTGCGGGATGTGTACCTTGTAAATTAAACAATGAACGAACGAAAAGCACCAGAAAACGTTGAAAAACGTTGAATGAGCTTGCGCGGACCGGGTTCAGTCAATTACCGGGACCGCGTAAGGATAAAAAGTTTTGATAGCTATGGAAATAGCTCTTCAAGAGATTTTAGAGCGTAAGCTTTAAGATACGATTGATAGAGAGTTTGATCCTGGCTCAGGACGAACGCTGG
>JAFSMA010000047.1 GCA_017448145.1 Oscillospiraceae bacterium | reverse complement strand
GTACCCCTACGGCTTCGCCCAGACCAGCGGCGAGCTGGATGACGCCCTGGACGCCATGAACCAGGTGTTTCACGACATGCTGGAGCTGGCGGAGGTGGAGAAGTCCATGCAGCTCCTGGCCCAGGAGATCGAAAAGACCCGCCGCCGGGTCAACGCCCTGGAGTACGTGGTCATCCCCCAGACCCAGCAGAACATCCGCTACATCTCCATGAAGCTGGACGAAAACGAGCGCGGCAACACCACCCGCCTCATGAAGGTCAAGGACATGGTGCTGCAAGAGGCCCACGACTACAAGCGGTAACACAATAGAAAAAGCTGCCATCGGCTTTGCCGGTGGCAGCTTTTTTGCACAAGAGTCCATAGTGTCATAACTCCGCACCCGGAATAAAAATCGCACACATTCCCCGTAGGGCGGGACGACCCGGCGGCAAATATCACAAACGGTTTCGTTGGGTGCGGGGGCGGAAAGGATATTGTAGGGGCCGCCGCCCCCGGCGGCCCGCCCCCATCTGCGCAACGAAAAGGGGAAGGGCAGAGCCCCTCCCCTACAAATCACACATTCCGCCCCTACTTCCGCCGCCGGATAATATCCGACACATCCTGCAACGAGATAAACGCCTTGCTGTCGATGCCCTGCACGATCCGCCGCAGCTTGTTGATCTGGAAATGGTTGACGATGAAGTAGAGAATCTGCTTTTCCTGCTTGGAGTAGCCGCCTATGGCCTCCACAATGGTGCCGCTGGCCTTGAACTCCTCCGCCAGCGCATCGGAGATCTCCTGGGCCTTGGTGGTGACGATCATGGCGCACTTGGAGCGGTCAAAGCCCTCGGTGATAAAGTCCACCGTCTTGGAGCCCACGAAGTAGGTGACGATGGAGTACAGCGGCAGAATCCAGCTGTTAATGACGATGCCGCACACGATGTACAGCGCCGTGTTGAACGTCATCACGAACGTCCCCAGGGAAATGCCCAGGTTTTTGGCAAACAGCACCGACAGCACGTCGATGCCGTCAATGGCGCCGCCGTGGCGGATGGTGAGCCCGCTGCCCACGCCGGAGATAACGCCGCCGAAGATGGCGCACAGCAGCAGGTCCGACCCCGCCAGCGGCGAGATAAAGGACACGTCCACCGGCAGCACATTCATAATCAAATGGGACGCCAGCGAGTACACCCCCACCGTGAAGATGGAGTACACCGTAAACGCCAGCCCCTGCCGCCGCAGTCCCACCAAAAACAGGGGGAAGTTGAAAATCACCAGAAACAGCGGCAGCGACCAGCTTGCCGGTGTCACCTGATCCAGCAGCATGGAAAGGCCGGACATACCGCTGTCGTACAGCTTCACCGGGTAGAGGAACATGGTCACGCCAAAGGCGTTGACGCACCCCGCCAGCGTTAAAAAGAGGAAATTCATGGGTTTCAGCTCCCGCAGCTCCTTATGGAGATTCTGCCGCAGCTCCATGAGCAGTTTTTTCATCTCATTCCGCCTCCCCGTACTGTGCCATTACCTGCCGGAGATAGTGGGCAAAGTCCTGCCGCACCGTCTCCGGGCCTATGATTTCCGCCCGCTGCCCAAACTGGAACACCCAGCCGTACAGCGTGGGGCTGATGTCCACCGTGGCCGTCACCATCACCCGGTTCCCGTCGGGCCGGACGTGGCAGTCGGTGCCGAATCGGTCCAGCGCCGCGTTCAGCAAGCCCTTGTCCAGCCCCAGCGTCACCGTGGCCGTCTCGCCGCTGAACATATCCACCATGCCCTTGGCGTACCGCCCCAGATCGAAGCCCGCCGGCAGGGGCGCGCGATCCGCCGCCTCCACCTGCAAGCCCTCCATTCGATCCAGCCGGTAGTTGCGGTATTTTCCCTGGCCGCTGTCGTAGGCCACCAGATAGTAGTGCTTCTCCACGCACAGTGCCACCGGGTCGATGACGTAGCGCTGTCCCTCCCGGCGGTATACCCGGGTGCCGTCCGTGCCCCAGTCGAAGTACCGGAAGGAGATTTTTTTGTTCTCATTGATGGCAGTGTTGATGCCGTCCACGGCGTAGTAAAGCTGCTCATTCAGCGTTCTGGGCCGTGACATCACGTACACCTGCCGCCGCATGGCCCTGGCCTGGTGGCGGCTGGCCAATTTTTCCAGCTTGGCGATCAGCTCCATGCTCTTGCGCTGGGTCAGAAAGGGGGAGGCCTGCACCACGTCCACCAGCATCTTCAGTTCCGGCAGTTGGAAATCCCGCTCCCCCAGGTAGTAGCCGAAGCTCTTGCCCTTCACCGTCTGGATGTCCATGCCGTAGTCCTCCAACAGGTGCAAATCGTCATAAATGGACTTCCGCTCGGCGGTAATGTCCCACCGCGCCAGCTCGTCCATCATGTCCTGCATGGTGGCCGGGTGCTGCTCGTCGGTCTCCCGGCGCAGATAGTCCGCCAGATACAGCAGCTTCAACTTTTTGCTGGCCATATGCCACCCCTCCTCGTGCCCATTTTCTCCATTATACCAGAGATTCCAATGACTGTACAGCATAAAAGTCCGATTTTTTGGACACATAACGGGTTTATAACGGAAAATTAATGGGAAAAATCTATTGACCGAGGAAATCTAATGTGCTATATTAGATTACAGAAAGCAAAGCACAAGAAAAGGAAAACAGGAAGGAGTGCTGCACCATGCAAAAGGGTATCCTCTACGGCGATTCGCTGCTGAAGGCCACTGTGCCGGAGGCGGACGGCAAGTATAAGTTCCACCTGGGCGAGGTGATGGCGCGTTACGGCGACGCTGCCGCCATGGTCACCAATCGGGCCAAGTTCGGCGCCACGGTGGAGAAGGGGATGGCCCTGGTGCAGCATGACCTCGACCGGGGCACCGATGCGGCCTGGGCCCTCATGGGCTACGGCGGTAACGACAGCGACTATACCTGGCCCGCTATCGCCGCCGACCCCACCGCCCAGCACCTGCCCCGCACGTCCCTGACCCGTTTCTCCCAGGTGCTGGGGGACACAGTGGCCCTCCTGCGGGAAAAGGGCGTCCAGCCAGTGCTGATGACCCTGCCCCCCATCGACGCCCAGCGGTATTTCGACTTCTTTTCCGCCTCCCTGAACCGTGACGCCCTCCTGGCCTGGCTGGGGGAGGTGGGGGTCATCTACCGCACCCAGGAGATGTACTCCGACGCCATCGCCGCCTTTGCCCGCCGGGAGGGCGTGAAGCTCATTGATGTCCGCCGCCTCTTCCTGCCGGACCATCACCTGCGGGATCTCATCGCCGCCGACGGCATCCATCTCACCCTCCCCGGCTACCACCGCATGATGGACGCCCTCTTCACCGCCGTGTCCGCGCTGTAAAGCATCTGAATAAAAAACCCGGAGCCCTTCGGCTCCGGGTTCCCAGATTGTCAAAAAAGCATCGCAGATTTCGCGCCCGCAGGCGCGAACCCATGAAATCCGAAAAAAGTGACGACATGTACCCCAAGGGCACTGGCTCCACCAAACGCTCATGCTTCGCGGGGTGTCGCTGGCGCGCGTCACTTTTTTCACATCTCAGGCTACGAAGTGTGCGAATAGTGCGCCAAAGGCGTACTATTCGCGCGCGCAGTAGACTGCAATCCCATTGTCAAAAAACGGCATAGCCGTTTTTTGACAGGCTAACCCCGGAGCCTTGCGGTTCCGGGGTTTCCTCATTGGCGGGAAATGGCGCTGCCTGTTAAAAAACGGGAAAAATTGTACTATGCACACAGCATACGCACAATATGGTGTGATTGACTTTGACCTGTGGACAGCTTATAATAATAGTAGAACAGCCGTTCCCCGAATTATGGTGAAAACGCATCCGGGAAATGACAAATTATGTATGTAGGAGGAAGCCCCATGAAGAAGATTTTAGCCCTTGCCCTTGTCCTTGTTCTGGCCCTGTCCCTGACCGCCGTCTCCCTGGCGGACGAGGTCGTGGTTACCAAGATCGGCGACACCGAGTACACCGCTCTGGTCGACGCCTTTTCCGCCGCCCAGGATGGCGATACCATCGTTTTGCAGCATGATGCGGCGATTTCCGGCTACGTCGGCACCCCTGATGATGCCTCTGTTACCCTGGACCTGAACGGCTTTGCCATCACAGGCGGCGCTCTGGATGTGTATGGTGGTCTCACCGTGACGGGTGAGGGCAGCATCACTGGCGCCAAGCACGCTATCTGGGTCAACGGAAACGGCGCCGAGCTGACCGTCAAGAGCGGTACCATTACCGGCGGCACCGGCTATGCCATTGTGGCCAACAATGACGACTCCACCGCCAAGATCAACATTGAGGGCGGCCTGATCCGGAGCGGCGCCGAAGGCAGCGGTGCGCTGGCACTGGGTACCTGCCATGCCACCATTTCCGGCGGCACCATCCTCTCTGAGGTGGACAATACCGACGCCATTGAACTGAGCAACGACAGCACCCTCACCATTTCCGGCGGCGAGATCAAGGGTCACGACTGGGGCATCGCCGCCTTTGACACCGCCCAGCTCACCATCACCGGCGGCACCATCACCACCGCTGACGATGAAGGCTATGCCGTCACCACCAACGGCAACGCCGGCCAGAGCGCCACCATTACCATTTCCGGCGGCACCATCCGCGGCGCCGAGCTGGGTGCTTATGCCCCCTCCGGCAAGTGGGTCATCACCGGCGGCAACATCGAAGGTGCCACCGGCCTGTACTTCAAGTCCACCAGCCTGCATATCTCCGGCAATGCCACCATCGTGGGCAACGGTGAGGCCCGTGACTACATTTACTACGGTAACGGCGCCAACTACACCGGTGATGCTCTGGTCATCGACAGCTGCGGCTATCCCAACGGCATCTCCGACGTGAGCGTTACCGGCGGTGCCTTCCGCAGCGCCAACGCACAGGGTGCAGCCTGCTACACCCATGAGCAGAACACCCCCGTCACCAAGTTCATCTCCGGTGGTACTTTCAGCTCCATCCGGGACAATTCTTATCTGGTCGATAATACCAACGAGGTGATCCGCGCCAACGGAGACGTGGTCGTTTCCCCTGTTGGCAACTACGTTGCGCCCGTTGCCGCCCCCACTGTAAGCTCTCCCAAGACTGCTGACCTGGGCGTGGCCCTGTATGCCGTCCTGGCCCTGACCAGCGCCACCGGCGCCGCCTGGGCGTGCAGCAAGCGCAAGGACATCTGATGGCATCCCGGCATCATCTTCCATAACAAAAGGCGTCCCCACGGGGACGCCTTTTGATACGCCTCCCCGCCACGCAAAAACCCGGAGCCTTGCGGCTCCGGGTTTGGGCCTGTCAAAAAACGGCTCCGCCGTTTTTTGACAATGGGATTGCAGTCTACTACGCGCACGAATAGTGCGCCTCTGGCGCACTATTCGCACACTTCGTAGCCTGAGAAGTGAAAAAAGTGACGCGCGCCAGCGACCCTGCCCTCGTTGCGGCAGCCGCGTTTCAGACCCTTCGGGCCATGAAACGCGGGCCGCCGCCTTGCCACAGCCTCGCTTCTTCCGCCGCTGGCGGCGCTTCGTCTGTAGGCCCCGCGAAGAATGAGCGGTTGGTGGAGCCAGTGCCCTTGGGGTACATGTCGTCACTTTTTTCGGATTTCATTGGTTCGCGCCTGCGGGCGCGAAATCTGCGATGCTATTTTGACAATCTGAAACCCGGAGCCTTGCGGCTCCGGGTTTCGCTATGTAACAGTAATGCAGTAGGGGAGAGGTCAGGCCAAAGTCGCCACCCAGCGGCCGTACTTCTCCAGGTTCTCGTCCCGCTCAGCGATGTCCTTGCCCCGGGTCAGTACGTACACCTTGATCTTGGGCTCGGTGCCGCTGGGCCGCACCAGAATAGTGGTGCCGTCGGCCATCTCGTAGCGCAGCACGTTGGAGCCGGACAGCTCCATCTGGGACTTCTCGCCGGTCTCCGCGTCCACCACGGAGCCGTCGGAATAGTCCTTCCACTGGGCCACCTTCACGCCGGAGATCTCCCGGGGCGGATTGGCCCGCAGGTCCCGCATCAGCTTGGCCATCTTCTCCAGGCCGTCCAGGCCGGGCATCACCAGGTTGTGGGTCTTCTCGCCGTACCAGCCGTACTTCTCGCTGAGGGCCAGGATGGCGTCATACAGGCTCATGCCCTGGGAATAGTACCACGCCGCCATCTCCGTCAGGATCATGGAGGCGGTGACAGCGTCCTTATCCCGCACGTAGTCGCCCAGCATGTAGCCGTAGCTCTCCTCGTAGGACATAATCACGGTGCCCTCGCCGGCGGCCTCCAGGGCGTTCTTCTTCTCCGCCATAAACTTAAAGCCGGTGAAGGTGTCGCAGCAGGTCACGCCGTTGGCCTCGCAGACCCGGCGGGCCATCTCGGTGGTGACGATGCTCTTGAGGAAATAGGGCTTTTCGGGCATCTTGCCGCTGCGCTTGAGCGCGCCGATAAGGTAATCCGCCAGCAGCACGCCGGTTTGGTTGCCGGTGACGGGGATGAACTTGCCCTCGTGGTTGCGCACCATAATGCCCACCCGGTCGCTGTCGGGGTCGGTGCCCAGCAGGAAGTCGCTGCCCACCTTGTCGGCCAGCGCCTCGGCCAGGTAGAAGCCCTCCGGGTTCTCCGGGTTGGGGGAGACCACCGTGGGGAAGCTGCCGTCGATCACCATCTGCTCCTCCACGGGATACAGATGCTTGATGCCCAGAGCCCGCAGCGCCTCCGGCACCAGAATGTGGCCGCAGCCGTGGAACGGGGTGTACACCACCTTGAAGCTGTCCGCCACCTTGGCCACCGTCTCCTTGTCGTTGATCATCTCCAGCACACGGGCCATGAACTTGTCGTCGGTCTCCCGGCCCATGACCTCCACCATGCCGGCCTTTACGGCCTCGTCGTAATCCATGGTCTTCACGTCTTTGAAAATATCGATTTTCTCCAAAGCGGAGGCGATGGCGGCGGCGTGCTGGGGGGGCAGCTGGGCACCGTCGGCCCAGTAGACCTTGTAGCCGTTATACTCCTTGGGGTTGTGGCTGGCGGTGACGTTGATGCCCGCCTGGCAGCCATACTCCCGCACGGCGAAGCTCAGCTCCGGCGTGGGCCGCAGGCTCTCGAAAATGCGGACGTGAATGCCGTTGGCGGCGCACACCTCGGCGGCAGCCTTGGCGAAATCCATAGAGTGGATGCGGCAGTCCATGCAGATGGCCACGCCCCGGCGCTTGGCGTCCTCACCCTCGGCGGCGATGACCTGGGCAAAGCCCTGGGTGGCCCAGCGGATGACGTACACGTTCATCTGGTGCAGGCCCATCTTCATGGTGCCCCGCAGACCGGCGGTGCCGAACTCCAACGGCGCGAAGAAGCGGCTCTCGATCTCCCGCTCGTCGCCGGCGATGTCACGCAGCTCCTGCAGCTCCTCGGCCGTAAGAACGCCGCTGTTGAGCCACTTCTCGTACTCCTGCTTGTAGTTGCTCATAGTTCCTCCTCCTGCTCAAAAGGCTGAGCCTCTAAAATATTTTTTGCGTCCTCCCATTGGCTCTGGGGGACGTAAATGTCCTCTCCAAATCCGGAAAACCCGCTGATGACCTTGCCCGCCACCCCATGCTCATGGTAGGCGAAGGCGGGAATGCCGCACGACGAGAGCAGGGAAATCGTCATCTCCGCCTCGCCGCCGGTGCCGGCGGTGTGGGTCAGCAGCACAGCCTTTTCCCGTTGTCCCCGGTCGTCCAGGGGCCAGTCCAGGGGCTCGGTGCCGAAATGCCAGTCCTTCACGGTGCCATCATCTCCTATTTGTGATATTTTGTCCCCGCGGCGATCTGATACGCCCGGTAAACCTGCTCCAACAGCATGATCCGCGCCATGTGGTGGGGAAACGTCATGGGCGACATGCTCAGCCGCCAGTCGGCCTGCTGCTTCAAGGCATCGTCCAGCCCAAAGCTGCCCCCGATGAGAAAGGTGACGCCGCTGCGCCCCGCCATGGCAAACTCCGCCAGCCGCCGGGAAAGGCTCTCGCTGTCGCAGCTTTTCCCCTCAATGCACAGCGCCGTCACAGCGCTGCCCTTGGGGATTTTCGCGCGGATGAGTTCCGCCTCACCTGCCAAAGCCTGGCGAATTTCGGCGCCGGAGGGGTGGTCACCCAGCCGTGTCTCCGGCAGCTCTATGACCTCCAAATCGCAGTGCCGCTGCAATCGCTTTACGTACTCCGCTGCCGCCTCTATGTAGAATTTCTCTTTCAGCTTTCCCACGCAGATGATGGTGATTTTCTGCATCAGCAATCCTCCGCGATGTATGCCCGGCTTACCTCGCCCCGGGGTGCCACGTTCACCGCCGCGCCGAAGGCCGCCACCGCCTGCTGCACCGTTTCCAGCGCCCGCTGGGGCGTGTTGTTCTCCCGGCTCAGGTGGGCCAGCACAAACTGCTTCGTGCCGCCCTCCGCCATCTGCCGGGCGAACCGTGCCGCGTCGTCGTTGCTCAGGTGGCCCCGGTGTCCCAATATCCGCTGCTTCAGCACGTAGGGATAGGGCCCGCTTTTCAGCCAGTCCACGTCGTGGTTGCTCTCCAGCACCAGCAGCGCCGCCCCTGCCAGGGCCTGGGCCGCCTCGTCCGTCACGTATCCCGTGTCGGTCATCACGCCCACGCTGCCGCCGCAGCCGTCCATCCGGTAGTCCACGCTGTCGGCGCTGTCGTGGCTGGTGGGGAACACCGTCACCTCCACATCTCCCAGGTGGAACACGTCCCCCGGCGCCACCTGGTGCAGCACCGGCTCCAGCCCGGCGATGCGGTAGCACAGCTGCCGCCCGGTGGCCGCCGTGGCGTACACCGGCGCGCCGCACTGTCGCGCCAGCGTGGCCAGCCCCGCAATGTGGTCGCTGTGCTCGTGGGTAATCAGAATGCCTGTAATATCCTCCAGCCCCAGCCCCAGCAGGGCCATGGACTGCTTGATGCGCCGGCAGGAGATGCCCGCGTCCACCAGAATGTGGGTCTCGCCGCCGGAGATCAGCAGCGCGTTGCCCTCGGAGCCGCTGGCAAAGGTATGCACCGTCAACAATGAAAAGTACCTCGCAAAATCATCTACCGCGGGCACCGCCCGCCTTTGGGGAGAATCAAAAATCCGCTGCGCCGTCTCCCGTCGGCGTCTTTAGCGCAGCAGCGTTCGCCGCCGCGGGGACGGGAACGCTGCTGTATGTCTGTCTTAACCGGCCTGCGGCACGGTACCGGCGGGATCCGGCTCATCCACCAGTCGGATGTCCGCGCCTACGGCGCGCAGCTTGCCGATGATGTCCTCATAGCCCCGCTCGATATACTGCACCTGGGTGATCTCCGTGGTGCCGTGGGCCGCCAGCGCGGCGATGACCATGGCGGCGCCGGCCCGCAGGTCGCAGGCCTGGATAGGCGCGCCCTCCAAATGGTCCACGCCCTCCACTACGGCCACCTTGCCGTCCACCTGGATCTGTGCGCCCATGCGCTTGAGCTCATCCACATACTTGAACCGGCTGGACCACACGCTCTCCGTCACCAGGCTGGTGCCCTGTGCCAGGGCCAGCACCGTGGCGATCTGGGGCTGCATATCGGTGGGGAAGCCGGGGTAGGGCATGGTCTTGATGTTGGTGCGCTGCAAGGGAGCGTCCCGGCGCACCAGCAGCGCGTCGTCCTGCTCCTCGATGGTCACGCCCATCTCCCGCAGCTTGGCGGAGATGCAGTCCATGTGCTTGGGGATGACGTTGCGGATCAGCAGCTCGCCGCCGGTGGCCGCCACTGCCGCCATATAGGTGCCCGCCTCGATCTGGTCGGGAATGATGGTGTAGGTGCCGCCGCCCAGGGCGGACACGCCCCGGATTTTAATGGTGTCCGTACCGGCGCCCTTGATGTCGGCGCCCATGGAGTTGAGGAAGTTGGCCAGATCCACGATGTGGGGCTCCTTGGCGGCGTTCTCGATAACGGTGTTGCCCTCGGCCAGCACGGCGGCCATCATAATGTTCATGGTGGCGCCCACGCTGACCACGTCCAGATACACGTTGGCGCCCCGCAGCTTGCCCGCCCGGGCCACGGCGTGGATGGCGCCGCTCTCCACCGTCACCTCGGCGCCCATGGCGGTAAAGCCCTTCACGTGCTGGTCAATGGGCCGCACGCCGCCGAAGTTGCAGCCGCCGGGCAGGGCCACGGTGGCCTCGCCGAACCGGCCCAGCAGGGCCCCCACCAGATAATAGCTGGCGCGGATGCGCCGTGCCATGTTGTAGCTGGGCCGAGTGGAGCGGATGGTGTGGCAATCCAGCTCAATGGCGTGGCGGTTCAGCACCCTCACCCGGGCGCCCAGATCCTCCAGAATGCTGAAAAACAGCGTCACGTCGCTGATTTCGGGAATATTTTCAATGCGGCATACGCCGTCCACCAGCAGCGCGGCGGGAATGATGGCCACAGCGGCGTTTTTCGCGCCGGAAATGTCCACCTCACCGTACAGGGGACGGTTACCGTTGATGACGTACTTATGCAAAGCGACACCTCATTTCATGTCGTGAAAACAGCAATGGTAGGATGCCCGCCTTGCGGGAATCCATGCACGGGCGCGGCAAATTTCCGCACACTCCGATACATAGTAAGTATATCATATTTTACCGTAAAGGCAACAAAAACTTGGAAGAATTTCATCCCCCGCCGCCCCAACGAGTATATGCATTTTTCACAAAGCAAAACGCTTCTTTTCAGCAAAAAAACCAACTACCTTAAAGAGCGTAAGGACCGCCGCCTACCCCAAGGGCACTGGTTCCGGCAGCCGCTCGTACCTCGCGGGCCGTCACTGGCGCCCGGCGGCCCGCAACGCGGTAACAATGACTGCCACCGCCGGTTGAATGGCAAACGGACCCGATAACCGTCCGTAGGGGCGGGGCTTACCCCAAGGGCGCTGACTCCACCAACTGCTCATTCTTCGCAGGGTGTCGCTGGCGCTGCTCCGCCCAACCATGGTAACGATAACCACCACAAATGGTTGCATGGTATACGGACACGTCACCCCTCCGTAGGGGCGGACGACTCTGTCCGCCCCAACCCGTTACCGCCCACCGCCCAGGCAGGGCGTATGGTACACGGCCACATCATCCCTCCGTAGGGCGGGACCTATGTGTCCCGCCAAAGGGTACCGCCCACCGCCAAACCCGGATAAATGACGCACGGTATCGACACCCCTCCGTAGGGGCGGACGCCTCTGTCCGCCCCTACCCGTTACCGCCCACCACCCAGGCGGGGCGTATGGTACACGGCCACGACACCCTGCCAACCTGTGGAAAACCGCCCCCACAAAAACCACAGCCATCCCGGAAACCCGGGATGGCTGTGGTACCTATGCTATTGGCCGCAATCGCGCCGCTTACGCCTCCCCCGGCATTTTCCAGCCGTGGTGGTCGGTGTGCAGCAGGTGGTGGGACCGCTCGCTCAATGGCCGCTTGAGATACTCGTTGTACAGCGCCAGCACGTCCGGGTTCTCGTGGGAGAAACGCACCTTGGCGTTCTTGTCCAACCCCCACAGCACGTCGCCCCGGCTCTCCGCCATCTCCACACCGTCGTGGATGGGCTGCCCGCCGCCGCCGGCGCAGCCGCCGGGACAGGCCATGATTTCCACAAAGTCGTAATCCACGTCGCCGTTGTCGATGGCCTCCATCAGCCGCCGGGTGTTGCCCAAACCGCTGGCCACCGCTACATGCACGTCTCCCGCGCCGGGGATGGCAAAGGTGGCCTCCTTCCAGCCGTCCATGCCCCGCACCGCCTTGAAGGCGTCGGCGTCGGGGTTCTTGCCGGTCACCAGATAGTAGGCGCTGCGCAGCGCCGCGTCCATCACGCCGCCAGTGGCGCCGAAGATCACCGCCGCGCCGGTGCCGGTGCCCAGGGGGCTGTCGAAGGGGGTCTCCGCCAGCGTTTCCGGGTGGATCTGCTCGCCCCGGAACATCCGCACCATCTCCCGGGTGGTCAGCACCACGTCCACGTCCGGGTCGCCGCAGGCGTCGTTGAGATTGGGCAGCGCCCGTTCCGCCTTCTTGGCGGTGCAGGACATAATGGAGATCACCGCGATCCGATGGGGGTCAACCCCCAATTTTTCCGCAAAATAGCTCTTGGCCACCGCGCCGAACATCCCCTGGGGGGACTTGGCGGTGGAGAGATTGTCCACATAATCGGGGAACTGGCCCTTAATGAACCGCACCCAGCCGGGGCAGCAGCTGGTAAACATGGGCCACTTGTACCGATTGCGGTGGGTAAACCGCTCTATGAACTCGCTGCCCTCCTCCATAATGGTGAGGTCGGCGGAGAAATTGGTGTCGAACACGTAGTCGAAGCCCATCATCTTCAGGGCTGTCACCATCCGTTCGGCGGTGGCGAACTGGGGGTCCAGGTGATAGTATTCCGCCCAGGCCGAGCGCACCGCCGGGGCCACCTGCACAATGGTGATCTTCTCCGGGTCAGCCAGGAAGTCGAAAACCTTCCCGGTGTCGTCGTGCTCCTGCAAGGCGCCCACGGGGCAGTGGGTGATGCACTGGCCGCAGAAGGTGCAGTCCGAGTCCCCCAGCTTCCGGGCGTCATGCACGCCCACGGTGGTGCGGGAGCCGGTGCCCACCAGGTCCCAGATGTGCATGCCCTGGATGTGGTCGCACACCTGGATGCACCGCATACACTTGACGCACCGGTTCTCGATCCGCACCACCGGGTTGGTAAAGTCGGTGGCGATGTTTTTCAGGTCCGGCACGTAGTGGTCGCCCAGCAGGTTGTAGTCGTTGGTGAGCTGCTGCAGCTTGCAGTTGCCGCTGCGGGTGCATTTGGTGCAGCGGGTGTCGTGCTGGCTCAGCAGCAGCCGCAGGTTCACCCGCCGCGCCTCCCGCACCCGGGGGGAGTTGGTGTGTACCACCATGTTCTCCACCACCGTGGTGTCGCAGGAGGGCACCAGCCGTACCTGGCCCTCCACCTCCACCATGCAGATGCGGCATGCGCCGATTTCGTTCACACCCTTTAAGTAGCACAGCGTGGGGATGTCCACCCCGGCCATCCGGGCCGCCTCTAAAATGGTGGCGTTCTCCGGCACGCTGACGGCTCGCTTGTCGATGGTTACCTTTACCATTTTCTGATTCGCCCCCCTCTGAAGATTCCGTAGCCGAAGTGGTCGCACCGCAGGCACCGGGACGCCTCCGTGCAGGCCCCCTGGCAGGTCAGGCCGATTTCAATGTCCTCAAAGTCGTTGCGCCGCTCGTTGGCCTCCCGCTCGGAGGTGTTGATGCGTCCGTGGGGCGGGCGGTTGTTCAGCCGCGGCGTGGGGATGTCCACGTCCACCTCGATCTCGTGGCGATAGCCCAGATGGGTGTCGATGTTGGCCGCCGCCACCTTGCCCGCGGCGATGGCCCGGATGGCGGTGGCAGGGCCGGTGACGCAGTCGCCTCCGGCGAACACGTTGTCCATGGTGCCCACCTGGCAGTCCAGCTCCGCCATAAAGGTGCCGCCCCGCTTCACCGGCACGCCCGCCTGCTCAAAGCCGGCGATCTCAATGCCCTGGCCGATGGCCACCACGATGATGTCCGCCGGGATGCGCCGCTCCGGCAGGTCGGCCTTGCCGGGCCTGGGTCTGCCTGCCTTGTCGGCCTCGCCGATGATCTGGGGCTGCACCCACAGCGCCGCCGCGTTGCCGCTCTCGTCGGCCTCGATCCGCACCGGGGCCGAGAGCGTCACCAGCTCGGCCCCCTCTGCCATGGCGCCTGTCACCTCGTCGGGCAGGGCCGTCATGTCCTCCACCCGGCGGCGGTACACGCAGCTCACCTTTTTGGCCCCCAGGCGCACGGCGCTGCGTGTCACGTCCATAGCCACGTTGCCGCCGCCGATGACCACCACGTTCTTGCCCTGGAAGTCCGGAGGATTGTTGTCGCCGATGGAGCGCAGCATCTCCACGGCGGACATCACGTTGCCGCTGTCCTCGCCGGGAATGCCCACCTTCTTGTCCTGGTGCGCGCCGATGGCGATGTAAATGCAGTCGTACTCCCTCTGCAAATCCTCCACCCGCACGTCCCGGCCAATGCGCACCTCCGTGTGCACCTCAATGCCCAGTGACAGGATGGAGCGAATCTCCCCATCCAGCTTTTCCCGGGGGAAACGATAGTTGGGGATGCCGTAGCGCAGCATACCGCCCAACTGCTTCCGTTCTTCAAAAATGGTGACCTTGTGGCCCATCAGCGCCAGATAGTAGGCGCAGCTCAAGCCGCTGGGGCCGCCGCCCACCACCGCCACCTTCTTCCCGGTGGCCGGGGCGCACTCCGGCTGGGGCACGTCGCCTGCGTTGTCCACGGCGTACCGCTTCAGCCCCCGGATGTTGATGGCGTCGTCGATCATCCTCCGGCGGCACCGCGCCTCGCAGGGATGCTCGCAGATGTAGGCGCAGGCCACCGGCATGGGGTTGTCCTTGCGGATGAGCCGCACCGCGTCGGCGCAGCGGCCCTCGCCCACCAGCGCCATATACCCCGGCACGTCCACCCCGGCGGGACACATGGCCACGCAGGGCACCGGCAGCTGCAATCCGGCCAGGCACCGGTGATGCTTGATATGTTCCTCATAGTCGTCCCGGAAGCCCTCCAGGCCGTCCACCACCAGCCGCGCCGCGTCCCGACCGATGGCGCAGTCGGCGGTGTCCACGATGCTGCGGGCCGTCTTCTCGATGATGGCCAGCGTGTCCATGGTGGCGTTGCCGTCCAGCACGTTGGTGATCAGCTTAGTCAGCTGCCCCAGCCCGATACGGCAGGGCACGCACTTGCCGCAGGTCTGGGCGTGGGACATCACCAGAAAGCTCAGCGCCATGTCCACAGGACATAGCCCCGGGGGACTGGAGGCGATGCGCCGCTCCATATCGCGGTAGAGATTGTCCACCACGGTCTGGGCATGGGATGGGTTCTTGATGTCGAGTCTGCTCACGTTGCCCTCACTCCTTTTCCGCCCGGCCTGATGGCCGGCGCAAGGTTCTTACCCATTATACTGCCACACTCCCACCCAAAAGTCAATTTAATCTGCACATATTCACCAATTCAATGCTGATGAATTGTTACATTTCTGTCAATATCACACAATATCGTAAACCTCCGCCCTGCATCCCCGGCTTGACAGCCCCCGGCTTGACAGCCCCCGGCTTGCCGGGCTATAATACAATAACGAATTGTGTGGATGCAGAAAAGAGGACGACGTTATGAATTATCGCCTCATCGGCAATATATTGGGTAAGATTCTCTGGGTGGAGGCGGCGTTTCTGCTGGTGCCCCTGGCGGTATCCCTGCTGAGCCGGGACGGCTGCGCCGTGGCCTTCGCGGTGAGCATTGCCCTGTGCGCCGCCCTGGGCGCCGTGCCGCTGCTGTTCCCCATCCGCCGCCAGCGTATGCAGAGCATCGATGGCTACGTGGCCGTGGCCCTGAGCTGGCTGTGCCTGTCGGTGCTGGGGGCCGTGCCCTATCTGCTCACCGGCGCCATCCCCCGCTTTGCCGACGCCGTTTTCGAGACGGCCTCCGGCTTCACCACCACCGGCGCCACCATCCTCTCCGCTGTGGAGCATCTGCCCCCCAGCGTCCTTATGTGGCGCAGTCTGACCCAGTGGATGGGCGGCATGGGCGTGCTGGTGCTGTTTTTGGCCCTCATGCCCAAAACCGGCGACGGCGCCGTGTTCCTCATGCGGGCCGAGAGCCCCGGCCCCATCAAGTCCAAGCTGGTGCCCAAGCTGAGCCAGACGGCGAAAATTCTCTATATTCTCTACGTGGGCCTGACGGCGGCGGAGACGCTGGCGCTGCGCATGGTGGGCGTCAGCTGGTTCGACGCCGTCAACCACGCCTTCACCACCATGGCCACCGGCGGCTTCTCCACCCATAATGGCGGCGTAGGTGACCTGGGCGGCGCGGCGGTGACGTGGGTCATCACCTTCTTCACCCTCCTGGCGGGCGTCAACTTCTCCATGCTGTACCTGGTGCTGAAGGGCCGCCTGGGTGAGGTGTGGCGCAACCAGGAGCTGCGGCTCTACCTCATTCTGGTGGTGGGCTACACCGCCATCATCACCCTCTCCCTGGTCCGTCAGAGCGGCCTGCCCCTGGGCCGGAGCATCACCGACGCCACCTTCCAGGTGGTCACCCTCATCACCACCACCGGCTACGCCACCGCCGACTTCGCCCTGTGGCCCTCCCTGTGCCAGGCCATATTGCTGCTGTGCATGGTCTCCGGCGGCTGTGCCGGCTCCACCGCCGGCGGCATGAAGGTCAGCCGCATCCAGCTCCTGGGCCGCTCCATGGGCCGCGAGCTGGATAAGCTGGCCCATCCCAGCCGCGTCAGCGTCATCTCCCTGGACGGCCAGGCCGTCAGCGAGCGGAGCATCACCGCCGCCCATGCCTTCGCCGTGGCCTATTTCCTGACGCTGCTGACGGGTATGCTGGTGGTATCGGTGGACAACGTGGGCCTGCTGGAGTCCCTCGCCGCCAGCCTCACGTGCATCAGCAACGTGGGCCCCGGCCTGGGCGCCCTGGGTCCCATGTCCAACTTCGGCGGTCTGTCCGATATGAGCAAATACGTGCTGTCGGTGTTGATGCTCATGGGCCGCCTGGAGCTGATGCCCATCCTGGCCCTGATGATGCGCAACACCTGGCGCAAATAATTGCCGCAAAAAGAAACATCCCCACCGGAGCCATCCGATGGGGATGTTTTTTTGGGAAATCGGTCACCCAAACACGTGGACAATCACCGCCACCAGCAGCACGCACACGCCCAGGCACGTGGCCAGCAGCGCAAAGGACAGGCTGCCCGCCATGCGGCTGGCCGCCTCCTGCACGGTGCTGAACCGGTCCGCCGCGTCCGGGTGTGCCAGCTCCCGGAACCGGGCCAGCATCCGGGCGCCCAGGGTGTAGGGGTGCCGCCGCTGCCCCGGCCCCACCGGCCGCAGTGCCGTCCGCCGCAGCAGCAGTATCACCGCGTCCGGCAGGTCGCACACCGCCCGGGCCGCCACGCTTGCCGGGGCAATAACGGCGCGGAGGATGGGCTTGTAGCAATACTCCTCCATGTCCAGCCACCGGGGCCAGCGGTTTACATAACGCCCATCCCGATCCACCAGCACCCGACGGATGAACAGGAAGTACACCGCCATGCCGATGGTCAGGGAGATAGCCACGCCCTTGAGGTTTTCCGGGCTGAAATAGTGTACCGGGTGGGCGAAGGGGTGTCCGCCGGTGAAGTCCAGCGTCAGCCCCGTCAGCTTTTCCGCCAGCCGGTGGGGCAGCAGGCCCAGCACCGGCAGCGTCACCGCCGAGAGGGTCACCGCCAGCCAGGACGGCACCGTACCCCACGCGGGCCCGGTCTCCTTGCCCTTTTGCCAGAACAGCGCCACGTACACCTTGGTGAGGTAGGCCGCCGTCAGTCCGCCGGAGAAGAGGAACAGCCCTTCCACCGCCGTGATGGCCCAGTGGTGGCTCAAGTGGGCGTATGCCACAATGGCCTCGTGCACCAGCGTCTTGCTCAAATAGCCGCACAGCCCCGGCATGCCCGCCAGCGATCCGGCCCCCAGCAAAAACAGCAGGTGGAACCAGGGCTTGTTCCGCCCGAAGCCACGAATGTCATTCAAATCCAGTGCGTGGCAGTTCATGTATACCACGCCCGCCAGCAGGAACAGCGTCAGCTTCACCAGCGAGTGGTTCATCATGTACAGCACCGTGCCCTGGGCCGCCAGGGCGTTCTCCTCCCCCAGGAGGCTCATCATGCTGACGCCCACCAGAATGAATCCGATCTGGCTCAGGGACGAGCAGGCGAAAATGTGCTTCAAATTGGTGCTGCATACCGCCATCACCGCCCCCAGCACCATGTTGACGGTGCCTATCGCCAGCAGCAGCGTGCCCCACCGGTGGTCAAAGGGCAGTATCCGGGCGGTAATCATCACCGCCCCCAGCACGCCCGCCTTGGTCAGCGCGCCGCTAAGCAGGGCGGAGGCCGGTGCCGGTGCCACCGGATGGGCCTTGGGGAGCCAGATGTGCAGCGGGAAGGCGCCCGCCTTGGCGGCGAAGCCGAAGAAGAGGCACAGCGCCGCCGCCCACAGCGCCCGCCGGTCAGCCACGGCGGCGCAGGCCCCTGGCAGCGCCGCCATTGCCAGCGTCCCGGTGAGGTGGTACAGCAGGAACAGGCCCATCAGCGTCACCAGTCCCCCCAGCACGGCGATGGTCAGGTACGTCCGTCCGGCGGCCATGGCCCCCTCCGTCTCCTCCTGCACCACCCACACGTAGGAGCCCAGCGACATGATTTCGAAGAACAGGAACAGGGTGTAGAGATCCGCCGCCAGAAACACGCCCACCGTGGCCCCCAGGGTCAGCAAAAAGAAGAAATAGTACCGGGCCGTGTGGCGGTGCCCCGCAAAATACTCCGGCGACAGCAGAGCCGCCATAGCCCACATAAAGCACACGATGACGGCGTACAGCACCCGGAAGCCGTCAAAAGCCAGGTGCAGCCGCAGCGCGGGAAGCACCGTCTCGCTGCCGTACCGCGTTACCCCGGTCACCACCGTGGCCGTCAGGGCAATGAGGCAGGCTGCCGTTGCCCACCGTCCCCGCCGCTCGTCCGTCCGGAAGAGCGGCACCGGCAGTGCCGCCGCCAGCGGGAAAAACAGCACGAAATAAACCATCATACCGCCACCGCCTCTCGGATAAAACCCAGCAGTCCGCCTGGGAACAGTCCCATCAGCAAACACAGCGCCGCCAAAAGCACCATAGGCGCCAGCATCCGCCAGGGCGCCTCCCCGGCCCTCTCCGGCAGCGGGTGATCCACCTGGGGGAAAAAGGCGGCGATTACGATTTGGAACAGGTATATGGCCGTCAGCAGCGCCGAAAGCAGCACCGCGCCGAAGCCCGCCAGGGCCAATCCGCCGCCGTCCCCCACCGCCGCCAGACCGATGTACCACTTGCTGACAAAGCCGTTAAAGGGCGGGATGCCTGTCAGGGCAAAGGCCGCCACGGCAAAGCAGCCGAAGGTGACGGGCATCCGCCGTCCCAGCCCCTCCAGCTCCGCCACCTGCTCCCGGTGACCGTAGTGCAGCACCGCCCCGGCGCAGAAAAAGGCCATGATTTTGGCCACCGAGTGGGCCACCAGGTGCAGCAGCGCCGCCGCCATGCCCTCCTCCGTCATCAGCGTGACGGCAAAGAGGATGTAGCTCAAATTGGCAATGGTGGAGTAGGCCAGCCGCCGCTTGAAATGCCGCTCCTTCAGCGCCATGCCGGAGCCGTACAGCACCGTCACCGCCGCCAGGGCCATCACGGCGTACTGGGCCCAGGTGCCCCGCAGCACCTCCGGCCCGAAGCAGTACCAGGTCAGCCGCAGGCAGGCGAAGGCGCCCGCCTTCACCACCGCCACCGCGTGGAGCAGCGCCGTCACCGGCGTGGGGGCCACCGCCGCGGCGGGCAGCCAGCCGTGGAGGGGCCAGATGGCCGCCTTCACCCCAAAGCCCACAAAGGACACTGCGAACACGAGGGGCAGCAGCGCCCCGCCCCCGGCGAGCAGCGCCCCGTGGCCTCCCGCCGCGAAGCCCTGGGCCCCGGCGCGGAGGAGATACACCAGGCCGATGAAGCCCAGCGCCGCCCCGGACATGGCGTACACCATGTACCGTATGCCTGCCTGTATGGCGGTGCGGGTCATGGCGTGCATCACCAGGGGGATGGTGGCCAGCGTCAGCAGCTCGTAAAAGACGTACAGCGTCAGCAGATCGGCGGCAAAGGCGATGCCCAGCGTAATGCCGAAGGCCGCCGTAAAGAAGGCCCAGAACACCGCCGGACGCCCCTCATGGCGCATGTAGTCCAGGGCGTACACCGTGGTAAAGGGCCACAGCGTGGCCACCAGACCGGCAAACAGCCGGCCCGCCCCGTCCAATCGGAAAGCAAAGACCAGGCCGGGGGAGAAGCGGAACAGGGTGTAGCCCTCCCCGCCCAGGCGCAACACGGCCACCCAGGCCAGGGCCGCCGTGGCCGCAATCAGACCGCAGTGGTACCACCGCCGGGCCCCTTCGGTGGGGAAGGGGAGGATCAGGCCCAGCAGTCCCGCCGCCATGGGCAGGAATACCGCCATACACAGTATTGCCATCGTCCGTCCCCTCCTTTCACAGTACGCAGGCCGCCAGCTTTTCCATCAGCGAGAGCACCACATTGGGCGCAAAGCCCAGCAGGCCGCTGAGGGCGGCAAAAATCACCAGCGAGGTCATCATGGCCGGTGGCTCGTCCACCGGTGTGAGCAGCTCCTCCGGGCAGTCCCGGCCGGGGAAGAAAGCGGAAATAATGGGCTGGGCCAGATACCCCGCCGTCAGCAGCGCCGACAGGATCAACACCGCCGGAATCACGTACCCCAGCGCCCCCGGCGCCGCCGCCAGGGCCGCCGTAGCCAGGTACCATTTGCTCCAAAAGCCGCCGAAGGGCGGAATGCCCACCAGCGACAGGCTCACCACTGTGAAGCACAGCATGGTCAGCGGCATCCGCCGCCCCAGCCCCCGGAACTGGTCGATCCGGGTGTACCCCGTCAGCAGTATGATGGCCCCCGCCGCCTGGAAAATGGCGATTTTCGCCAATGCGTGGAAGAAGAGCTGCAACATGCCACCCATCACGCCCCGCTCCGTCAGCAGGAAGATACCCAGCAGTACATAGGAAATTTGGGAGATACTGGAGTAGGCCAGCCGCTTTTTCAGCCCCCATTCCAGGCAGCCCATATAGGAGCCCAAGGCGATGGTGAGGGTGGTCAGCACCAGCGCCGCCGTCTGCACCCATGTGCCCCGTATGGCCTCCGGCCCCACCACGAAGTAGAGCAGCCGCAATATGGCCAGCACGCCGCACTTGGCGATGATGCCGCTGAGCAGGGCTGAGGCCGGTGCCGGTGCCGCCGGGTGGGCCGAGGGCAGCCAGTTGTGGAGGGGGTAAAGGCCCGCCTTGGCGCCGAAGCCCACCATGGCGCAGAACACCGCCGCCAGCACCAGAGGCGTGTCGTGGCCCGGCAGCAGCGACCCGCCCGCCACAAAGGCCAGCGTGGCGCAGTGCTGCTGCAATACCGTCAGGCCGAATAGTGCCAGAAACGCCCCGCCGATGGAGTAGTAAAGGTACTTGGAGGCCCCCAGCAGCGCCTTGCCGTGCTGCTGGTGGAGCACCAGCGGGGCCGACAGCACCGTGGTCAATTCAAAGAACAGATACAGCGTCATGCCATCCGCCGCCAGCGCCGCCCCCATTACCGCCGCCTCCGTGGAGAACAAAAAGGCGTAGAAACGGGGCTCGCCCCCCTCGTGGGGCATGTACACGCTGGCGTAGGGGATGGTCAGCAGCCAGCAAAAGGCGGTGAGGCAGCAGAACAGCATCCCCACGCCGTCCAGCCGCAGGGAAAAGGTGAGGCTCTCCGTCATGTGCCATACAGGGGTGGCGTAGTCCCGCCCCGACAGGGCGGCGTAAAGCGCCAGACACAGCAGAACGATCTGCCCCGTCAGCAGCACCGCCGTCCGCAGCCGCCGCTGCTGGCCCCTGGTAAAGGCGCAGAAAAGGCCCATAGCCACCGGCAGTAATATCATGCCATATAGCATCCCTTTTCTCCCTCCTTTACCGGCCCAGCAGCGCCACGGCCTTTTCGATGAGCGCCACCAGCGGCCCCGGGTGGATGCCCATGGCCACGTTCAGCCCGGCCAACACAAACCCCGGCACAAACTCGTCCCAGTGGGGCGTTACCGGCTTAAACCGGCAATCCGCCTCCTGGGGCAGCCAGATCAGCACCGCCGTGTACAGAAAATACAGCACGTTCAGCACCGTGGACACCGCCAGCCCCAGCAGCACCGGCCACCGCTGCCAGCCCAGGGTAAAGGCCTCCCTGGCGAAATACAGCTTGGGGATGAAGCCCGCCAGCAGCGGCACGCCCACCATGGACACCGCGCCTATGGTGAACAGGATCCCCGCCGGTACGTTCCGGTGCCCCGCGCCCCGCAGGCTGGGGAAGTCCATCCGCCCGTGGGAGGCGTCGGCAAGCTGGCTGCCGGAGAGGAACAGCATAGGCTTGGTGATGGCGTGGTTCACGATTTGCAGCAGCGCCGCCGTCAGTCCCGCTGCGGTGCCCATGCCGATGCCCATAAAGAGATACCCGATCTGGGCCGCCGAAGAAAAGGCGATCATCACCTTCAGCCGCTTGGCGAAAATGGCGTCGATGCTGCACCCCACCATGCCGCCGATGCCCAGCAAAAGCAGCACGTGCTGTGCCCCCGAGGCCATAAACACCTCAGCGCCGATGGCCCGGTAGATGATCTTTATCAGCAGCACCGCGTAGCCCTTCACGATCACGCCCGAGAGAATGCAGCTGGACGCCGTGGTGGCCTGAGAGTGGGCGTCGGGCAGCCAGCCGTGGAAGGGGAAGCACCCGCTTTTCACCGCCAGCCCCGCCGTCATCAGAGCGATAGCCACCGTCATGGCGAAGCGATACGTCCCCGCCGCCCACAGCGCCGCCACCGCCTCTCGCAGCTGCGGAAACAGCAGCTGCCCCGTCACGGCGTAGGTGAATACCACCCCAATGAGGAACAGGCTGGAGCCGATGAGGGCGAACACCATGTACCGCACCGACGCAATCAGGCTCCGTCCGCCCTCCCGCACCGCCAGCAGCGCGCAGGCGGAGATGGTGCAGATCTCGATGAATACATACGCTGTGAAAATATCGTTGGTATAGCACATGGCCAGCAGCGCTGATAGCGTCAGGTCCACCGCCACCCAGTACAGGTGCTGCTTGCCGTCGGCCACGTCGTGCCCAATGTGGCGCCCGCCGCCGATCACCGCCAGCAGCATCACCGCGCTGCACAGCAGCCCCAGGCCCGGCTCCAGCAGCCCTGCCGTGATCTCGCTGCCCCAGGGCGCCGGGTAGTGTCCAAGCTGATAGGTATAGCCTGCTTGGTTACCATAACAAAACCGCAACACCCACCCCTGCATCACGCAGCTTGCCAGCAGCAGCGCCAGGGTGATTCGTCGGCCCCACTGCTTTGGCGTCACAAAGCAGACAACGGCGCACAAAAGCCCCAACACGATGGAGAAGAGGGGGAAGCTCTGCACCAAGCTCATGCCCGGCCTCCCTTCCGCCGGTGGCTCATCAGCATGTACAGGTGATCCACGTCCAGCGTCCGGTACGTCTGGTATACCCGCACCGTCAGCGCCAGCATCAGCGCCGACATGCTCACCGACACCACGATGCCCACCAGCACCAATCCGGCGGGGATGGGGTTAACATAACGCGTCGCCTCCGCCGCAGCCTCCGTCATAACAGGGGCCTTGCCCCCGGCGATATACCCCCGGTCCGCCAGCAACAGAAACACGCCGGAGTTCATAATATCCAGCCCGATGACCTTCTTCAGCAAGTTCCGGTCGAACAGCAGCATACAGAACCCAATGCTCAGCAGCGCAATAGCCGCCGCCTCCTCGTAGTTGTGCAGCAGGTGGTCAAACATGGCCCCCATCACAGCGCCCCCCTTCGGAAGAACATGTAGAAGCTGTACATGGTGCAGCACACCACCAGCCCCACCGCCACGTTCAGCGGCAGAATCAGCCCCGCCGAGAAGATCCGCCCCGGCACGCCGGGGGAGGCCACGCCGGTCAGGCCGTTGGCTGCCATGTAAAAGGAGCAGGTCTTGCTCACCGCGTAAAAGCCCAGCGCCAGCGCCGCCGTCCGTCGGACGGTGCTTTCCCGGATGGCGCCGTGGGCCCGCTCGTCGCCCCACACCATGGCGTAGATGATCAGGGCGCTGGAGAGGATGGCCCCGCCGGAGAACCCGCCGCCGGGGGACAGGTGCCCGTTCACCAACACGTACACCCCAAAGACCAATATCACCGGGATAATCACCTTGCACATGGTATGCACGATGGGGTCGGCATAATAGTCGGCATAGTCCGTCTCCGAGGGCAGCGGGTGCTTCCGCCGTCCCCGGGTCATCAAAACGGTCACCACGCACAATGCGGCAAACAGCACGAAGCTCTCGCCCAGCGTATTGAAGGCCCGGTAGTCCAGCATCATCCCCGCCACCGCGTTCAGCGCCCCGGTCTCCTCCACGCCTTGGTTAACATAACGTTCAGAAACCTGGTTGTTGGTAGGCGCCTCCGCGTCGCCGTAGGCGGGCAGATTGGCTGCCGCCAGCAGCAGCACCGTAAACAGCACCACGCACAGCACCGCCACCAGCGCCACATACAGCCGGTGGCTCTGCCGGGCAATCATGCGGATCAGCGCCGGGTGGTGCCGGGGCTCATATCGCTCCCCCTCCGGCGGCGCAGGCATCTCCGCCGTCCGCAGCTCGGCGCTTAAATCCACCTCGCCCCGCAGCCAGCGGCGGAAGGCACTGTCAGAATTTGCCATGCTCGTCCGCCTCCTCCCGCATTTTTTCCTTGTGGGCCTCGTCCTGGTCGATAAGGTTCAGCCGCCGCAGCGTCAGGTACAGCAGCGTTCCCGTCACCCCGGCGCCCACCGCCGCCTCTGTCACCGCCAAATCCGGCGCCTCCAGCGTGATCCATAGCACCGCCAGCACCACGGAGAAGGCGGAGTAGATGATCACCGCCTGCATGGGCTTGCGCACGATGGCGGTGGCAATGGCGCACCCCACCAGTCCGATAAGCAAAATCACGCGGAATACCGTCATCATTTGGCCTCGCCTCCCTCCCGAAAATGCGCGTCGGCTATGTCCACGTGGGCGCTCAGGTTGTCGTCCACCATGTATTCAAATCGGCTCAGCACGTGGCTGGACAGGGGGGAGGTGCACCACTGCAACGCCACCACCAGCGCCAGCTTCCAGGCCACGGCGTGGAAGCCCACTGCCACCGCCACGGCGGCGATAAACAGCAGCAGGCTCAGCGTGTCCGCCATGGCGGCGGCGTGGATGCGGTTCAGGGCGAATTGGAACCGGAACAGTCCCACCAGCGCCACCACCAGCGTGAACAGCCCCGACAGCAGCAGCGCCGCCACCAGTCCGAAGCGAATCCATTGCCAGATCACGTCTCCTCGCCCTCCTTCTCCCTCCGCCGCCGGGCGTACAGGTTGATGTAAATGCGGCACAGCGTCATCACCGCGATAAAGGAGATGACCACGTAAATCATGGCCACGTCCGCCAAAAAGGGCTCGCCCAGCACGAACGTCAGCAGCGCAATGGTGATCACCACCGTGGTGCCGATAAGGTTGATGCCGATGATGCGATCCACCGTCAGCTTGGAGCGGAAGATATACACCAGCGCCACCACCACGCATACCGCCAGCGCCACCAGCACGACCCAAAACAGGGCTTCATAGCATTTGTCGATCAGTTCCATCCCGTTTCCTCCACCTCCCGCAGCAGCTTCACCAGCCGCGAGCCTGGGATTTCATAGGCGTCCTTCTTGTGCAGACAAAGCACCAGGAAGTCCTCTCCCTCCTGGGCCACCGTCACCGTCCCCGGCGTCAGTGTAATGGAGTTGGCCAGGATCACCCTGGAGCTGTTGCGCTGCAGCGGCACCTTGATGCGCACAATGGCGGCGTCATATTGGTGGGGCGGCGTCAGTATCACCCGCATCACCGCGAAGTTGGCCTTCAGTATCTCCCCGATCAGCACCAGTGCGTACCGGCCGTACCGCCACAGCCGCTTCCACAGCCCCTTCTCGCCGCTGCTGCGGTAGCCCAGCACCTTCACGCAGAAGGCGTATACGCCCGCCGCCATCACCGCGCCCACCAGGCAGACTTCCACCGTGATGCGCCCGTTGAGAACGAGCCACAGGGCGAACAGCCCCAACCACATTGCCACCTTTGCCTCGCCGCCTCTCTCCAATGATATAGTGATAATAAATTATTTTACCATGCTTCCGCGAACACGGTCAACAAAGGCATTGTGCCCCATCTGCCGAAAATGAAATGTAAGTTTTGTCCAAATCCACGAAAAAACCGCATTTTTGAGCCGGAAACAGTAAAGCAGGGCCGGCGTTCCCGAAGGAAAGCCAGCCCTTAGATTGTCAAAAAAGCATCGCAGATTTCGCGCCCGCAGGCGCGAACCATTGAAATCCGAAAAAAGTGACGACATGCGCGTCACTTTTTTCACTTCTCAG
>JAFSMA010000046.1 GCA_017448145.1 Oscillospiraceae bacterium | reverse complement strand
CTCATCGCCATCGGCCTGGAGATCTTTATTACAGGTATTATGTAAACCAGTTTCAGACAGAGGAAAACCGCTGCCGTGGAGGCCGCGGGCAGATTGGCAAAAACGCATCGCAGATTTCGCGCCCGCCGGCGCGAACCCATGAAATCCGAAAAAACTGACGACATGCGCGTCAGTTTTTTCACTTCTCAGGCTACGAAGTGTGCGAATAGTGCGCCTTTGGCGCACTATTCGCGCGCGCAGTAGACTGCAATCCCATTGTCAAAAAACGGCATAGCCGTTTTTTGACAGGCTGAACCGCTGCCGTGGAGGCAGCGGTTTTTCTGTTATGCCGGCAGCAGCATGTAATAGGTCGCCAGACTGTTGCACCATATGTGGAGCAAGATGGAAAAGGTGATGTTGCCGCTGATGTCGTATACCGCCGTCAGCACCACGCCGCCCACCAGGTAGACAAGGCCGTCCAGCATCTGCCACCAATCCCCGTCGAACACCGCGTAGGCCCACACGTGCATCAGCGCGAACAGCCCCGCAGTCACCACATAGGCCGCCAAGCGGCTGCGCCGCTCCAGGGGCCGGAAAATGCCGTAGCGGAAAATCAGCTCCTCCAAAATGGGCCCCGCCACCGCCGTCACCAGGATGAACAGCCAGGTGTGGGTGCCCGTGGCGGCCAGTTCCTCGATGGCGGACTGGTTGCCGGACACCACGCCCATGGTGCCCTCCAGCCAGTCGGTTATCAGCCATTCCGCCCAGGTCATGGCCTCGTCGATGACCGGCAGCAGCAACAGCGTCACCACCAGCCGTCCCTTGGGATAGGCCCGCAGTCCCGCCCAGGCCTGGGCCAGGGGCCGCCGCAGCAGCCACACCGCCGCCAGGCACAGCGCCACGTCGTACAGGTCGAACAGCAAATCCAGATTGCTGTCCACCGCCAGGAAACCGTAAAGCCTGTCGCTCCACTCCGCCGCCAGCCACAGCCCATCCATCACCGGGTAGGGCAGCAGCACGTAGCAGATGAGCAGTACCGGCCCGATCCACCACCGTTTTGGCTCGTATTCCTCCCCAAAGGGTCGCATCAGAAGCATAGGGAAAACCAATTCCTTTCCATCTTTTTCCCCATTATACCACGAAAAGCGGCGAATGCAAATCAGCTTCCATTCTTCCCCTTGGCAAATCCCGTAAACCGTGGTACACTGGCCCAGATGACATTTTTTACCGGAGGCAACTATGAAAGAGTATCCCATTTTGCGGAATAAATGGTTCCTGTATGTGACAGAGTTCTTCGCCGGGGTGTCGGTGATGGCGGTGGAGCTGGGGGCCAGCCGGCTGCTGGCGCCCTATTTCAGCTCCTCCCAGATCGTGTGGACCATCATCATCGGCACCATCATGATCGCCATGGCTGCGGGGAACCTGTACGGTGGCCGGGCCGCCGACAAGAATCCGGACCCCGCCCGGCTCTACCGCCGCATCGCCATCGCCGCGGTGTGGATCGCCGCCATCCCGGTGGTGGGGAAATATCTGATTTTAGGCGTGTCGGCGCTGCTGATTTTCACTGTCAGCACCCATCTGCTGGTCATCGCCGCCTTTGCCTCCTGCCTGGTGATCTTCGTGTTCCCCCTGTTCCTGCTGGGCACCGTCACCCCCTCTCTCACCAAGGCCGCCGTGGAGACGCTGGACGAAGGCGGCCGCACCGTGGGCCGCCTGGGGGCCTGCAACACCGTGGGCAGCATCCTGGGCACCTTCCTGCCCACCTTCGTCACCATCCCCACCGTGGGCACGTCGGTGACCTTCCTGCTGTTTGCCGGGGTGCTGCTGGCCATCGCCCTCATTTTCTTCCTGTCCTCCGGCGTAGGCAAAAAGGGCTCCGCCGCCGCCGTTGCCCTGTTCCTGCTGTGCGCTGTGCTGGGCCGCAGCGATTCCTTCGCCTTCTGGGAAAAGGACCTGCGCTATGAGGGTGAGTCGGTGTACAACTACTTGCAGGTCAAGGAGGACGATCGCCAGGTGGCCCTGAGCACCAACGTGCTCTTTGGCGTCCAGTCCGTTAAAATGAAAAACGGCGGTCTCACCGGCATGTATTACGACTACGCCCTGGCCGCCCCGGTGATGGCGGGGGCGGAGACCCCGGACGTGCTGGTGCTGGGCAACGGCACCGGCACCTATGCCACCGCCTGCCGGGAGCGCTTTCCCGGCTGCACCGTCACCGGCGTGGAGATCGACGGCAAAATCACCGCCCTGGCGGGGGAATACTTCGCCATGAGCGACGAGATCGCCGTGACGGAGTACGACGGCCGGGCCTACCTGATGGCGGTGGACGATTTGTATGACGTGATTTTGGTGGACGCCTACCAGGACATCACCATCCCCTTCCAGATGTCGTCGGTGGAGTTCTTTACCCTGGTGCGGGATCACCTGAAGCCCGGCGGCGTCATGGTGGTGAACATGAATATGCACTCTGACGGGGAGGGCAGCATCAACGCCTATCTGGCCGACACCATCGCCGCTGTGTTCCCCCAGGTGGCCACGGTGGACGTGCCCCGCACCACCAACCGGGAGCTGTTCGCCGCCATGGAGGACGTCCCTCTGGCCCAGCGGCTCACCGAGGGCCTCTCCGCCGTCACCGACGGCGACCTTGCCGCCCTCCTCACCCGGGTGGCCGACCACCTCACCGACTATGTACCCGGCGCTTACCTGCTCACCGACGACAAGGCCCCGGTGGAGGTGCTGGGCATGCGGATGATCGACGTCATCATCCAGGATGAGGTCAGCTACTACAAGGCCCTCTACCGTGAACAGGGTCTTTCCGGGCTGATGGCCGCTTTTTCCTGAAATAAAGCCGTTTTCTCCCTTGACCGGGCGGCTTTTTTGCGATACTCTTGGCAGAGTAAACTGTCCGTAAGGAGGACGCAATGGAGCATAAAATCTGTAAAAAGGGCGAGGTCATCGTTCGCCAGGGCCAGCGGGGCGACCGCATGTATAACATCCTCTGGGGCCGGGTGGCGGTGTATTCCGACTACGGCACGGAGCGGGAACAGAAGCTGGCCGAGCTGGGGGCCAACGATTTCTTTGGCGAGATGGAGCTGCTGGACAAGGCGGAATGCAACGCCACCGTGGTGGCCCTGGACGCCAAAACGGAGCTGGAGGTCATCACCGACGACGATTTCCAGGAGTTTTTCGGAAAAAATCCGGCGAAAGCCTACTATATCCTGCAGCGGCTGTGCCAGAAGCTGCACAAGACCAACCAGGACTACCTGCGGGTCTGCCACGTGATCCACCGCTGGATGGACGCCCAGCAGAGCGGCGTGACCGACGAGGCGCTGCACCGGGATATGGTCCGCATCCACGACCAGTACAGTGCATAAGGAGGCCGCCATGGAGACGAAACGATTTGCCAAGGGCGACGTGATTTTCCGCCAGGGCGATATGCCCGCCTTTCTCTATGATATCGACAGCGGCGCCGTCGGCATCTATGCCGAGCAGGGCACCGCCGACGAGACCCACATCACCACCTTCGGCCCCGGCCAGGTGTTTGGTGAGATGGAGCTGATCGCCAGCTGTCCCCGCAGCGCCACCGCCGTGGCCTTGGAGGACACCGCCGTTCACGCCCTGACCCAGCAGGACTTCTCCGCCTATTTCGAGGACAAACCCGAGAGGGTGCTGGCCATCATGCGCCAGGTGAGCCAGCGGGTCCGGGAGACCACCGACGACTATCTCTCCGCCTGCCGCACCGTGTACGACGCGGTGGAGGCGGAGCAGGAGGGCCAGCCCAAAGCCCCCACGTTGCTGGAACGGCTGAACTTCTTCGCCAAGGTGGGCGCCCTGCTGGGGAAATAGAACCGCATATAAAAACCACCTCTGCCGGGCCAAACAGCCCGACAGAGGTGGTTTTCTTTGAAAAATCGATTTTCGTAATCCGTGTGTGGCGTTATGTCAACCGCTGCAACAACGCTTCGCAGCCCCGGAGAATGTCCCGGTAAGCCGTCTCAAAGTCGTCGGTGTACCAGGGGTCGTCGATGACGCCGTCACGCCCTGTGAAGGACAGGAGGGTGTGTATCTTCCCCGCCGGGTCGGAGGGGATGATGCGGCTCAAATTCCGCCGGTTCAGGGCGTCCATGATGATCAGATAGTCGTACGCGTCGTAGTCCGCCGCCGTCACCTGCCGGGCCGCCCGGCGGGTAAAGGGCACGCCGTGGGCCGTAAGGCACCGCTTGGCAGGCGGGTACATGTCGTTGCCGATCTCCTCCCGGCTGGTGGCCGCCGAGGCCACGGCGATGCGCCCCGCCAGCCCCGCCTTCGCCACCAGATCCGCCATAATAAACTCCGCCATAGGGCTGCGGCAGATATTGCCGTGACAGATGAACAGTATCTTTTGCATATCGTTGCATATCCTCTCATTTCGTAGAAAAGCGTGGTTTTATGCGCTTTTGTGGGCATTTCACGCGTTGCGGAACGTATTGCATATCGTAGACTAATTCTGCCTATTCCGACAAGCAAAAGTGGTACAAATCGTTGTATTTCTGACTTCTGTACAACTCCACTTTCTAACGGCGCCCGCTTCCATAATCTTCCGTATTCCGTTCCACGCTACACAGAATGCGGTCTCATCTCTCGTTTCTTTTTCACTCGCGTGGCGGCACCTCTCCGAAGAAGATCTCTATGATGCGCTAACTATATCACATGACGGGTCTTTTGTCACGGCATAAAATATGGCCGCTTCATCTCATCTCCTCGCAAGTATTTCATGCTCTGGCCGGGGTGTTTGGTGCATGTAAACATCAAGGTGGGTACTTATAGGGCGGCAGACAACTGCGCCGTTTTTTGTCGCAGGTAATAGATATAAGGGCAGAGCCAGGAGTATTCCCGGCTCTGCCCTGTGCTTATCGCGATGAAACGCCAAATACAGTTGTAAAACTGCATATTTACTTTTTTATAGCATTTGCCGCCGTGACCCTCTGCATTTCGTTCCACGCATCGTCAAAATCCGCATGCGTGTAGGTGTCCAGTGTAACGCTAATATCTCCGTGGCCCATGATGTACTGTAGCATTTTGGGATTCATGCCGCTTTTAGCCATGTTGGAGCAAAAGGTGTGACGACAGACATGGGGTGTAATTTTCGGCATCGGTTCCCGATAAATCTTATTATATTTCTCCACGATATGCTCAAAATACTTTTCCCAGTGAAGCGCGACCATCGGCATACCGTTTTTGTCCAGAAAGAGAAAACCCGAATAACCGTCAATCAGAGGTTCAACCTTAGGGATAGCACGCCCTCCCAGAATCCGCCGGAAGCTCATCTCAACCTCCGGCGTCATAGGCACCATTCGAATGCCATTTCCCGTCTTAGGCGGCTCAATCACATATTTCATCTGTGACGTACGCAATAACTGGTGGTCAACGATGATTCTGTGCCCGATAAAATCAATACTGTCCTTGGTTAATCCTGCGAACTCCGAGATCCGCAGACCAGTCTTGAAGAGGATAAGGATGGGGTCATAATACTTCTGGAAATGATTATCATTTTTGATAAATTCCAGAAATTTGCGTTCCTGATCCCGGGAAATGGCCTCTCTTTTCACGCTGTCATTTACAATCACAGTGTGCAACTCAAAGTCAAAGGGGTTCTTAGTGATCAAGTCGTCATCTACAGCCATCCGGAATGCCGGTCTGAGGATGCCACGGTAGGAATGTATAACGCTATAGCTTTTTCCCTGTTCCTCCTGCAATTTGATTAACCAAATCTTTGCATCCGACTGTTTTACCGTATCGATACGCCTACTGCCCATTTCTTTGCCAAAGCTGTCATTCGCTAAATAATTGATTACCGTCTGATAGCCAGCTTTCGTGTTACTGCGTACACCAGTTTTTGTGGAAACATATTTTTTCACAAGCTCGAGAACTGTCATGTTTCTCCCGCTCGATGCAATTCCATGGAACTGGTTATATGCAATGGTCTTTTCCTTCTCCCGAAGTGAGGGTTCATGCTTCTTGCCCGCCGGTGTAGGATCGTTTTTGTCAAGTCTCCAGCTATATACCGTTTTCGGCTTTCCGCCGAAATCAGTATACTTGAACTGATATCTTCCGTCTTGCCGCTGACTTTCGCCAACCCTCAAAATACGGCCTTTTTTGTCTCGTCTCTTGACGTTCATCATGCACCTCCTTTTGTACAAGAGTGGGCCTCGATAGGACGAGAACTTTGCATATCATATCAACGCGCTAAAATGCACGAACTGAACTTCAAAATATTAAATCGAAGTAGCTGCCGCAAGATACATCTCAAATAGCTCGCGCTTGATCATGACGCGATTTCCATTCATGAGATAATAATCAGCATGGGGATTCTCCCGCACCATCTGGCGCAGCTTTCTTTCTCCGATGTGATAATATTCCGCTGCTTCTCGAAGCGTCAGCATATATTTTTTCTGGGGAGAAATCTTGCTCACTTTTTGCAATCCTCCTTTCTGATTAAACTCTATATTCCACGCATCGCTTTTTTCGCTCCTCCTTGGAGCATCTTGCGATGACGATGGTCGCTGTGGTTTATGTTATAATTGGCACTGCCATATAGTGCCTATCTATGCTTTACACACAAATCGCAAAGCCAGTAACTTGTGTTTTTTCAGATAACTACCACTATATATTGTTATTATACCTCAAGCTATCACGCGCGTCAACAAGTTGCAGATTCTCATTTTTTATCGCTTGTGGTTTTCAGACTATCTATGCGTCCAGACTATTATTGTTACAATATATTGTATTTGGCTTATTATTTCTGTTCTACTTATAGCGTATTTCGCCCTTTTTCCGCGCCCCCTTGAAGGCGTAGAGCTTGAAGGGCGCGTTATAGTCAATGCTCTGTGTATTGCCAATGAGGGGAAATCCTTTGACGCCGTACCGGGTGTGGGGTACAGGCTCCAGGGTGTCGGAAGAGTAGTAGCCGGCGAGCTTATTGCGGAGACACCTGGACATGACGTCTACCCACAGGGGGTCTTCCGGCCCGATGGCGTAGACGGGGTAGCTCCCCTCATACTTGCATTTGAGGTCTTGCAGTTCCGGGAATGTGACGGAGATGACCTCACCGAGGCTCACGCCCAAACGCCTGCTCAGTTCGGCCCGCTGCGCTGCTTCCCGTTTGAGGCGTTCCGGGTCAAGGAATGCCGCCCTGCGATCTGCTTCGCGGGTATCAAGGGGAATGGCATATAAGGCGGAGAAGGAGGAGTGCGTATCAATCTTGATGCGTGTTGCCTTTTTGAGCTTTGGATCCTTTTTCTCTTTTGCTCGTCCGCGGCCAAGTTCTTTTATAAGGACGCCATCATCTACGCCATGGAAGATGGTGGGCAAAAGCGCATCACTGCTCGTAAAGAACCACATCTCCTTGCTGATGCCGACCATGTCTATGTTGTAGTAACTAAAACCTCTGCTGATATCCCAAAGGAGAGACCTTACCAGGTTAGCCTCGTTTTCGCTAAGAAGATGCCGGGCTTTATCTCTTACCAGGATAAATAAGGCAATGCGATCCTTGAAGAAGGCCACGCCAACTGTAGAGCCCCGGATAATATCAAGGCGTTTGTTTTTCGCACTTACATTGGCGTAGGCATCTGAGATTTCATCAATGGAATAGTACACACCTTCATGCATAAGGTCTTCCACGGAGTAATTGTCGTTTTCATAGTTGGTGAGGGCTGCGCTCGGGATAATAAAGGAAGCAGTGGAGCCAATGGCTCGAGCGAACTCAGCGAAGCAGGGCTTATCTTCATTCATACAGATAAGGCCAAGCCCGGATGCCAGGTAGATGCCAGTGCCATTGTTTGCCATGTGCGTCCTATCTCGCGCCCTCGTGAAGGATAATTCCCTCATGCAGGGCGAGTACAACACATTGTGCTCATCTATATAGGCCCATCCCTTCTCTGTGAGATAGTAGTAGGTGCTATTTCCCTCTTTGCCTGTTGTGATATAGCCTTGCTTGATTGCTTTGTTCAGGGCCCGGGAGAGTGCCGAGCTTCGCACAAGGTCTTCT
>JAFSMA010000045.1 GCA_017448145.1 Oscillospiraceae bacterium | reverse complement strand
GCCGCAGCGGGGGCAGAAGCGGCGGTCACGATACCAGCGGTAGAGATGGGCACCGGTGACGGCGGCAAAGGCTGTCTCCAACGGGCGGACGGCGCGGAGGGCGGTAAAGTCCACCAGCTCACAGCCCTGGGGCAGTGGGCTGGGCGGGGCGGCCAGAAAGCAGGCCACGCCGTCGAGGGCAAAGAGATGACGGGCGCCGGCGGCGGGGATGCCGTCACGGAACCGGGGCAGGGCCCAGCCCTCCCCCTCCCGGCGCAGCACTACGCCCCGGCGGTCATAGCACAGGGCGGCGTCGCCGGGGGCGGCGGGGCGGGTGACGTAGGTGTGGTCGTAGCGGTGGGGGGCGATATCCTGAATCATCATGGGGAGGGCCTCTTTTCACGGTTTTTTTCATAGTATAATCCGCCGGGGGCAAAAACGCAACCTTGCCTGTGGGGCCTTGGGCGTGGTATACTGATGGGTAAGCGAGGTGAGGGAAGTGACGAAAGCAGAGCTTTTGAAAAAGGCGGACAGCCTGCCCCTGGAGCCGGGCGTATACATCATGATGGACAAGACGGGCCAGGTCATCTACGTGGGCAAGGCCAAAAAGCTGAAAAACCGGGTGAGCCAGTATTTCCAGGCCGGGCGGGGACACAACGAGAAGACCCGGGCCATGGTGGCCTCGGTGGATCACTTCGACACCATTGTGGTAAGGACGGAGTTTGAGGCGCTGATACTGGAAAACTCCCTTATCAAGCGCCATCAGCCCCATTACAACATTTTATTGAAGGACGACAAGGGGTACCCCTTTGTGCGGCTGAACAAAAACGAGCCCTATCCCCGGTTTTCGCTGGTGAGCAAGCCGGGGGAGGACGGGGCCGCCTACTATGGCCCCTTTGGCGGGCGGCACGAGACCCACGCCGCCATTGACGCGGTGTGCAACCTGTTAAAGCTGCCCACCTGCTCCCGCCGCTTCCCCCGGGACATCGGAAAGGAGCGGCCCTGCCTGAACTACCATATCGGCAAATGCGACGGCTGGTGCCTCCCCGAGGGGCCGGGGGCGGAGGAATACGCCCGGCGCATCGCCCGGGGGGCCAGTCTCTTTGAGGGCAAGCTGCCCCAGCTCCGGCGACAGCTGGAGAGCGAGATGAACGAGGCCGCCGAGGCCCTGGCCTTTGAAAAGGCGGCGGCCCTCCGGGATCAGATGCGGGCCCTGGCGGTGCTGACAAAGCAGCAGCAGGTCATCGCAGGCATCTGCGCCGACACCGACATCTGGGGCCTGTTCACCGGGCAGGTGCGCACCGGGGCGGCGGTGCTGCACATTGAAAACGGCGATTTGCTCTCCCGGGAGGTGCAGGTATTTCCCACCGGGGCGGAGGACAGTGGGGAGGAAGTGCTTGCCGCCGTGCTGAGCCAGTACTATCTGGGCAGGCCCCTGCTGCCCAGGGAGATCATGGTGCCCTTCCTCTGGGAGGGCAGCGACACCTTTGCCGCCCTGCTCACCGCCAACGCCGGGCGGAAGGTCACCGTCCACGCCCCCCAGCGGGGCCAGCGGGCCGACCTGGTGGAGATGGCGGAGCGGAACGCCCGGGAGGAGGTGGAGCGCATCACCACCGACTTCGAGCGCACCAATCGCACCCTGCAAAGCCTGGAGACATTGGCGGCGCTGCCCCGGTTCCCCCACCGGATGGAGAGCTACGACATCTCCAACACCGGCAGCGACGACATGGTGGCCAGCATGGTGGTGTTTCAGGACGGAAAGCCTTTGAAGCGGGATTACCGGAAGTTCGCCATCAAGACGCTGACGGCCCCCAACGACTACGCCGCCATGGAGGAGGTGCTGACCCGGCGGTTCACCCGGTATCTGGAGGGCGACCCCAAATTCGCCCCCCTGCCGGACGTGCTGCTCATCGACGGCGGTCTTGGCCACGCCCACGCCGCCTGGGAGGCGGTGTCCGCCCTGGGACTGGACGTGCCCATCCTGGGCATGGTGAAGGACGACCGCCACAGGACGAGAGCGCTGGTGACGCTGGAGGGGCAGGAGCTGGGCATACAGAACAACCCGCCCCTGTTCGCCCTGCTGGGCAGGGTGCAGGAGGAGGTACACCGCTTCGCCATCACCTTCCACCGGGAGAAGCACCGCAAGAGCGCCTACCGCAGCCGGCTGGACAACATCCCCGGCCTGGGGGAGAAGCGAAAGGCGGGGGTGCGGAAACATTTCGGCACGGTGAAAGCCATCTCCGAGGCCACCGTGGAGGAGCTGGCGGCAGTGCTGCCGCGGAACGTGGCGGAGAACGTGTATGCCCGCTTCCATGAGAAAGACGGCGGCGAAAAATAGTAAAAAATACAGTGTCCAATCCGGGCCGGGGAGGACAGAGTCGTCCTCCCCTACGCCGCAACAATGCCACCGCCCGCAGCCACCCTGCCTCTCATCCAATGCGCCACCGCGCAGCGGGCGCTTCATGAAGCGCCCCTACGAAGAGAATCGACACCTGTGTTTACCGTGGGGCGGAGGACTTACCCCAGGGGCGAACGACTTGCCCCAGGGGCACGGGCTCCGCCGTCTGCTCATTCTTCGCAGGGGGTCGCCGGTGCTGTCCGCCCCTTTTGCGTTGTCGTACCCGGGTAGGGGAGGACAGAGTCGTCCTCCCCTACATCCAAAACGACACCCACCCGCAACCAACGAACCTGTTCAGATTATACCTGCCCCGAAAGGCGGGACACATAGGTCCCGCCCTACGGAGAAACGGTGCTTCCGTTCGTAGGGCGGGACCTACGTGTCCCGCCAGCCCCCGCATCGTCCACCACCGCGCCCGGTTGAACGGCACCCGGCAGCGACAGCCCATCGTAGGGGCGGAGGACTTACCCCAGGGGCACGGGCTCTACCGTCTGCTCATTCTTCGCAGGGTGTGGCTGGCGCTGTCCGCCCCCTTTGCGTGGCCCGCGCTTGCGCTGCGGGCAAGCGATAGGAGACAACGACCGAAAAGAGGCGCAAAAAAATCCCGCACCAAAATGGTGAGGGATTTTTTATGGACCGGAATTACTCGCCGAAGTTGTTCTCAATCAGGGCGGCCAGGGCGGCGACGGCTTCCTTCTCGTCGGAACCGTCGGCGATGAGGGTAATGGTGGTACCCTTGACGATGCCCAGGCTCAGCACACCCAGCAGGCTCTTGGCGTTGACGCGGCGCTCGTCCTTTTCCACCCAGATGCCGGACTTGAACTCGTTGGCCTTCTGGATAAAGTAGGTGGCAGGTCTGGCATGCAGGCCGACCTCATTTTTGACAACAATTTCCTGTGTATACATATAGCAGCTCTCCTTTTGTCCCGTCAAATGTGTCTATGGAGTCCGAAAAACTCATTCCCCTACATTATACTGAAATAAAACGGGATTGCAATAGGTTTTTCCCCTATTTTTATGTGCATATTTTGGGGATAACATGGGGGAATTTTGGGTAATTTGACAATATTACTTCAATTCCACCACGGTGACACCCGCCTCGCCCTCGCCGTAGCGGCCCAGGCGGAAGCTCTTGACGGCCTTATTGCGCTTGAGCCACTCATGGACGGCCTTGCGCAGGGCGCCGGTGCCCTTGCCGTGGATGATGGTGACGGTGCCCAGCTTGCCCATGACGGCGGCGTCGATATAGTTCTCCACCACGCCCTCGGCCTCCAGGGTTTCCATGCCGCGAATGTCCAGCTCCGAGGCGGCACGGGCCGCCAGGCGCACCTGGGGGGCGGCAGCGGCGGAGATGGTGCGCTGCTTTTGTTTCTTCTCGATCTCCTCCGCCGTTTCCAGCAGCCGGACCTGGGCGGATTTGACGGTCATCTTCATCTTGCCGGCTTGCAGCAGCAGCGTGCCGTCCTGGTTGACGTGCAGCACGGTGGCCCCGGTGCGGACGCCGGGCAGCTCCACCGTGTCGCCCACGGCGATGGGGCGGCTGGGGGCCATGGGCTGGGGCTCCTGCTCATGGCTGTGGAGCAGGTCATTGACCTCGTTCAGCTTATGGCGGGCGGCGGCCTTGGCGTCGTTGACGGCCTGGATATCCACCGCCTTCTGCTGGCGGCGGCGCAGGTCGTCCAGCTCGTCGAAGATGGCCTGGGTCTGCTCCTCCGCCTGGCGGACGATGCGCCGGGCCTCCGCCTCCCCCTTTTGGCGGGCGTTGTCCTTTGCCCGCTCCATCTGCTCGCGGAAGGTGCGGGCCTTGCGGGCGTCCTCCTCCCGGGCCCGCCACAGGCGGTCGGCCTCGGTCTGGGCCTTTTCCAGGCGCTGGCGCTTTTCCTCCAGCTGGGTGAGCACGTCCTCAAAGCGGACGCTCTCGCTGTCCATCTGGGCCTTGGCCTCGTCGATGATGGATGCGGGCAGGCCCAGGCGGGCGGCGATGGCGAAGGCGTTGGACTTGCCGGGGATGCCGATGAGCAGGCGGTAGGTGGGCCGCAGGGTGGCTACGTCAAACTCGCAGCTGGCGTTCTCCACCCCGGCGGTGGTCATGGCAAAGGTTTTCAGCTCGGCATAGTGGGTGGTGGCGGCGGTGAGGGCGCCGCAGCGGCGGGCATGCTGGATGATGGCGATGGCCAGGGCCGCGCCCTCCACGGGGTCGGTGCCGGCGCCCAGCTCGTCAAACAGCAGCAGGCTATGGTCGTCGGCCTGGTCCAGAATGGCCACCTGGTTGGACATGTGGGCGGAGAAGGTGGACAGGCTCTGCTCGATGCTCTGCTCGTCGCCCACGTCGGCCAGCACCCGGTCAAACACCCGGACGGCGCTACCGCTCTGGGCGGGAATGTGGAGGCCGCACTGGGCCATGAGACAGAGAAGGCCCAGGGTCTTCAGGGTGACGGTCTTGCCGCCAGTATTGGGGCCGGTGATGACAAGGGTATCGTAGTCCACGCCCAGGGTCAGGTCAATGGGCACGGCCTTGGCGCTGTCCAGCAGGGGATGGCGGGCGCGGCGCAGCACCACGCCCCCCTTTTTGCGCACCTCGGGGCGGCTGGCGTCCAGCTGATAGCTGAGCTGGGCACGGGCGAAAATCACGTCCAGCTGCACCAGCAGGTCATAATCGTAGAGAATATCCTCACGGAAGGAGGCGCACTCGGCGGAGAGGGCGCGCAAGATGCGCTCGATCTCCTTTTGCTCCCTGGCCTCCAGCTCCTTGCACTCGTTGTTGGCCTGGACCACGCCCATGGGCTCCACGAACAGCGTGGCCCCGGAGGAGGACACGTCGTGGACAAGGCCGGGCAGACTGCCCTTGCACTCCGCCTTGACGGGCACCACGAAGCGGCCGTCACGCTGGGTGATCAGCGCCTCCTGCAAGACCTTGGCGTAGGAGGGGGAGGAGATGATGCGCTGCAAAATGGAGCGGCCCTTGGCGGCGGCCTGGCGCAGCTTGCGGCGGATGTCCCCCAGCTCGGCGCTGGCGGTGTCGGCGATGGTCTCCTCGTCCAGGATGGCGGAGCGGATCTTCTCCTCTAAGTACTTGTTGGTATGGAGGCCGGAGAAGAAGCGATCGATGGCGGTGGGGTCGCCGGTGTGGTCATGGTCATACTCGCTGACGCGGCGGGAGGCCGTCAGCACACCGGCCACGTCCAGCAGCTCACGGGTGTTGAGCATGCCGCCCTGGTCGGCACGGTAGAGGGCGGCGGCCACGTCCTTGACACCGGAGAAGTTGGGGCTGCCGTGGAGGCCCAGCCGGGCGCGGGCGGCGTCGGTCTGGTCCAGCAGCAGCGACACTTCGGCAGGGTCGGTGGAGGGGAAGAGCTTTTGGCAGCGCTCCTTGGCCGCCCCACTGACGGCGTGGCGGGACAGCATTTCCAGCACGGCGGGCAATTCCAGCGTGCGGATGGATTTTTCAAACAGTTCACTCATAGCTTGCGATTCCTTTATAGTAATCCAATGTGCGGAAGCTGCGCTCCAGCTGGGCGGCGGAGAAGGCCTCGGCGGCCTGATCCAGCAGCCGGAGACCGGCGTCGTCCAGGGAGAAGGCGTACAGCTTCTTAGCATCGCCGTAGAGAATGTGGCGCAGGGCCCGGAGAGCGCCGTCGGTGAGGGGCAGGTTGAAGCCGTCGGTTTGACACGCGGCACAGTGCACCAGACCGTGCACCACGTCCAGCACGGGGCGCTCCGGCGGCGCCTTGCCGCAGACGGCGCAGCCGTCAATGAGGGGGGCGAAGCCGCCCAGCTCCATGAGACGCCAGGTGAAGGCAGGCTTCACCAGGGCGGCGGGCTTGTCCAGCGCCGACAGAGCATAGAGGGCGTTGAGCAGCAGCCGCAGCAGCTCCGGCTCGGGGACGGGGGTGCACACCGCCTCGGTGAGGTCGGCAAAGTAGGCCCCCAGGGCCAGCTTGACGATGTCACGGCGGATGCCGTCGAACAGCTCGATGGTGTTGGCCTCCGCCAGATAGTACCAATCCCCCTTGGGGGAGAGGGTCATGTCGCTGTAACAAAGAAGCTGGCAGGCGGCGGTATATTTGCTGCGGCGGCTGCGGGCGCCCTTGGCGATGACGGAGATGCGGCCCAAATCCGCCGTCAGGACGGTGAGGATTTTGTCGCTCTCTTTTGTGACGGTGTCACGCAGGACGAGGCCGGCGGTGACGATTCTCTCTTGTTGCATGGGGCCTCCTGTCGGTACATGACGTACCACTCCGGCGCGCCGGTGGCGGAAAACAGCTGCCAATAGTCCACACATATCACCTCACGGTACAGTGTGGCCGGGCGGGGCGGAAAATATGGGTGGAAATGTGCGGGAAATCAGTCCTCGGTGTAGCCCTGGGAGCGGATGAAATTCACGTTGTCCCGCCAGTTCTCCTTGACCTTGACCCAGGTTTGCAGGTAAACCTGGGTGCCCATGAAGCGCTCGATGTCCTGGCGGGCCTGGGAGCTGATGCGCTTGAGCATATCGCCGTGCTTGCCGATGATGATGCCCTTGTGGCTGGCCTTCTCGCAGTAAATGGTCATATCCAGGTCGATGATGCCGCTGTCACGCTCGGTGAAGCGGGTGACCTCCACGGCGGTGCCGTGGGGAATCTCCTTATCCAGGCAGCGCAGCATTTTTTCACGCAAAATCTCGGCGCACACCTGGGCGTCGGGCTGGTCGGTGGTCATGCCGTCGGGGAAGAGCTGGGGGCCGGGCTGGGCGTATTTGTCCAGCTGGGTCAGCAGCTCGTCCAGGCCGTCGCCGGTCTTGGCGGAGATGGGGATGATGGCGTCGAAATCGCCGTAGGCGGCGTTGTAGGCGGCGATGACTGCCAATAAATCCTCTTTATTCTCCACGGTGTCGATTTTATTGATGCACAAAACCGCGGGGAGATGTTCCTCTCGGATGCGCTGCAAAAGCACCTGCTCGGGGGTGCCCACCTTGGCAACAGGCTCCACCAGCAGCAACGCGCACTCCACGGCGCTGAGGCTCTCCCGCACCACCTTGACCATGTAGTCGCCCAGGCGGGAGCGGGGCTTGTGGAGGCCGGGGGTGTCCAGCAGGACGAACTGGGTGTCGCCACGATTCACCACGCCGTAGATGCGGTTGCGGGTGGTCTGGGGCTTGTCGGAGACGATGGCGATCTTCTCGCCCACCAGGGCGTTGGTCAGGCTGGACTTGCCCACGTTGGGCCGGCCGCAGACGGTGATCATGGCGGTTTTGGTGATGGTTGACATAGGCAGGTGATCCTCCACTTTCTTTGGTAGTGAGCAATTATGGGTGGGTGGCGGGGGCTTTGTCGCCCCCTCATCCGGCCCTTCGGGCCACCTTCCCCCCGTGGGGGAAGGCGATTTTTATCGTTTGATGCCCAGGGTGGCCATGATGGCCTCTTCCCTGGCGCGCATTTGCTTTTTCTGGGGGCCTTCGTCCAGGTGGTCGTAGCCCAGCAGGTGGAGGACGGAGTGAACCACCAGATAGCACAGCTCACGCTTTTCCGAGTGGCCGTACTCCGCCGCCTGGGCCTTTACCCGCTCTAAGGAGATGGCCATATCCCCCAGGGGGGTGAGGCCGGTCATGGGGTCGGCGTCGGCGTCGTCCGTGGGGGGCTCACCGGGGGCGTAGGTGAAGGCGGGGAAGCTGAGGACGTCGGTGGGGGCGTCCACGCCCCGCATGTCCCGATTGATTTCGTGGATGCCGGTGTCGTCGGTGAGCAGCACGTCCACCTCGCAGGGGGTGGCCACGCCCTCGCAGGTGAGGGCCGTGCGGATGGCCTTGCGGATGAGGGCCACGGTGGTCTTGTCCGCCGCCCCCTCCACGGTGGCGGTGACGGGGATGCGATGGAGCTTTGCCATATCAGCGTCTCCCCTTTCCAAAGCGGTTATCGGGGCGGAAATCGGCGCGCTTTTCCTCCTCGTAGCGGGCGTAGGCCTCGATGATGCGCTGCACCATCACGTGGCGCACCACGTCCTCCTGGGTCAGCTCCATGATGCCGATGCCCTCCACGCCCTTTAAGACTTTCATGGCCTCCTTCAGGCCGCTGGGCTTGTCCCCGGGCAGGTCGATCTGGGTGACGTCGCCGGTGATGACCACCTTGGAGCCAAAGCCCATGCGGGTGAGGAACATTTTCATCTGCTCGCGGCTGGTGTTCTGGGCCTCGTCGAGAATGATGAAGCTGTCGTCCAGCGTGCGGCCGCGCATATAGGCCAGGGGGGCCACCTCGATGTTGCCCCGCTCCAGGTACTTCTGGTACGTCTCGGCGCCCAGCATATCGAACAGGGCGTCGTACAGGGGGCGCAGGTAGGGGTCCACCTTGCTCTGCAAATCGCCGGGCAGGAAGCCCAGACGCTCGCCGGCCTCCACCGCCGGGCGGGTGAGGATGATGCGGTTGACCTGCTTATCCCGGAAGGCGGCCACGGCGGCGGCCACCGCCAGGTACGTCTTGCCGGTGCCGGCGGGGCCTACGCCGATGGTGACGGTATTGTGGAGGATGCTGTCCACGTAGTCCTTCTGGCCGATGGTCTTGGGCTTCACCGGGCGGCCCTTGGAGGTGATGCAGATCACGTCCTGGGTCAGCTCGGCGATTTTTTCGCTCTGGCCGGAGCGGCACAGGCCGATGACGTAGCGCACATGCTGCTCGGTGATGGCCTCCCCCTTTTTGGACAGGGTCAGCAGGGCCTGCACCGCCTTTTCCGCCAGCATGACGCCCTCCGCATCGCCGGAGATGACGATCTCGCCGCCCCGGTTGACGATGGACACGGCAAACTCCTGCTCCAACAGGCGGATGTTTTCATCGAAGGAGCCGAATACGTCGATGGCCTCCTCCATACGCTCGATACCGATGCGCTGTTCCATAGATACTCTCCTTTGTATAAAGGTAAAATATTACGTCAGGGGTACGCTGCGACCAAGCTGCTCCAGGCACTCGGCCCGGAGGGTGAGGAGCAGGTACCCATTTTGCTCACGGGCGGAAAAGGCGGTGGAGACCACCTGGCCGCCCTCGGTCATCTCCTGCCGCAGCCGCCGCAGCAGCGACGCTTCCCCCTCCTGCCGGGCCTGGGCCACGGTGCGCGCTACGCTTTGGCTGGCGTGGTCGATGGTGCGCTCCGTCACCACGGTGACGGGCAGGCGGAAGCCGAAGGGCAGCGTCACAGAATGATACGAGGTTATTTTATCACAAGAAGGCCCTAATACGCTACCCTTTCCCGGGAAATTTATCCGGTGTTTTCCCAAAATAAGGGCCACACGGGGCAGCTTCGCCGACGGCGCGCCGTATTGCTCCGCCGTCAGGGGCACGGCGGCGGTGAGGGTATACCAGGTGCGGCCCTCCACCCGGCCCAGGCCGTGGAGCAGCCGCACGCCGGATTTGGGGCTGTCCACCACGCCGGAGATGAGCAGCTGGCCACGGGTGACGGTGTCCCCCTTCTGCACCATGGCCCGGCCGTCCAGGGCCTCCACCTTCGTCACAAGGCCGTCACGGGCGGCGATGACGTTGGCGGCGTCGCTGTCGGCGTGGAGGGTGGGCGGGTGGTGACGCTCCACCACCTGGACGTGGGCGGTGCAGCCTGACACATTCACCGCCAGCCAGGAGATGTCCTTCAATTCCAGCAGAATATGATTGCGTAAGTCCTCCTGATTGATAGACAGGGCACGGGTGCCGATGGTGACGCCCTGGCCCTCCAGCGCCCGGAGAATGGCCTCGTCGGGAACGGTGTGATTGCCGGTGACGGTGAAGCCCCAGATAAACGTGTTGCCCATCCAGACAGCGGCGCAGAACAGGGCTGCCGCCCCCAGCAGCACGTACCGCCGCCGGAACCGGCGCAGCACCACCGGGGCGCCCTTTTCCCGGCGGACGGTGAGGGTGGCGGCCACCTGGTCCGACACGGCGCGAAGGCGTACGAAGCCCCAGCGGGTGGTGCGCAGGGCGAAGTGGGAACCGTCACGCCAGGTCACGTCCCAAAAGGGGATGTCATGGACGGCGCAGAGGTTGATGATCCGCTCCGGGGCGCTGCACTCCACCGCCACAAGGACGCTGCCCCGGAGGAAATTCAGCAGCTTTTGCAGCATCTATTCCACCAGCTCCACTTTCTCGATGAGGCCGTCAATGCGCAGCTCATCGTCCGTCATGGCCACGATCTGCAAGCCGCTGCCCCACAGCCGCACCACTACGCTGCCGCCGTTGATGTCGATGGCGGCGGTGGAGTAGCTGAGCACCCCCTTGTGGCGATCCATATAGAAGCCCCGGTTGCCGGACAGCTCCATGCGGGGCTGATCCGCCGCCAGGGATGGGGGCAGATCCAGCCGATCTATGGCCTGGGCCGTCTTTTCACGCCAGGGGATGCGGCGTTTTTGCGCCATGCCCATCACCTTCCTTTCCCCTCACCCTATGCGCCCGGCGGCAAAAACTTGCATGGGCGCGGCGGGCAGGACATACCCTGTATAGCGAGGTGAGGCACATGGAAAAACGGTGGCGGCCCACGGTGGGACAGGCGGCGGCGGACGGGGCCATACTGGTGATGATGGCGGTGCTGCTGATGCAGCGGGGGCCGGTGGGTCAGGCGGTGCAGCAGGGGCTGGCGCTGTGGGCGGGGACGGTGGTACCGGCGCTGTTCCCCTTTTACGTGACGGTGACGCTGGCGGTAGCCCTGGGCATGGGGGCGCTGCTGCCGCCCAAATGGTGCGCCTTTTTACTGGGGGCGCTGGGCGGCTACCCCATGGGGGCGGCCACGGTGGGGCAGCTGTGCCGGGAGGGGACGCTGACCCAGGCCCAGGCGGCGGCGCTGCTGGGCTGCTGCAACAACGCCGGGCCCGCCTTTATCCTGGGGGTGGCGGGGGCGGTGTTCTCGCCCCGGGGCTGCGGCGGGGCACTGTGGTGTATCCATCTCTTGACGGCGGCGGGGCTTTTTCTGGTGCTGGGCCGGGGCGGCGACGGCCGGCGGGCCGGGGCAGGGGCGCCGCCCTCCTTCCCTGCCGCGCTGGTGGCGGCGGTGGGCCGCGGGGCCGGGGCCATGGTGAACATTGGGGGCTTCGTGGTGCTGTTCTCGGTGGTGACGGCACTGCTGGAACGGCTGACCCCCTCCCCCCTGGTGCTGGGGGCGGTGGAGCTGACCTGCGGCGTGGCACGGCTGCCCGACACGCCGACGGGCTTCGTCACCGCGGCGGCGCTGCTGGGCTGGGGCGGCGTCAGCGTACACTGCCAGACGGCGGCGGTATTGGAGGGCACGGGGGTGCCCATGGGGCGGTATCTGGCGGCGAAGGGGGCGCAGGCCGCGGCGTCGGCAGCGCTGGCCTGGGCGGTGGCGCCACTTTTATGGGGATGATTTCATAAGTGTCCTTTATTTTGGTCACAAAACCGTGTATGATAGGGGTATGATGACGGTTGATTGCAAAAGTGAACATCACATTTTTAGGGTAAAAATATGGGTAAGACCTGATGTTCACTTCTGCAATAAGGTATATAATAGTTTTGGTCACGACCTGCGGAAAGCGGGGAAATATGAGCCGAATGACATTAACGG
>JAFSMA010000044.1 GCA_017448145.1 Oscillospiraceae bacterium | reverse complement strand
TGTGGCTCTCCAATATGGACATTTCGAGATTGCCAGGATAGATCTCAGTCAAGGACTGTTCATCTCAAAACGCCGCTCAAAAGTTAGGTGAAGTGTTACCCATGTCCTTGGACAAAGTGTTACCTATGTTGGTCTTGACAGAGGCGTCGGCCCCTACGGGTGTCGATGCCGTTTGCCGTTTATCCGGCGTGGGTGGGTATCGATGCCGTTTTCCGTTTATCCGGGCTGGGCGGCTGGCGATTTTTTTGGCGGCGGGGTGGCTATTGGGGGCGGATTATGGTACAATATGAACTATCCCATCCACACATTATTTCAGAAAAGGAGCGTGGCGTTATGATTTCACTGCGCGGGCCCAAATTGAAGATTTTCGCCGCGGTTTTGGCGGTGATTTGCCTGGCCGCGGGGATTTATTTCACCTTTTTCCAGTCCCGGGGCTTTGAGAAAACCACGGCGGAGATCGTGGACATCACGGCCAATGACGTGGGCGGCGACACCACCTATACCCCCACGGTGCGGTACACGGTGAACGGCGTGATCTACACCGAAACGCTGGATCAATCCAGCGGCTCCTACAAGGTGGGCAAGACCATCACCATCAAATACGACCCCCGTGACCCCTCCGTCATCCACGGGGGCGGCGGCTTCGGCATCTATCTGATGGTGGTCAGCGCCGCCATTCTGGCGGTGGTGATCGTGTCCGCCCTGCGGGAAAAGCAGGCCATGGCCGCCTTGCAGGAAAGGCGTGAGATGGATGGGCGGCAGGGCTACCGGCCCTCGGAGCAGGGGGAGGAGCGGGAGCTCTACTTCCTCACCGACCTGGGCACGCCCAAGTACGGCCACCGGCTGGAGGATGGGCAGCGGCGGGTGCTGTATGAGGCCAAGATGACCAAATTCACCCTCATCACCCCCTTTGGCTTTGACTTCATCGACCACCAGCACGGCACCACCACGCCCCATCTGGTGGGCCACAGCGAGGAGAGCCAATGGGATGCGCTGCTCATCGACAGCCATTACACCTTCGAGCTGGACGGCGTGGACGTGTTCAAGCACCTGAAGGACAATGGCATCACGGTGGAATCCAGCCTGGGCGGCGGCAGCGGCAAGGTACTGTGGGTCAACTACCGCATTTTCCGGGACGGCGTGGCCATCGCCCGGGCGGAGAGCACCGGGCCATACCCCCACGAGGAGGACGCGGCAAACCACAAGGTGGCCTCCGCCGTGGGCAGCCAGGGGTTCTACCGGGTGTGGACGGCGGAGAAAAATCTGGATCTGCTGTTTATGACGCTGGTGGCCTTTGCCCGCACCGGGGCGCTGGACAGCAAGGGCGGCACCTTTGGGGCCATTGTGGGCACGGTGAAGGAACACCTGTAATGGGATCATATGGTAGGGGCGGACGCCCCCGCCGGCCCGATTGCCCGGCGGCGAAATCGAGAAACGGCGTCGTTGGTTGCGGGAAGGCACGATGTTGTCCGTAGGGGCGGGGCTCTGCTCCGCCCTTTCTGCGTCACCGACCCCAGGCTGGAGCGGACAGCGCCAGCGACACCCCGTGAAGAATGAGCGGATGGTGGAGCCAGTGCCCTTGGGGTAAGTCGTCCGCCCCTACGCAGGGTTTGCGATACCGTGTGCCATTCAACCGGGCGGGGCGGGCATCGCCCCCTCATCCGTCAGCTTCGCTGACACCTTCTCCCCAAGGAGAAGGCGGGGCGCTGATTTGTTTCCATTTGCCATTTGACCGGGAGGGGCGGTGAGCGCTACCGGGTCTGGCGGGACACATAGGTCCCGCCCTACGAAATGTGACGAAACCGTGTGCCGTTCCACCGGGCCTTGGCGGTGGGTTGTGGCGGGGTTGGGCGGAGCAGAGCCCCGCCCCTACGGTGAGTGTCGTTACCATTTTTCATCCACCCGGCCTGGGTGGTGATCGCTACCTGGGCGACGGGCGATTCGTGAATCGCCCCTACGGCGGGAACATAGGTGGCGGTTCTCTTTGTAGGGGCGCTTCATGAAGCGCCCCTACGGTCTTCCCGGTTGCCTCTTCCTTTCACAACAAAAAACCGCCCGTTCGGGCGGTTTTTTTGTTATTATGGAGAGATTTACTCCGCCTTTTCCGCCTTTGCCTCGGCGGCGGCTTTGGCAGCGGCGGCCTTCTTCTCGGCGGCGGCCTTCTGGGCGGCCTTGAACTTCTCCTTCTCCTCGGGGGTGGGGATGGGCTCGATGGCGTTGCGGGGGCAGGCCTTGGCGCACATGGTGCAGTTGCGGCACTTTTCGTAGTCGATGACGGCCACGTTATCCACCACGTGGATGGCGTCGAACTTGCAGGTGCGCTCGCACATGCCGCAGGCGATGCAGCTGGCGGAGCAGACCTTGGCCACGGCGGGGCCCTTATCCTTGTTGGAGCAGTTGACAAACACCTTCTGCTTGTAGGGCACCTCATGGATCAGCTTGCGGGGGCAGGCCTCACGGCAGGCGCCACAGTTGGTGCACTTCTCCTTGTCCACCACGGCCACGCCGTCCACCACGTGGATGGCGTCGAACTTGCAGGCGGCCACGCAGGAGCCGAAGCCAAAGCAGCCGTAGCGACAGGCCACGGCGTCGCCGCCGCAGACCTTGGTGGCGGCGATGCAATCGGTGACGCCGCGATACTCGAAATTCTTATTGGCGTTGCAGCCGCCGTTGCAGGCCACGTGGGCCACCATCTTATCGCCGGTGGGAGCCTCCATGCCCATGATGGCGGCGATCTTGGCGGCGCCCTCGGCGCCGGCGGGAGCGCAGGCCGTCACAGGGGCCTTGCCCGCCAGAATGGCCTCGGCGCAGCCGGCGCAGCCGGGATAGCCGCAGCCGCCGCAGTTGGCGCCCGCCAGGGCGGACTGGATCTGGGGCAGGCGGGGGTCCACCTCCACCTCGAACACCTTGGCGGCCACGGCCAGGATCAGACCGAAGATCACCGCCAGGGCACCCAGCATCAATACGGGAAATACAATACTCATTCTCTTCTACCTCCTTACCACACCTTCAGGCCGCTGAAGCCCATGAAGGCCAGGGCCATGAGGCCGGCGGTAATCAGGGCGATGGGGAAGCCCTGGAAGCACTTGGGATGATCGGCAAACTCCAGCTGCTCCCGGACGGCGGCGAACAGGAAGATGGCCAGCAGGAAGCCCAGGCCGCCGGTGATGCCGTAGACCACGGACTCGATGAAGTTGTAGTTATTCTGCACGTTCAGCAGCGCCACGCCCAGCACGGCGCAGTTGGTGGTGATCAGGGGCAGGTACACGCCCAGAGCGGTGTACAGGGTGGGGACGTTCTTCTTCAGGAACATCTCCACAAACTGCACCAGGGCGGCGATGACCAGGATGAAGGCCACAGTCTGCATGTACTCCAGGCCCAGCTTCACCAGCACCTGGTTCACCAGGTAGGCGAAGGCGGAGGCCAGGCCCATGACGAAGGTGACGGCGGCGCCCATGCCCACGGCGGTGTCGATCTTCTTGCTGACGCCCAGGAAGGGGCAGATGCCCAGGAACTGGGCGAAGATAAAGTT
>JAFSMA010000043.1 GCA_017448145.1 Oscillospiraceae bacterium | reverse complement strand
CTTGGGCATCACCAGGCTCAGATCCCCCGCCGTGGCCGCCAGGGTGGGGGTGACGAAGCTCTCGGAAAGCCGCTTCTCCGTGCTGCGCTGGCCGCGAATCAGATCGCCGAAGCGCTGGACGATGACGCCGCCGCCCAGCATGTTGCTGAGCCGGGCGATGCTCTCGCCATAGCCGTTGGAGTCCTTGAAGGGCTCGGAGAAGTGCTTGGCCACCAGTAGGGCGAAGTTGGTGTTGTCGGTGTGGAGGGCGGGGTCCTCATAGCTGTGGCCGTTGACGGTGATGATACCGTTGGTGTTCTCGTTGACCACCACGCCGTGGGGGTTCATGCAGAACGTGCGCACCCGATCCTGATACGTCTTGGTGCGGTACACGATCTTGCTCTCATACAGCTCGTCGGTGAGGTGGGCGAACACCTGGTAGGGCAGCTCCACCCGGACGCCGATGTCCACCCGGTTGGACTTGGTCTCGATGTGCAGGTCGCGGCACACGCTCTCCATCCACTTGCTGCCGCTGCGGCCCACGGAGATGACACAGGCCCGGCCCTCAAACGTTCCCGCCTTGGTGGTGACGCGGTAGCCGCCCTCCACCTTCTCCACTGCGTCCACGGGGGTGTCGAAATACATTTCCACGCCCTTTTCCAGCTTGCGGTACAGGTTTTCCAGCACCACGTAGTTGATGTCGGTGCCCAGGTGGCGGACGGAGGCGTCCAGCAGATGGAGGTCGTTTTCCAGACACAGCTTTTTTACCTTGGTGTTGCCGGTGGAGTACAGCTTGGTGCCCTGGCCGCCGTTTTCCATGTTGATTTTGTCCACGTATTCCATCAGCTCCAGGGACGCCGCCTTGCCGATGTACTCATGGAGGGTGCCGCCGAACTGGTTGGTGATGTTGTACTTGCCGTCGGAGAAGGCCCCCGCGCCGCCGAAACCGTTCATAATGGCGCAGGTGGGGCACTTGATGCAGCTCTTCACCTTCACGCCGTCGATGGGGCAGTGGCGGCGGGAGAGGGTATGGCCCGTCTCAAAGAGGGCGATTTTCAGCTCGGGCCGCTTTTCCAGCAGCTCGTAGGCGGTGTAGATGCCGCCGGGGCCGCCGCCGATGATCAGCACGTCGTATGTCATAGGATGTACCTCCTGTGGTTTTCTCAAGCCGCTTCATTATACTTGCTTATGGTGGGAAAAACAAGTCCTTTTTTGCTTATGGCAGGAATCACACGATTGCCCCTTGCGGGGGCGGGCCGGGAATGGTAGAATAATGGAAACAAGACGCCCCCTCGGGGCGAAAAGGAGGAACCCCCATGAGCTACGCTGACCGGGTATTTCAGGAAAACTGCCGGGAGATTCTCACACGCGGCGTGTGGGACACCGACCAGAACGTGCGCCCCCATTGGGACGACGGCGCCCCCGCCCACACGGTGAAGCGGTTCGGCATCGTCAACCGGTACAATTTACAGGAGGAGTTCCCCATCCTCACCATCCGGCGCACCTATTTCAAGACCTGCATCGACGAGCTGCTGTGGATCTGGCAGCAGAAGAGCAACAACATCCACGACCTGCGGGGCCACATCTGGGACAGCTGGGCCGACGAAAATGGCTCCATCGGCAAGGCCTACGGCTACCAGCTTGCCGTGAAGCACCACTATCCCGAGGGGGACATGGACCAGGTGGACCGGGTGCTGTACGACCTGAAGCACAACCCCGCCTCCCGCCGGATTTTGACCAACATTTACAACTTCCAGGACCTTCACGAGATGGCCCTCTACCCCTGCGCCTACTCCATGACCTTCAACGTGTCCGGCAACACCCTGAACGCCATTTTGAACCAGCGCTCCCAGGATATGCTGGCGGCCAACAACTGGAACGTGGTGCAGTACAGCGTGCTGGTACACATGATGGCCCAGGCCTCCGGCCTGGTGCCGGGGGAGCTGGTGCACGTCATCGCCGACGCCCACATCTACGACCGCCACGTGCCCATTGTGGAAAAGCTGCTGGCATTGGAGCCCCGTCCGGCGCCCAAATTCGTGATGGACAAGTCGGTAACCGACTTCTACGCCTTTACCCGGGACAGCTTCTCCCTGGAGGGGTACGACCCCCATCCCTTTGAGGACAAGATCCCGGTGGCCATTTAAGGGGGACGCGGTATGCAGGCCATTGTGGCAGTGACGGAACACTGGGGCATCGGCAAAGACGGCAAGCTGCTGTTCCACATCAAGGGCGACTTACGGCGGTTTCGCCGTCTGACGCTGGGCCACACGGTGGTGATGGGCCGCAAGACGCTGGAGAGTCTGCCGGGGGGCCGGGGCCTGCCCGGGCGGCGGAACGTGGTGCTGACGGCCCGGCAGGACTATGCCCCCAACGGGGCAGAAGCGGTACACACCGTGGCCCAGGCGGCGGAGACCGCCGGGGCGGAGGACTTCTGCATCGGCGGCGCGCAGGCCTACCGGGCGCTGCTACCGTATTGCCAAAAGGTATACGTCACCAAAATTTTCGCCTCGGCGGAGGCCGATGCCTTTTTCCCCGACCTGGACAGCGACCCGGCGTGGAAAAAATGCTACGCAAGCCCCATCCATGAGGAGGGCGGCGTGCGGTATCAGTTTATTCACTATGTGAGACGATGATGCTGCATGAGCAGGGAGGGCGGTTGCCCTCCCTTGTTTTGTGCCCATGGCCGTGTTGCGGCGGCGGGATAATTCTGCTATAATGGCGGCAATATAGAAAAAGGAGGCGGGATTGTGGCGGATTTACAGACCGACGTGCGGTATATCAAGGGTATCGGCGAGCAGCGGGCCAAGGCGTTGGCCCGGGTGGGCGTCACCACACTGCAGGAGCTGATTGGCTACTTCCCCCGCTCCTATGAGGACAGGACGCGGCTCTACCCCATCGCCCAGCTCCCCGAGGGGGAGGAGGCCTGCTGCGTGGCCATGATCGCCGCGGAACCGGTAGGCCGGCGCATCACCGGCGGGCGCTCCATGGTACGCCTCCGGGCGGTGGATGAGAGCGGCGTGCTGGACGTGACGTTTTTCAACCAGGAATACCGCAAGTCCTCCCTCCACACCGGGGAGACCTATATCTTCTATGGCAGGGCCGAGGGCACGGCGCGGCGGCGGCAGATGGTGAATCCGCTGATGGAGCGGCAGGAAAACCAGCGGCTCACCGGGCGGATTATGCCGGTGTACCCCCTGACCCACGGCGTCAGCCAGCTGATGCTGGGCCAGGCCGTCCGCCAGGGGCTGGACGAATGCCGGGAGCTGCTGGAGGACGTGCTGCCCGACGAAGTGCGGCAGCAGCACAAGCTGTGTTATGTAAACTTCGCATACGAGAACATCCACTTCCCCGCCTCCTTTGAGGCGCTGGAGGTGGCCCGGCGGCGACTGGTGTTTGAGGAGCTTTTTTTGCTGACCTGCGGCTTGCAGCTTTTGCGCCACCGGCGACAGGACGTGGCGGGGCCGGTGTGCCATGCGGTGGACATGGACGGTTTTTACAGCGCCCTGCCCTTCCCGCTGACGGAGGCCCAGCGCCGGGCCATTGACGACGCCGTGGGCGACATGACCCGGGGCCGGCCCATGAACCGGCTGGTGCAGGGGGACGTGGGCAGCGGCAAGACCATGGTGGCGGCGGCCTGTATCTGGTTTGCCGCCCAAAACGGCTGGCAGTCGGCGCTGATGGCCCCCACGGAGATACTGGCCCGGCAGCACTATGACAATCTATCCCCCCTCTTTGCCGCCTTCGGCCTCCACGTAGCCCTGCTCACCGGATCCACCAAGGCAAAGGAGCGGCGGGCCGTATTGGAGGGGCTGGCCCTGGGGCAGATCGACCTTTGCATCGGCACCCACGCCCTGCTGACGGAGGATGTGCAGTATGCCCGCCTGGGCCTTGTCATCACCGACGAGCAGCACCGCTTCGGCGTGAACCAGCGCTCCGCCCTGGGTAAAAAGGGGGACGACCCCCATCTGATGGTGCTCTCCGCCACCCCCATCCCCCGGACGCTGGGGCTCATCATCTACGGCGATCTGGATGTGTCCATCATCGACCAGCTGCCCCCCGGGCGGCAGAAGGTGGACACCTTCGCCGTGGACGAGCGGTATCGCCAGCGGCTGAACGGCTTCATCCGCAAGCAGGTGGGCGAGGGGCGGCAGGTGTTTATCGTGTGCCCCATGGTGGGGGACGGCGACAACCTGCCCGACGAGCGAAAAGCCGCCACGGAGTACGCGGATCGGCTGCAAAAAGAGGTGTTTCCCGACCTTCGCATTGCGGTGCTCCACGGCAAGATGAAGCCAAAGGAAAAGGACGCGGTGATGGCGGCCTTTGTGGCCGGGGAGACGGACATTTTGGTGTCCACCACGGTGATCGAGGTGGGGGTGGACGTGCCCAACGCCACGCTGATGGTGGTGGAAAACGCAGAGCTGTTCGGCCTTTCCCAGCTCCACCAGCTCCGGGGCCGGGTGGGCCGGGGCAGCCACAAGTCCTACTGCATCCTGGTTTCCCAGGACGCCACGGAGACGGGCAAGGCCCGGCTGAAGGCATTGACCGACACCAACGACGGCTTCAAGATCGCCGAGGAGGACTTGAAGCTGCGGGGGCCCGGCGACTTCTTCGGCCAGCGGCAGCACGGCCTGCCGGGGCTGAAAGTGGCGGATTTGAGCTGCGATATGCGGCTTTTGGACGAGGCCCAGGCCGCCGCCCGGGCGCTGCTGAAAGCCGACCCCACACTGTCCGACGTGGCCCACAGAAGGCTGAAAAACCGTATCGCAGAGCTGTTCACAATGAACGCGGAGGCGTTAAATTGAATCAAAAATTGAAAATTTTTTTACAAAAAGTCATCCGTTTTATCGCCAATCCACGGCTGCTGCTGTGTCTGGCGGTGGCGTGGATGATCACCAACGGGTGGAGCTATGTCCTCTTCGCGTTGGGCACCTGGCGGGGCATCCCGTGGATGGTGTCGGTGGGCGGGGCGTACCTGGCCTTTCTGTGGCTGCCGGTGTCGCCGGAGAAGCTGGCCACGGTGGCCATCGCCATGGCGCTGCTGCGGTGGCTGTTCCCCAACGACCG
>JAFSMA010000042.1 GCA_017448145.1 Oscillospiraceae bacterium | reverse complement strand
GGAGGCGGTGGCGGCCAGCGCCAGGAGGCCGTCGATATCCAGGTATTTTTCCGCCAAATCGGACAGGACGTCCAGGCGACGGCGGAGGTCACTGATCTCATCAGCGGTGATGAGGCCCAGGTGGCGGCTGCCGATGGCGGCCTCCGGGGTCTGGGGCAGGAAGCCGTAGGGTTGGACGCCTGCCGCCTCCGCCACCCGGCAAAGCTGGGGGTACAGCATGGGGGAGCAGCCGTTGAAGATGACGCCGCGGATATGGCTCTCCGGGCGGAACTGGGTGAAGCCCTGTATGGTGGCTCCCAAAGAGGTGAAGGCACCCTTGGCGTTCACCACCAGCACCACGGGGGTATCAGTGGCGTGGGCCACATGGTAGGTGCTGGCGTCGCCCTGGGGGCCGATGCCGTCGTAGTAGCCCATGACGCCCTCGATGATGCTGCATTGGTAGGCGCTCTGGCCCAGATGGAGGCGAAGCTGGGCCGGGGTGGAGAAAAAGGGATCCAGATTCTCGGCGCTGACGCCCAGCACCCGGCGATGGAACATGGGGTCGATGTAGTCGGGGCCGCATTTATAGGATTGGAGGGCAAGACCACGGCGGTGCAGCGCCCCCAGCAGGGCGCAGGTGACGGTGGTTTTGCCGCAACCGGAGTGGGTGCCGGCAAGCAACAGACGGTCATTCATGGACGCCACCTCCGGAGAGAATGAAAATGGGATTCTGGGCCGTCAGCATGTGGACGCGGCCCACGGCCCGGGACTCGGCCCAGGAGAGCTGCACGATTTCCGGGGTGATATGCTGAGCGGCAAAGGCGGCCATGGCCTGCTGCACCGTCTCCAAAGCGATGGCGTTGACTACAATGCGAACGGCGGGATTTTTCGCCACGGCGGCGGCAATAAGGGCCTCCATTTCGCCGCTGCTGCCGCCGATGAACACCGCGTCCATGGGGGGCAGGGCGGTAAACTGCTCCAATGCGTCCCCTAAAATGGGCGTGACGTTGCCGATATGAAAGGCGGCGCAGTTCTGGCGTATCAGGTCAATGGCGGCGGGGGCTTTGTCGATGGCGTAGACGCGTCCCCGCCAGGCGGAAAGGGCCATTTCCACGGTGACAGAGCCGGTGCCGGCGCCCACGTCGCAGCAGACGGCGTCGGGGCCCAGGCGCAGCTTGCTCATGGTGACGGCCCGGATGGCGGATTTGGTCATGGGTACCTGGCCCCGGATGAAGGCGGCGTCGTCGATGCCGGTGGGGCAGGAAGCGTCGGGGGCGGGGTTGTCGATGAGCAGCACTGTCAGGGGATCGGTGGAGAGGGTGGGTAAGTCTGCGGCGGTGTGGCGGGTGATGGCTTCACCATCCAGCCCCAGCCGCTGCCCCACCGTGACGGTAAGGCCGCCAAACCCGGCCCTGCACAGGGCGTCGCCCAGCTCCGGCACATTGCCGCCGGTGAGGACGAAGGTGGCGGCGCTGCGGCGCACCGTGTCCACCAGATTGGCATGGCGCCCGTGGCAGCTCACCGTGGCGGCATCCTGCCAGGGACGGCCCAGACGGGCAAAAAAGTAGTGGAGAGAGGAGATACCCGGCTCCATGCGTATATCGACCCCCTGCAATTCCTGACACAGTGAGGCGGCGGCGCTGTAAAAGCCCACGTCGCCGGACACGAGGACGGCAAAGCGGTCAGCGTCGCTGTTATTTATAATAGGTGTGATTTTGGCGGCGGTGTAGCAGGGATGGGCAGCCTTTTGGGCCGTCGACCACTCCGAGAGCAGCCGGGGCGCGCCGAACAGCACCTGGGCGCTTTCCATGGCGCGGCGGGCGGACTGAGTGATGCTGTCGGGGCCAACGCCTACGCCGATGATGGTGAGTTGCTTCATAGGTTGCCCTCCTTGATGCGCTGGAGCCATGCCTCACAGGTGAGGCCGGGGAAATCCTGGGGCCTGGCCAGCACTGCCACGGTCATGCCGCAGTCCCGGGCGGCGGCCACTTTTTCGGGGAAGCCGCCGGTGGCGCCGGATTCCTTGGTAATCAATATCTTCGCTCCGGTGGCCCGGAACATGGCGGCGTTCAATTCACGGGAAAAAGGACCCTGCATACAGATGAGATGGGCGGCGGGAAAACCGGCGTCCAGACAGTCGCTGATGCTGGAAACGGTTGGGAGAATGCGAAGCCACAGGCGGCTTTGATAGTCCCTGACCCGGCACAAGTCTCTGGACGCCTTGGAGCCCAGAGAGGAGAAAATCACGCCCTCTGTGGCGGAGAGATAATCGATCATCTCCGTCATATCCCGCAGCAGCACGCAGCCATCCTCCATAGCGGAGCGGCGCAGCACACGATGATAGGGAACGCCTGCCGCGGCACAGGCGGCAACCACCGTCTGGCTGACGGCGGCGGCATAGGGATGGGTGGCGTCCAGTACCAGCCGGGGCCGCTCACGGTGCATCAGCGCCGCCATGGCCTCCACATCCATCCGTCCGGGATGTACCCGCAGGCTGCCGCCCTCCTGCAAGAGGGATTCGCCATACTCCGTGGCCACGCAGACCAGGGTGGGGATGCCCTGCTCTTTGAGGCAGTGGGCCAGCTGGCGGCCCTCGGTGGTGCCGCCGAACAGCAGTACGTCAGTCAAGGCGATACCCCCTGGGCGTCACCATTTTGCCCGCGATGACGCGGGTCTGGTCGTTGCCGATAAAGACGGTGGTAAACATATCCACGGCGGTATCCCGCAGCTTGGCAAGGGTGGTCAGCTCGCACCATTCGCCGTCCCGGCCTATGTCGTGGGCCAGGCCGCAGACGGTGTCGCCGCTGCGGTATTGCAACAGGATGTCGCAGGCCCGTTGGAGATAATCGGTGCGCTTATGGCTGCCGGGATTATACAGGCTGATGCAGAAATCCCCCTGCCCGGCGCAGTGGAGCCGTTTTTCAATGGTTTCCCAGGGGGTCAGCAGGTCGCTGAGACTGATGACGGCAAAGTCGTGGCCCAGGGGGGCACCCAGAATGGCGCCGCCGCTGAGGGCCGCTGTGACGCCGGGGATGACACGGATGGACACGTCAGGGAAATCCACGCTCAATTCATAGATGAGGCCCGCCATGCCGTAGACGCTGCTGTCGCCGCTGCACACAAGGGCGGTGGTGTGGCCCTCGTTGGCCGTCTCCAACGCCTTGCGGCAGCGCTCCGTTTCCTTCGTCATGCCGGTGTCCATGTAGGCTTTTTCAGGGAAATAGGGCTGCACAAGGGCCACGTATTTACTGTAACCGATGATGATTTCGCTCTCGCGCAGGGCACGGTCTGCTGCCAGCGTCATACCCTCCTGCTTGCCGGGGCCAAGGCCCACTACGTATAACCGTTTCATAGTGCCTCCTGAAAAGATAAATGGGGTTCGGAAAGGGCCAGGGCCACGGTGACGCCGTCCATGGCCTCCTTGGGGCGGAGGAGACTGCCACCGCTGTGAAGCACAGCGGCGCGCTCACAGACGTTGTCCACGCCGGTGGTTTTCTGCACGAAGGCAGAGGACGAAAAGGCGCCCGGAACCTGAGAAAGCGCTTCGGCGCTATAGGTGACAAGGGGAATGCCTTTATCCCTGCAATAGGCCGTCAGGGCGGGCTCCTGGGCTTTCAAGTCGATGGTGGCCAGGGCGCTTACGGCGCAGGGATGGCACCCGGCACGGCGCAGGGCGTTGTCGATGGCGGCCTCCACAGCCTCCCGTGAGATATTTTTGCGGCAGCCCACGCCAAGCGTCACGATGGGGGGCACCAGGCGCAATGCGGTGTCGCGGCCACGGCTGCGGTGGCTGATGAGAATATCGTATGTCTCATGGGCGCTTTCCAGCTGGGCGGGAACGGGGCCGGAGATGGGGTAGAGACTCTTAAAGCGGATGGTCTCGCCGGAGAGAAGCCGGGCGGAAATCCATTTGATACGCTCCGGGTTGGCTACCCGGAGACCCTGGCGGCGGGCCCAGTCATCCACCGCAAAAAGGCCGTGGATGTCGGTGGCGGTGGTGACCACCGCCAGGGCGCCGCAGGCCTGGGAGAGCTGCACCGCCAGGGCGTTGGCGCCCCCCAGGTGTCCGGACAGGACGGGGATGGCATAGGTACCCAGCTCGTCCATCACCACCACGGCGGGGTCGCTGGTCTTGCTGACCACGTGGGGGGCGATGGCCCGGACGGCGATGCCTACGGAACCGATGAACAGGAGGGCGTCGTTTCGGGAAAAATGGTCCGCTGTCCAGGTCGTCAATTCGCCGTGGCCACAGCGGTGCAGCGTCATGTCCGGCACCGACGCCATGAGGCGGTGGCCCAGGGCCATGCCGGTGTGGGAAAAGGCAATAGCGGCGATGGTCATGGTTTGGCCTCCCGGAATTCGGTGGAGAAGTCGGCGGCGTAGAGACGGCTCAACGCATAGTCACTGTCCAGGACGCGACCCACCACGATGAGGGCTGTTTTGGTGACGTTGTTGGCCTGGGCGGTATCATGGAGCGTGGCAACGGTGCAGCGCAGCACCTTTTCATCAGGCCAGGTGGCCTTATAGACAATGGCGGCGGGGGTGTCGGGGGAGAGACCGCCGGCTTGCAGCTCCTGTTCCAGGCCCTCCAAAAGCCCGGTGCTGAGGAAGATGACCATGGTGGCGTCGTGGGCGGCCAGGGAGCGGATGGACTGGCTGTCGGGGACGGGGGTGCGGCCCGCCATGCGGGTGATGATCACCGTCTGGGACACGGCGGGGAGTGTGTATTCCGCCCGGAGAGCCGCCGCCGCGCCGCAGAAGCTGGACACGCCGGGGGTGTAGTCGTAGGGGATCTGCCACTGGTCCAGCTTGTCCATCTGCTCGCGGATGGCGCCGTAGAGGCAGGGGTCGCCGGTGTGGAGGCGGACGGTGGCTTTGCCTTCGGCCTCCGCTTTACGCATGACGTACAGCACCTCTTCCAATGTCATGGTGGCGCTGTTATAGATGGCGCATTTTTCTTTGGCGTAGTCCAGCAGGGCGGGGTTGACCAGGGAGCCGGCATAGATGATGACGTCCGCCTGTTCCAGCAGTTTTTTGCCCCGCAGGGTGATGAGATCGGCGGCGCCGCTGCCGGCGCCCACAAAATGAATCATGCTTCTATCCTCCAATGGTGCATCAGTTCCGATGCGTTATCACTTTGTAGCAGCACCCCGCCCAAGTCGGCGCGGTTGGTGAACATAAGGTAGCCCACGGTGACGTTGCAGGGGACGCGGCGGCGGAGAGTGTCCTCAATACGTGGGCCCAGGGTGGCCATGACGGCGTCCTTTATCCCGGACGCTTGCAGCAGCGCCAGGGCGGCGTCAGTGGTGGCGCAGTCGGCGATGGCGCGGAGCAGGGCGATATCATCGGTGTGAGGCAGGGCGCAGGTCAGCAGCGTTTCCATGCGCCCGTCGCCGGAGGCGGAATGGGTGTTGGTTTGGCCGATGCCCAGCTTCACCAGCTTGCCGATGTGGCCGATGAGCAGGATATGGCGGAAGCCGCAGCTTACGGCGGCGTCAATGGCGTCACCGATGAAGTTGGCGCAGCTTACGCAGTGTGTCACGTCAAGCCCCAGATGATCACGGGCGAAATCCCGGCCGTAATTGCCGGGGGAGAGGAGCAGGTGGCGCTCGCCGGTGGCGGCGAGCTGGCGCAGCTCCAGGGTAATGGTGTCCACCAGGGCCTGGTTGCTCATGGGCTCCACGATGCCGCTGGTGCCCAGGACGGAGATGCCGCCCTGGATGCCCATGCGGGGGTTGAAGGTGCGGCTTGCCAGGGCCTCGCCCTCCGGAATGGAGATGACGACCTCCATGCCGCCCTCATAGCCCCGGGCGCGGCAGACGGCTTCCACCGCCTGGGTAATCATGCGGCGGGGGGTGGCGTTGATGGCGGCGGCACCTATGGGCTGGTCGAGGCCCGGTTTTGTGACGCGGCCCACGCCCTCACCGCCGTCGATGGTTACGCCTTTTCGGCTGCTTTTGCGGACGGTGGCATAGACCAGAATGCCGGAGGTGACATCGGGATCGTCGCCGGAATCCTTACGGACGGCACAGCGGGCCTGGGACGCCGTAAAGGAGCAGTCCTCCAGCATAAGCGAAAGAGGGATACCCTTTGGGGTGTCCAGCGACACGGTGGCTACCGGGGACTGGCCCAGCAGCATTTCCACCGCACCTTTGGCCGCCGCCGCGGCACAGGAGCCGGTGGTATAGCCGCAGCGCAACAGTTTTCCGTTGATATTGCGAAATACATCCATAAAACAGTAAACCCCCGACAGCGAACTGCCGGGGTAAGGGCGCAATACAGCCACTGTACCGCCCTCATATCCTCCGGTGTCCGCAAAGGAATATGCCACATGGTCATCCGGCTGTCACGGCAACGCACTTGCGAGGGAATTGCACCCTACTTGTCCATTCAATTGACAGATGAATTATACAGCGCAGAGGGAGAGCTTGTCAAGACAGGGCGATTGGTGGGGTGTTGACAAAATAGTTAGCGAGTGCTATGATGCAGAAGAACTGAATCGAGATGGGACGGCGTTCGGAAGATGGGTGAGAGACCCACGCAAGGCCGTTACTGTGATTCGCGCAGGCGGCGGGGCAGATGCCACTGGGAAACCGGGAAGGCGCTTCGCCGCGGGAGGGGATGCCTCCGACGCGATCAGCCAGGATACGAGCGCCCTCCTTGCCATGGAAGCATGGCGTGTGCAGCTTTGCGGACTTCCGAAGCATTGTGCAGATCGGCGCTTGGCGTCCCTTGACTGGGGGCGCGGCGTGGCTGCGGGCTGCAAGGCCCGCTTTTTATTTGTTTATTCCGGCGTGATACCGAAATAATAGCATTTTACCTACGAGGAAAGGAAGATTTGAAAAGATGAAAAACGTAAAGACCATTTTGGCGCTGGTGCTGGCGCTGTGCCTGGTGCTAAGCCTGACGGCCTGCGGCCAGAGTGCCCAGCCCGCCCAGGAGGATGAAACTCCCGCTGTGGAGACCGTATCTGACGAGGAGGCTGCTGCCGCTGTGGATGAACTGATTGCTGCCATCCAGGTGCAGGAGCGCACCGAGACCACTGATGCGGACTGCGAAGCCGCCAAGGCCGCGTGGAACGCTCTCACCGACGCGCAGAAGGAGCTGGTGGAAGAGGCGGACTACTTCGGCCTGGACACCGGCGATGCGTCCTTTGACGATCCCCGCAACGGTGACGACATCGGCACCAACGAGCTGCTGGTGGTGTCCTTCGGCACCTCCTTCAACGACAGCCGCGTCAACGACATCAAGGGCATTGAGGACGCCCTGCAGGAGGCCTATCCCGACTGGTCCGTGCGCCGCGCCTTTACGGCCCAGATCATCATCAACCACATCCAGGCCCGTGACGGCGAGAAGATCGACAACATGACCCAGGCGCTGGACCGCGCTGTGGCCAACGGCGTGGAGAACCTGGTGGTGCAGCCCACCCATCTGATGCACGGCGCGGAGTATGACGAGATGTGCCAGGCCGTGGAGGCCTATAAGGACAACTTCAAGTCCGTGGTTATCGCCGAGCCTCTGCTGGGCGAGGTGGGCGCTGACGCCACTGTGGTGAACGCCGACAAGAAGGCTGCCGCAGAGGCCATTGTCAACGCCGCTGTGGGCGCCGGTGGCTTCGACTCCCTGGAGAGCGCCGAGGGCCTGAGTACCGCCTTCGTGTTCATGGGTCACGGCACCGCCCACGTGGCCAAGGTGACCTACTCCCAGATGCAGACCATGATGGATGAGCTGGGCTACAAGAATGTGTTTATCGGCACCGTGGAGGGTGAGCCCGAGGATACCGCCTGCGAGGCCATTATCGAGAAGGTGGCCCAGGCCGGTTACAAGCACGTTGTGCTGCGTCCCCTGATGGTGGTGGCCGGTGACCACGCCAACAACGACATGGCCGGCGAGGACGAGGATTCCTGGCTGAGCATGTTCAAGGCCTCCGGCAACTTCGAGGGCTTTGACGTGCAGATCAACGGCATGGGCGGCATTCCTGCCGTGCAGGAAATGTACGTGGCCCACACCGCTGCCGCTATGGAGCAACTCGCCAAGTAAGGAGCGGAGGATCGCATGAAACGATGGATTGCTGCGGCTCTGACAGTGCTTTGCCTGCTGACGCTGGCGGCCTGCGGCTCTGCCGCTGCCCCTGGGGAGGAGGCGGTTGCTCCCGGTGCGGAGGAGCCAGCCCTGGCGGACGGCGTGTACACCGCCACCTTTACCACCGACAGCACCATGTTCCACGCCAACGAGACTAAGGACGGGAAAGGCGTTCTCACGGTGGAGAACGGTGAGATGACCATTCATGTGGTGCTGGCCAGTACGTCGATCGTGAACCTGTATCCCGGCACGGCCGAGGAGGCCCAGGCCGAGGGTGCCGTTTTGTTGGAGCCTACCCTGGAGGAGGTCAAGTACAGCGACGGCACCACCGATGAGGCCAATGCCTTCGACATTCCTGTGCCGTATCTGGACGAAGATTTCCCTTGTGCCTTGATTGGCAAGAAGGGCGTGTGGTATGATCATAGTGTGTCCGTGTCTGACCCGGAGCCTATGGAAGTGCCTGCCGCTTAATTTCGTCAAGCCAAGTGTTACCCATAGAGCAAGCTTCCGTGCGCACGGCGGGCACCGTGCGTGCGGAGGCTTGCGCTGTATTATGAAAAGAGACAGAGGTGTTGATATGAGGAATAAGATGCGTATAGTTGTCTGCTTGCTGTGTGTGCTTTTGCTGGCTTTGCCGGTTTGTACTGCGGCGGAAAACACGCTGGCGGACGGCGTGTACTATGTGGACGCTGCGCTCTCGGGCGGCAGCGGCAAGGCAAGCGTACAGTCGCCGGCGGAGATCACCGTCATCGGCGGGGAGATCACTGCCAAGGTGGTGATGAGCAGCCCCCATTACGACTTTATGGAGGTGGGCGGCGTGCGGTATCTGCCGGTAAACGAGGAGGGGAATTCTACCTTCCTTATCCCGGTGACACTGGACGAGGACATTCCCGTATCTGCCGAAACACTGGCTATGAGCCAGCCGCATGTGATCGACTACACGCTGCGCTTTGACGGCGCCACGGTGCGCGCTGTGTCCGACCCGGCCCAGCCGTCGGTGGGGATGTGGGTCGCCGTGGTGGCGGCGGTGGTGGTGATAGTTGTTTTCCGCTTTGTCCAATTGCGGCGAAAGAGTGCTTGATTCCAAGGCAGAAATGCCGTACAGTGTAACTGTTGGGAGAGGAACGGACTATGAATATCCACTGGTTTTGCAACGAGGACAACCTGATATATATTAACGCTGAGAAGGATCTCCACCGATTGGAGGTGCAGTTGCAGCTTCCCGGCTTGCAGGAGGCGGCTACGGAGCTGCACCGGCATCCCACTAAGGAGGGCTTGACCCTGCGGGGCCAACGGCGCACCACGGCGCGGCTGTTCATCCCGGATCTGCTGTTTGACCGGCATATCGAGATGGGGGAGAATATTTTCCTCTACCGGGGCGACATGACGGAATGCTACGTGATTTACTGGATTCATGCGTAAGGGGACGAAGGGCATGACGGAACAGGAACTGATGGCTTGCATTGCCGGGGCCCGGGGCGTTGACCGGGACGCCATGGACAGGGCGCGTCGGCGGCAGGCGGAGCTGGCAAAGCCCCCCGGCAGTCTGGGGCGGCTGGAGGACTACGCCGTTCGCCTGGCGGGCATTCAGCACACGGTGACGCCCAGGGCGGAGAAATGCCGGGTGCTGGTGTTTGCCGGTGACAACGGCGTGGTGGCCCAGGGGGTTAGCTCGGCCCCCCAGAGCGTGACGGTGCAGCAGTGCATCAATATGACCCGGCATAAAACCGGGATGTCCGCCATGGCCCGCCACTTCGGCGACAGCGTGGTGGTGACGGACGTGGGTATCAACGCCCCGACGCCGGAGGGCGTGGTGAACCGCAAGGTGCGATGGAGCACCGGGGATATTTCCCGTGAGCCGGCCATGACCCGGCAGCAGGCCGTGGACGCCATGGCCGCCGGGATGGAAGCCGTGGAAAAAGCCAAAGCGGACGGTGTGGACGTTGTGGGCATCGGTGAAATGGGCATCGGCAACACCACTACCAGCGCCGCCGTGCTGGCCGTATTGACCGGGGCCACCGTGGAGCAGGTTTGCGGCCGGGGCGGGGGACTGACGGATGATGCCTTCGCCCATAAGAAGGCCGTGATCGACGGTGCCATCAGGACGCATCAGCCCTGTAAAGAGGATATACTTGACATTATTTCCAAGGTGGGCGGGCTGGATATCGCCGCCATGTGCGGCGCGTTTATGGGCTGCGCGGTGCATCAGCTGCCCGCCGTGGTGGATGGGTACATCAGCATCGTGGCGGCACTGTGTGCGGCCCGGCTTTGCCCTGCCGTAAAGGACGTGCTTTTTCTGTCCCACGCCTCTTTTGAAATCGGTTATCAGTTGGCGGCGGAAGAGCTGGGACAGGTGCCGCCCCTGGGATTGGGCATGCGGCTGGGCGAGGGCAGCGGCTGCGTGGTGATGTTCCGGGTGCTGGAGGCGGCCTGCGCCTCTATGAACGAAATGGCCACCTTTTCCCAGGCGGCCATCAACGACGACTATCTGGCGGACATCCGCAAGGGTGACGCCTTTACCGTGACGCCATGAGGATTCTGCTATTGGGCGGCAGCAAAAGCGGCAAGAGCCACCTTGCCCAGACGCTGTGCCGGAAGCTGGCGAAGGGCGGGCCTATGATCTACTGGGCCACCATGGAGCCGGTGGACGACGAGGACCGGGAACGGATTCGCCGCCATGTGGCGGACCGGGCGGGCTGGGGCTTTACCACGCTGGAGCAGGGGCGCGACCTGCGGCACGCCGCCGATGCGGTAAAGGGCGCAACGGTGCTGTTTGACAGTGTGACGGCGGCGCTGGGCAACGAGATGTTTTCCGCTGACGGTATAGATTTCCGTGCCGTTGCGCGTCTTTCCGGGGATTTGGCGTATATCAGCCGTCGCTGCCGCCATTTCGTGTGCGTCTGCGACGAAATCTGGCGGGATGGGTGTAGCTTTGACGAGACCACGGAAGCGTATCGCCGTGGTTTGGCGGAGATTTGCCGGGCGTTGGCGGCGGAGTTTGACGCTGTGTATGAGGTGACGGCGGGACTTGTCCACGTCTGGAAAGGGGAGAGGATATGAGCGTGATCACCGGCTTTTTTATGGCCTGGGGGATGTTTTTGGCCATTCCCTGTCCCTGCAAGCGGTGGGGCGAAGCCGCCCGGCCTTTTATGCTGGCGGAACTGCCGCTGATTGGCGCTATCGTGGGCGGCGTGTGGGCGGCGGCACTGTGGCTGTGCCGCTTTCTGCCCCTGTCTGTGGCGGCATTGCTGCTGACAACGGTGCCCTGGCTCTGCACCGGATGCATCCATCTGGACGGGTACATGGACGTGTGCGACGCGGTGCTGTCCCGGCGGGACCTGGCCACGCGGCAGCGGATTTTGAAGGACTCCCACAGCGGGGCCTTTGCCGTCATCGGCATGGTGCTGCTGGCACTGGCACAGTGGAGCTTTTTTCTGACGGGAAGGGCGGTATGGCACGACGTGCTGGTGATCCCCGTGGCTACCCGAGCCTGCGCGGGGCTGGCGGTGCTGCTGCTGCGACCCATGCACACCAGCCAGTACAGCGCCATGGCGGCAGGGCGAGGCGGCTTCGTGGCGGCGCTTGCGTTGGCGCTGGCGGCGGCTATCGTGGCGCCGATGGTGCTGTGGGGCAGCGTTGCGCCTCTGGCGGCGGCGGTGGTGTACTGGCTATGCGCGGCCTGCGGCGTAAAGCAGCTGGACGGCATGAACGGCGACATTTCCGGCTTTGCCCTCACATTGGGGGAGCTGGCGGGGGTGGCCGTGATGACCTGCGTGAGGTGAGACCATGATTTTGGTGATTGGCGGCGCGTATCAGGGGAAATTGACCTGGGCAAAGGAAAAATTTGACCTTTGTGACGGGGACTGCTGCGATCTGGCGGAGGGCTTTTTGCCGGGAAAACGATGCTATTATCACCTGGAAGCTGCCACGCGACGGGGGGAAATCCCTCCATTTCCGGAGGACGCGGTGGTGATCGGCCGAGAGGTGGGCTGCGGCGTGGTACCCATGGACAACCGGGAACGGGCCTGGCGGGAGCGCCACGGCGCGGCGCTGCAGGAGCTGGCGCGGCAGAGTGTCTGCGTGTATCGGGTATTCTGCGGAATCGGAGAGAGAATGAAATGATTTTGACGTTGATTCGACATGGCCTCACCGAGGGGAATTTGCGGCGGCTCTACTACGGCGGCGCTGACATTCCGCTGGCCCCGGAGGGGGAGGCGGCGCTGCGAAGGCTGCGGGAGACAGCGGAGTATCCCCGGGGTCAGGACTACTACACCAGCGGTATGGTGCGGACAGAGCAGACCTTTGCCATTTTGTACGGCGACACGCCCCACACCCAGGTGCCGGGGCTGCGGGAGATGGACTTCGGGGCGTGGGAGATGAAGTCCTACGAGGACTTGAAGGACGATCCGGCCTTTCAGGAGTGGTGCAGCGGCGACGTGGAGCAGCACAGGGCGCCGGGCGGCGACAGCTTTCAGATGGTGTACGACAGAGTGGGGGAGGCCATTGCGCCCATTTTGGCCCGGGGCCGGGACGCGGTGTGCGTGGTACACGGCGGTGTGATCGTGATGCTGCTGCGGCGGTGGTTCCCGGCAGACCTGGCGCAGACCTATGCCCGGACGCCGGAGCCAGGACACGGCTATCAGGTAGTGTTTGACGGCGATGGCAAGCCAGTTTCCTTTACACCGATTCCGTGACAGTATTCTCGAAAAAATGCAAGCGCATGGCGGCTTTATGGCGGCTGTGCGTTTTCTGTTTTTGGGATGGCTGGGCGTTTATTCTGCAAAAATCGCTATTTCCGGGAAAAAACGGTTGACAAGTTAGCCTTAGATAACTATAATACCATTGAACGTTAGCGAGAGCTAACTATATATTTTACTGTATGGTTAGGCTGCGCTAATCACCGAGAGGTATAGAGAGGAGATCCAGAAAATGATGCCGCTGACACTGGCAACGGAGGGCGAGGAGCAGATCATTCGCCGCATCGGCGGGACGACAGAGGTGAAGCGTCACCTGGAAAACCTGGGCTTTGTGGCCGGGGGCACCGTCATCGTAGTGGCGCGGGTGAATGAGAACCTCATCGTGAACGTGAAGGAGGCCCGGGTGGCCCTGGACCAGAAGCTGGCCCAGAAAATTATGGTGTAATTACATAGATAGGAGGAGACATAATGGTTACCAATCTGAGAGAAGTGCCTGTGGGACAGACCGCCCGCGTGCTGAAGCTGCGGGGCGAGGGCGCTGTGAAGCGCCGCATTATGGACATGGGCATCACCAAGGGCGTGGAGGTCTACGTCCGCAAGGTGGCGCCCCTGGGCGACCCCATTGAGCTCACCGTTCGGGGCTATGAGCTGAGCCTGCGGAAGGCCGACGCCGAAATGGTGGACGTGGAACTGTAAGAGAGGAGAGAAATCGTATGGATATTCGCATTGCTCTGGCGGGCAACCCCAACAGCGGTAAAACCACGCTGTTCAACGCACTGACGGGCTCTAACCAGTTCGTGGGTAACTGGCCCGGCGTCACCGTGGAGAAAAAGGAAGGCAAGCTGCGCAAGCATGACGGCGTGACCATCACCGACCTGCCCGGCATCTACTCCCTGTCTCCCTACACGCTGGAGGAAGTGGTGGCCCGTAACTATCTGATCGGCGAGCGGCCCGACGCCATTCTGAACATCATCGACGGCACCAACTTGGAGCGCAACCTGTACCTCACCACCCAGCTTACCGAGCTGGGCATCCCGGTGGTCATCGCCATCAACATGATGGACGTGGTGAAGAAGAACGGCGACACCATCAATACCAAGGAGCTGAGCCGCCAGCTGGGCTGCCAGATCGTGGAGATCTCCGCCCTGAAGGGTGACGGTGTCATGGAGGCCGCTGAGGCTGCCATCGCCGCCGCCAAGAATGAGAAGACCGTGCCCATGCACACCTTCTCCGGCCCTGTGGAGCACGCCATTGCCCACATCGAGGAGGCTGTGGTACACGACATGCCCGAGGAGCAGCAGCGCTGGTACGCCATCAAGGTGTTTGAGCGGGACGACAAGGTGCTGGAGCAGCTGAACATTTCCCAGACCACCCGCGAGCACATCGAGAGCGACATCCAGGCTGCCGAGAAAGAGCTGGATGACGACGCCGAGTCCATCATCACCAACGAACGCTATGTGTACATCGCGGACATTCTGAAGGCTTCCTATAAGAAGAAGGGCGCCGGTCAGCTGTCCACCTCCGATAAAATCGACAAGATCGTCACCAACCGCTGGCTGGGCCTGCCCATCTTCGCCCTGGTGATGTTCCTCATTTACTATATCTCCATGGTCACTGTGGGCGCCGCGGCTACCGACTGGGCCAACGACGGCCTGTTCGGCGACGGCTTCCACCTGTTCGGCATCGGCACCGCCGCCTATGAGGCGTCCGCCGAGGACTACGGCGCGGCTGCCAACGCCATTGACGCCTACCTGGGTCTGGACACCGAGGCGGAGGACTTTGACGGCGACGCCCTGCTGGCAGAGGCCAAGGCGTTCACCGCTGACGAGTCCGTGGTGGCTTACACCGTGGAGGACGAGGAGACGTTGGAGGAGAGCGAAATCGCCGTCTACTTCGACGCCAAGGATATCCCCGCCGATGCCGGCGACGAGACCAACGCCATGGCCTTTACCGACGCTGTCAGCTACTTCGAGGAGAACGGCTTTGACGAGCCCGACCCCGCTGACTTCGGCGTGTGGGTGCCCGGCGTGCCCGTGATTATCGAGAGCGGTCTGGACGCCATCGGCTGCGCCGACTGGCTGAAGGGCCTGATCCTTGACGGTATCGTGGCCGGCGTGGGCGCCGTGCTGGGCTTCGTGCCCCAGATGCTGGTGCTGTTCCTGCTGCTGGCCTTTGTGGAGGCCTGCGGTTACATGGCCCGTGTGGCCTTCGTGCTGGACCGTGTGTTCCGCCGCTTTGGCCTGTCCGGCAAGTCCTTTATTCCCATTCTGATCGGTACCGGCTGCGGTATCCCCGGCGTGATGGCCTCCCGTACCATTGAGAATGAGCGCGACCGCCGCATGACCATTATGACCACGACCTTCATCCCCTGCGGCGCAAAGGTACCCTTTATCGCCATGATCGCCGGCGCCATCTTTGGCGGCAGCGCCTGGGTGTCCACCGGCGCCTACTTCATCGGCCTGGCGGCCATCATCATCTCCGGTATCATTCTGAAGAAGACCAAGATGTTCGCCGGTGAGCCTGCCCCCTTCGTGATGGAGCTGCCCGCATACCACTGGCCCACCCTGGGCAATGTGCTGCGCAGCATGTGGGAGCGTGGCTGGTCCTTCATCAAGAAGGCCGGCACCATCATTCTGCTGTCCACCATTGTCATCTGGTTCCTGTCCCGCTTTGGCTGGCACGACGGTGCCTTCGGCATGCTGGAGGAAGAGGAGATCAGCATGAGCATCCTGGCCAAGATCGGCGGCGCCATCGCCTGGTTGTTCGCGCCTCTGGGCTGGGGCAACTGGCAGGCTGCCGTGGCCTCCGTCACCGGCCTGGTGGCCAAGGAGAACATCGTGGCTACCATGGGCACTCTGTACGGCGGCGGCGAGCTGTCCGTGTGGGGCGAGCTGGCGCAGCAGTTTACCGCGGCATCCGGCATGAGCTTCCTCATCTTCAACCTGCTGTGCGCCCCCTGCTTTGCGGCCATCGGCGCCATCAAGCGTGAGATGAACAACCGCAAGTGGACCTGGTTCGCTATCGGCTATCAGTGCGGCTTCGCCTATGTGGTGGCCTTCTGCGTGTATCAGCTGATGAACCTGTTTGCCGGTCAGGCCAACGTCATCGGCGTGGTACTGTCTGTGGTTGTCATTGCCGCTGTGGTGTACATGCTGGTGCGGCCTTACAAGGAGGCCACCAAGTTCACCGGCAACGTGCGGGTGTAATGGCAAAAGACGATTCCAAGCGGAAAGGATGTGATCGGATATGATGCTGTGGCTGCAGATGAACCTGGGCACCATTGCGGTGGTGCTGGTGCTGGCGGCGGTCGTGACGCTGATCGTGAAGAAAATGGTAGCGGATAAGCGGGCCGGTCGCTCCTCCTGCGGCGGCAACTGCAGCAGCTGTCACGGCTGCCAGCACTGCCAAAGCAAGGCATAAGGCAACAGGGGAGGCGCAGTTTCCTGCGCCTCCCCGATTGCGAGGAAAGGGAACAGATATGATTAAGACCACTTTGACCATCGACGGCATGGCCTGCTCCATGTGCGAGGCCCACGTCAACGACGCGGTGCGGGCCAAATTCACCGTGAAAAAGGTGACATCCTCGTTCAAAAAGGGTGTGACGGAGATCCTCTCGGAGAATGCGCCGGATGAAAACGATTTGCGCGCCGCCATTGAGGCCACGGGATACCACGTCACCGACGTGAAAACGGAGAGCGTGGAGAAAAAACGTTTTTCCCTCTTTGGATAAGGATTTGCACAAAATTCAGAAAATCCTGTTGCAGACGCAACAGGATTTTTATATAATGTATGCTACAATCGCAATATAGAAAACTGCCGTAAGGAGAAGCGCAACATGAAAAAGCACATCAAGGGCAACGTAAGCTGGGTAGGCTATATCGACTGGGAGCTGGAGACTTTCCACGGGGATGATTACTCCATTATGAACGGCTCCAGCCAGAACGCCTATCTGATCGAAGAGGAAAAGACTGTGCTGGTGGACACCGTGTGGGTGCCCCATCGGTTTGAATTTGTGGAGAATCTGAAAAAGGAAATCGACCTCCACAAGATTGATTACATCATCGCCAACCACGGCGAGTGCGACCACTCCGGCTCCCTCACCGCGCTGATGGACGAGATTCCCGATACCCCTATCTACTGCACCGCCGCCGCCGTTAAGAGCCTGGAGGGCCAGTACGGCAAGCGGGGCTGGAATTTCCACGTGGTAAAGACCGGCGACACCCTGGACATCGGCAACGGCAAGAAGCTGATTTTCGTGGAGATGAAGATGCTCCACTGGCCCGACTCCATGGCCACCTTTATGACCGGGGACAACATTCTGTTTTCCAACGACGCCTTTGGCCAGCATTTCGCCGTGGAGGAGCTGTTTGCCGACAAGGCGGATCAGTGCCTGCTGTGGAAAGAGGCCATTAAGTATTTCACCAACATCCTCAATCCCTTTGCTAATGTGCTGACCAAGAAGCTGGAGGAGCTGGACAAGCTGGCGCTGCCCATTGAGATGATCGCCCCCTCCCACGGCGCCATCTGGCGGGAGGATCCTATGCAGATCGTGCTGCAGTACGCCCTGTGGGCCGACGCCTACCAGGAGGATCAGGTGACGGTGGTGTACGACACCATGTGGGAGGGCACCGCCAAGCTGGCTCACGCCATTGCCCGGGAGATCTCCGCCCAGAGCCCCAACACGGTGGTGAAGGTGTTCAACTGCGCCAAGCAGGATAAGAACGAGATCATGACGGAGATTTTCAAGTCCAAGGCCATCGCCCTGGGTTCCCCCACGGTGGTGAACAGCATTCTGTCCAGCGTGGCGGGGCTGCTGGAATTTATGAAGCAGTTGAAGTTCAAGAATAAGCGGGCCGCCGCCTTTGGCTGCTATGGCTGGAGCGGCGAGAGCGTGAAGCTTCTCCAGGCCCGGCTGGCGGAGTGCGGCTTCGAGGTCATCGAGGAGAACGTGCGCTCGCTGTGGAACCCCGAGGAGGGGGATTATGCACAGGTTCCGGCTCTGGTGAAGAGCCTGCTCAATATCCAGGACGAGCCTGAAAATCATGATACGGAGGACAAGACCATGAGCAAGTATGTATGTGGCCCCTGCGGCTATGTGTACGACCCGGCGGTGGGCGATCCCGACAGCGGCATCGCTCCCGGCACCCCCTTCGAGGACCTGCCCGATGACTGGTGCTGCCCCATCTGCGGCGTAGGCAAGGACATGTTCGAGAAGGCTGAGTAATCGGAAAATCCCTGATCTGAAGCGGAAAGGCAGGTGAGTATCGTGCGGAAAGACGTAATGGGCAAGAAGCCGGAGGAGTGTGCCTACTCCTTTACCCAGCACACGGCCTGCGAGTTTTTTCCCTGCCACAAGACGGAGCATCCCGAGGATTTCAACTGCCTGTTCTGCTACTGCCCGCTGTACACCCTGGGCAGCAAATGCGGCGGTATCTTCCGGTATCTTGACAGCGGCGTAAAGGACTGCTCCGCCTGCCTGGTACCCCATGGCAGAAAGAGCTACAGCTACATCATCAGCCGGTATCCGGAGCTGATGGAGCTGGCGAAGAAGAACCGGTGAGCCGCTTCGTGAAAGACGAAAAGCGCCCCCGCCTCTTTCGAGGCGGGGGCGTTGCTTTGTGTGCTGCCCGCGGGAATGGGATGCTATGCGGGGGGAAGGAACATCAATAGATCAGCGCAAGGGAGAAAAGGGGAGAGTCATGGGTTTTCGCGGTGCAGAAGCGTGAATGCCAGAGCCAGGATGCAGACGATGCTGACCAGGGATGCGAAACTGAACGAGAGGTAGGAGAGAGCGGCGCTGTGCATTGCCGGGGCGAGCAGGGTGACCAGGGTGAGCAGCACACACACGAGAAGCAGCGGAACGACGAATCGAACGGCCTTCATATTGCCTTTCCTCCTTCTTTATCTTGTCTACAATATACCATAGCGGGGTGGAAAAAGGGTTACAAAAGGGTGACAATACGGTTACGAATTCGCCATCGAATCGCCCTTGTGTTTTGCCATGGGTTTGTGGTATAATAATCGGTAATCTGGCTAATTGTGCCTATCATCTGGGAGGCAATTGCGTTGCACTATTTATCCAACCTATGGAGCGCCATGGATTTCGCCAGCCTGGAGCGCACTGCGCTGCGGGTAGCGGGGGCGCTGCTTTGTATCATACTTCATGAGATGTGCCACGGCTTCGCGGCCTATGCCCTGGGAGACCCCACCGCCAAGCGGCAGCACCGGCTAAGCCTGAACCCGCTGCACCATATCGACTGGCTGGGCTTCGTGTCCATGGTCATCACCGGGGTGGGCTGGGCAAAACCGGTGCCGGTGGATATGCGCTACTTCAAGCACCCCAAGCAGGGCATGGCGCTGACGGCGCTGGCAGGGCCGGTGTCCAACCTGGTGCTGGCGCTGCTGCTGATTCTGGGCGACAGGCTGCTGGCCAATTATTTGCTGGCCACCGGGCAGCTGCCGGGGACGCTGTTCTATTTCCTGCGGGACACGGCCATACTTTCCATCGGACTGGGCGTGTTCAACCTGCTGCCCATCCCGCCGCTGGACGGGTCGAAAATCCTGGCCTCGTTCCTGCCGGATCGGGCCTATATGTGGCTGATGCGCTATGAGCGCTTCGGCTTTATTCTGGTGATTCTTCTGGTGAGTGCGGGCGCTGCGTCACAGTATCTCAACGTGGCCATCAGCACCCTATTCCGCCTATTTTGCCGCGTGGTCGGCTTTGAGGTGTAAGTATTTTGGACAATCCGATTTATAAACTGGAAAAAGTGGTGCAGGGCAAGGCCGACGAGGATTTGCAGGATTTTGAAGGCCCCCTGGACTTAATCCTGTTCCTGCTGGGAAAAAATAAAATAGAGATTCAGGACATTCCCATTGCGCTGATTCTGGACCAGTATTTGGAATATTTGGAGCGGCGGCAGCAGATGGATCTGGAGGTGGCCAGCGAGTTTATCACCATGGCGGCCCACCTCATGTATATCAAGACCCGGATGCTGCTGTCACTGGAGGATGAGGAGGCCCAGAGTGAGATGGATGCGCTGATTGCCTCCCTGGAGGAGCGCAAGCGGGGCGACATCTACGCCAAGGTGAAGGATCTGGCGCTGCGGCTGGGGCCCATGGGGGAGTTCGGCCGGGACATCATGGTGCGCAACCCGGAGCCCATGGAGCGGGGCAAAATCTATGAGTATGACCAGGAGCCGGGAGACCTGATCCTGGCCATGCAGGAGGTGGCCGACCGCAAGGGAGCCGTGGAGGCACCGGTCACCAAGGCCTTTGAGGAGATCGTGAAGCGGGAGCCCTATTCGGTGGAGCGCAAGGCCCATGAGATTTTCAATCGGCTGAAGCAGGCGGGCATCACCCGGTTTTTGCTGCTGTTTCGGGGCAGCAGGACCCGCAGCGAGATCGTGGCCACATTTATGGCTGTGCTGGAGCTGTGCCGCAGCCACGTGATCCGTCTGGCCGGCGGCGAGGCGGACTGCACTGTGACCTGCCAGGGCGAGATGCCGGAAGAATTCAAGTGGGAAGGATAATCTATGGAAAACCTGGAAATGAAAGAAATAGAGGCAACCATTGAGGGCATTCTCTTTGCCTCCGGCGAGCCGGTGTCCATTGACCGCATCTGCATCGCCATGGATATGGACAAGGCCACGGTGGAGCTGGTGCTGCAACGGCTGAGCGACTATTACGCCTATGAGCGGCGTGGCATCCGTCTGCTCCGCATGGACGACAGCTATCAGCTTTGCTCGGCGCCGGAATATGCCGACATCATCCGCAAGGCCTTTGAGATCCGCAAGCCCGCCAAGCTGTCCCAGCCTGCGCTGGAGGTGCTGACCATCATCGCCTACTATCAGCCCACCACCCGGGCCTACGTGGACCAGATCCGCGGCGTGGACAGCTCTTACACGGTGGGTCTGCTGTTGGACAGGCACCTCATCGAGGAGTGCGGGCGGCTGCAGGTGCCAGGGCGGCCCAGGCTGTACCGCACTACCCAGGCGTTTTTGCGGGCCTTCCATCTCAACTCGCTGGACGAGTTGCCAGAGATGCCCGGCATGGAGGAGGACGGCCAGCTGCGGCTGGAGGACATGGCGCTGCTGCAAAATGAGGGTGGCGCGGAGACGGCAGCAGAGGCGGAAACTGCGTCGGAGTAACGGCTTGACGCAGGTACGAAGGGGGGAGGCTTATGACAGCGCTGTATATCGTGGTTGGACTGCTGGCGGTGCTGTTTGGCTTCTCCAGACTGCGCCTAGGCGTGCGGGTGCAATTTGGCGAAAGCCTGGCGGTGGCGGTGAAAATCGGCCCCAAGAGCATCGCCATTATCCCCAAGCCGGAGCGTAAACCCCAAAAGCCCAAGGCGGAAAAACCGAAACAGGATAAGCCAGCCTCGGCCAAACCGGGGAAGAAAACATCGCGGGCCAAAATGGAGTTCTGGGACATTTGGGAACTGGTGAAGGCAGTGTGGCTAAGCGTGCAGCGGGCGCTGCGCGCCACGGGAAAGCGGATTCGCATTGACCCGCTGCATCTGACGGTGATCTTTGGCGGCGACGACCCCTGCGTGGTGGCGGAGATGTACGGCGCGGCTTGCAGCGGCATGTGGTCTGTGATGCCCCGGCTGGAGCAGCTGGCCCAGCTACCAAACCCGGAAATCCACCTTGGCGTGGACTTTACGGCGGATGGCACACGCTCGGAGGGGGATGTGGGTATCTTCTTCCGCGTGGGCGACTTCTTCGCCATCGGCGCTTCTGCCGCGGGGCCGCTGATCAGATGGTTTATTCGCTTCCAGGGACAAAAGAAGAACGCATCGGGAGAAATAACCGAGGAAACAAGCGCGGCGGAAAGTAAAACCGCTTAACAGCATTACGATAAAGAAAGGGTGACCATTATGGACAAGCAGGAGAACAAGAACCAGTCCTTGACGGAGCTGATGGAGGCATCCATTGAGAAGATTCGCCAGATGGTGGATTCCAACACCATCGTGGGCGAGCCCATCCACACCGCCGACGGTGTGACGCTGATTCCGGTGAGCCGCATGACCTTCGGCTTTGGCAGCGGCGGTGGGGATTACGGCAAGTCCGGCGACCGCTTTGGCGGCGGCGCGGCAGCCGGTGTGAAGGTGGAGCCGGTGTCCTTCCTGATGGTGAAGGACGGCATTACCCGGGTGCTGCCGGTGGGCACCCCGGCGGTGACCACCCTTGACCGGGCCATTGAGCTGGTACCTGAGGTGATGGATCGGGTGGAGAATTTCGTCAACCGCAAGAAAGAGGAACAGGACATCCTGTAAGCGCATACACTGCACCGTCGAGGTGATAGACGGTGAAACGTGTACTTTGCTTGCTGCTGATGGTGGGGCTGATCGTGCCCTGCTTCGCCGACGGTGTGAGTACGTCAGCCGGGGCGGCCATTTTGATGGATGCCGACAGCGGAGACGTGTTGTATGAACACCGGGCGGATGAGAAACGGCTGATTGCCAGCACCACCAAGATCATGACAGCGCTGGTGGCGCTGGACTGCGCTCGGTTGCAGGACACGGTGGAGGTAACGGCTTCCCACATGGTGGAGGGCTCCTCCATGTACCTCAAGCCTGGCGAGACGGTGACGGTGGAGGAACTGCTGTACGGGCTGCTGCTGTGCAGCGGCAACGACGCGGCGCTGTGCCTGGCCGACCACTGCGGCGGCTTGGATGCTTTTGTGGAGCGGATGAACGAAAAGGCCCGGGCGCTGGGGATGGTGAACACCTCCTTTGAAAATCCCAACGGTCTGGATGGGGAAAACCACCATTCCACCGCCCGAGATATGGCGATTCTGGCGGCGTATGCCATCAATGAGCCGACTTTTGTGCGGCTTTGCTCCACGAAAAGTGTTACCGTAGGCGAGCGCACCATGAGCAATCACAATAAACTGTTAAAGACACTGCCGGGATGCATCGGGCTGAAAACCGGGTACACCAAGGCGGCGGGACGAACACTGGTGAGCTGCTGCGTCCGGGACGGACGGCGGCTGGTGGCAGTGACACTGAACGACGGCAACGACTGGGCGGATCACGCCGCCCTGTATGAATGGGGCTTCGAAGAAGGGGGCACAACGTAACGGAACGGATACAGAAAATCATCGCCCAGAGCGGCTTGTGCTCCCGCCGGGCGGCGGAGGCGCTGCTGCGGCAGGGGAGAGTCACCGTGGACGGACAGGTGGCAGAGCTGGGGCAGCGTGCGGCGGAAAACGCTGTGATATGCGTTGATGGCAAGGCGATCTCCTTGCCAGAGGAATACACCTATTTGATGCTCCATAAGCCCCGGGGATACACCTGCTCCATGGCAGACGACCATGCTGCCCACCTGGTGGGGGAGCTGGTGGCGGACTGCGGCGCGAAGGTGTACCCGGTGGGCCGGCTGGACCGCGACTCCGAAGGGCTGCTGCTGATGACCAATGACGGCGCCTTCATGGAGCGCATGACCCATCCTTCCCATCAGATGGACAAGGTGTACCGGGTCAGCGTCAGCGGCGTGTGGGACGGCTGCGAGGACAGAATCGCCGCCATTACCGATCTGGATGGGGAGAGTGTCATGCCCGCCCAGGTGAGGGTACTGCGGCGCAGCGGAAGCGATGCAGACATGGAGATCACCATTCACCAGGGCCGTAAGCGGCAGATTCGCAGGCTGTGCGCCAAGGCGGGGCTTTCGGTGCGACGGCTGGTGCGGATACAGGAGGACAAGCTGTCGTTGGGTGATTTGCCCTGCGGACAGTGGCGCTACCTCACAGAAGACGAGATTAAAGTGGCAAAGGGGGGCGATGGACGGTGAAGCAGAACGTGCTGCAAACCATTCGCGCCGAGATGGACCATCTCAGCAAGGGCCACAAGCGCATCGCCCAGTACATATTGGACAACTACGACAAGGCGGCCTTTATGACGGCGGCCAGGCTGGCGGAGACTGCCGATGTCAGCGAGTCCACGGTGGTGCGGTTTGCCGCACATCTGGGCTATGAGGGCTATCCGGAGATGCAGAGGGCGCTGCAGGAGATCGTCCGGGGCAAGCTCACCTCCATTCAGCGCATCCAGGTGTCCCGGCAGCAGATCAACGATTCGGATATTTTGGGCTCCGTGATGCAGCGGGACGCCGACAGCATACGCAGCGCCATCAATGGCATCGACCGGGAGGACTTTGACCGGGTGGTGGACAAGCTGCAAAAGGCGGAACACATTTATATTTTAGGCGTCCGTTCCAGCTCCTTTTTGGCCGGATATCTGAACTTTTACTTCCATTTGATTTTCAAGAACGTCATCTATGTGCAGAACACCGCGGCCGGCGAGATTTACGAGCAGCTGGTGCATATCGGGCCTGGTGACGTGCTGATCGGCATTACCTTTCCCCGGTATTCCAAGATGGTGATTCACGCCGTGGAGATGGCCTCGGAGCGGGGGGCTGATGTGATCGCCATCACCGACAGTAAGGTGTCGCCTCTGTACCCGATGTCCTCGGCGGCACTGCTGGTGGGCTGCGACGCCATTTCCTTCGTGGATTCCATGGCGGCTCCCTTGAGCCTTTTGAACGCCCTGATCGTAGCAGTGGGTCGCCAGCGCAGCGACGACGTTTCCCACACCTTTGCCGAAATGGAGAAGGTCTGGACCAAATACAACATTTTCGGGAAGGCGGAAGATGACTGATATTGTAATCATCGGCGGCGGTGCAGCGGGTCTGATGGCCGCTGTGACCGCGGCGGAGTACGGCGCGAAGGTGCAGCTTTTGGAGCCCAACGAGCGCCTGGGTAAAAAAATCAACATCACCGGTAAGGGCCGGTGCAACGTTACGAACCAGACGGATCTGGACGGCCTGATGGCCAATATTCCCCGTAATGGCAGATTCCTTTACAGCGCCTTTTCCCGCTTTCTTCCCGCCGACACCATGGCCTTTTTTGAGGGTCAGGGCGTGGCTTTGAAGGTGGAGCGGGGCAACCGTGTGTTCCCGGTGTCGGACAGCGCTTTTGACATCTCTGACGCCTTGAAGCGGCGGTGTCATCAGCTCCGTGTGGAGTGGGTGCATGACCGGGCCACGGAGATCGTGGTGACGGACGGCGCTGTGACAGCGGTGAAAGGGGAGAAGGGGACGTATCCCTGTGGGGCGGCGGTGATCGCCACCGGCGGCGTCAGCTATCCCGGCACCGGCTCCACCGGCGACGGCTATCGGTTGGCGGAGGCGGTGGGACATACCGTGATTCCGCCCCGGGGGTCCCTCGTGCCGTTGGTAAGCCCCGACGCCGATTGTGGCAGAATGCAGGGCCTGGCGCTGAAAAACGTGGAGCTGACGGCCTATAACCGGAAGAATAAAGCGGTATTCCGGGAGTTTGGCGAAATGCTGTTTACCCATTTCGGCGTGTCCGGCCCGCTGGTGCTCAGCGCCAGCGCCCATCTGCGGGACTGGGACAAGGAGAGCTACCGCCTGGCGGTGGACTTGAAGCCCGCTCTGGACGAGCAGAAACTGGACAGCCGCATTTTGCGGGATATGGGCGAGAGCCCCAACCGGGACTTCGAAAAAATCGTGGCGGGCCTGGTGCCCCACAGCATGGTGAGCGTAATCCTGTCCCGGCTGGGGATGGACGGCGCCGTGAAAGTCCATTCCGTCACCCGGGAGAAGCGGCAGGCGCTGGTGAAGCTGCTGAAGCACTTTGAAATCCCCGTTTCCGGCCCTCGGGGCGTGGCGGAGGCTATCGTCACCGCCGGCGGCGTGAAGGTGTCGGAGGTGCAGCCGGGCACCATGGCGTCCAAGCTGGTTTCCGGTCTCTATTTCGCCGGGGAGGTGCTGGACGTGGACGCCTATACCGGTGGCTTCAACCTGCAGATTGCCTGGGCAACCGGCCATTTGGCAGGGGAGAGCGCCGCACAGCAGATAAAGGAGAGCATTTGACATGAAGAAGATTTATTCCGTGGCGGTGGACGGCCCCAGCGGCGCCGGAAAAAGCACCCTGGCCAGGGAGATTGCCCGAGAGCTGGGCATCGTGTACGTAGACACCGGGGCCATGTACCGCTCCATCGGCCTCCATATCCGGGAAAAGGGAATTGACCCCAAGGACGCGGCGGCGGTAATCGCCGCGTTGCCGGAGATACATATCGATATGGATTACTCCGACGACGGTACCCAGCACATGTTTCTGGGCGGGCGGGACGTTTCCACTGAAATCCGCCTGCCGGAGATCAGCATGTACGCCTCCCATGTGTCCGCCATTCCCCAGGTGCGGCAGTTCCTGATGGAGATGCAGCGCTCCATCGCACGGGAAAAGAGCGTGATCATGGACGGACGGGACATCGGCACGGTGGTGCTGCCGGACGCGGATGTGAAAATCTTCCTGTTCGCTGACGTGAAGGTGCGGGCCCGGCGGCGAGTGAAGGAGCTGGCGGAGCGGGGTACCCCCAAGCCCTACGACGAGGTGCTGCGGGAGATGGAGCAGCGGGACTACCAGGACTCCCACCGGGAGGCGGCGCCCCTGCGTCCGGCAGACGACGCCATAATGGTGGACACCAGCGAGCTGGATTTCGCCGGCAGCCGGGATTTGCTGCTGGATGTCATCAAAGGAAGTGTTGGACTGTGACGAATCCCTTTGCCAAAGCCTATCGCATTACCCACAATATTCTCTATCCCATTTTCAGCATTTTTCACCCGGTGGAGGTCATTGGGGCGGAAAATGTGCCGGAGGGGCCGGTGCTGATGTGCGCCAACCATTCCAGCGCCTGGGATCCCATTCAGGTGATCATGGCGCTGCCGAAGACGTATCCGCTGCGGATCATGGCGAAAAAACAGCTCTTCCGCATTCCGCTGATCGGGCCGTTTCTCACCGCCATCGGCGTGTTTCCCGTGGACCGGGGCAACTCCGACATCAATGCGGTAAAAACCTCCATCAAGAGTCTGAATGACGGCTTCACGCTGCTGCTGTTCCCGGAGGGAACCAGGGTGAAGGAAAAGGGACAGGTGCAGCCCAAAAGCGGTGCGGCGGTGATCGCTGTCCGCAGCGGCGTGCCCATGATGCCGGTGTTCATTGATATGAAGAAGCGGCTTTTCCGCAAGACCAGGGTGATTTTTGGCAAGCCTTTTGACCCGGTGTATACCGGCCGTAAGGGCACGGCGGAAGAGATGCAGGCCAACGCCGACGAGGCGCTGGGTCGAAGCTACGCGCTGGGAGGTATGTGATGGAGGTCATTCTGGCCCAAAGCGCCGGGTTTTGCTACGGCGTGGAGCGGGCAGTGAAGCTGGCGGAGCAGGTGGCTGCGGAAAAGGGCGGCTGCGTGATGCTGGGCAGCATCGTGCACAACGCCAACGTGGTGCGGGATTTAGCCGCCAAGGGCGCCCGGCAAGTGGCGTCGGTAGAGGAGATAGCGCCGGGGGAGACGGTGCTCATCCGCGCCCACGGCGAGCGGCGGGAGACGCTGGAGAGGCTCACGGAAATGGGCGTGGCGCAGGTGAACGCCACATGCCCCAACGTGATGCACATTCAGGCCCTGGTGGCCCAGGCGGATCGGGAGGGGAGAACCCCTGTCATCATCGGCGAGCCACAGCATCCGGAGGTGATGGGTGTGGCCAGCTATTCCGCCCGCAGCCTTGTTTTTGAGGGGGAGGAGGCCATTCGGAATTGGCTCTGTGAGGACGCTTCAAGGCGGGAAATACCCCTGTCCGTGGTGGCCCAAACCACCTGCATTCGATCGGTTTGGGAAAGTTCCGCAAATTTTTTGAAAAAACAGTGTACAAATGTCAAATTATTTGATACAATATGTAATGCTACGCATAAGCGTCAATCGGAGGCGGCAAAAATAGCCGCCGAAGTGGACGCTATGGTAGTGGTGGGTGACGGCAAGAGCGCCAACACCAAGCACCTTACCGAGCTGTGTCGGATGCACTGCCCCAAGGTCTATCAGATCGAGACGGCGGCGGATTTGCGGAAGGAATGGTTCGCGGGATGCAGGGTGGCGGGGCTGACAGCAGGAGCCTCCACGCCTGCGGGCATTATTAAGGAGGTAAACAAAACGATGAGCGAAGAAATCAAGAACAATGAAGCTATGGAAGAGAGCTTCGAAGAAATGCTGGAAAAATCCTTTAAAACTTTAAATACAGGAGATAAGGTAACCGGTATTGTGACCGCCATCGGCCCCACCGAAGTGCAGGTCGACCTTGGCACCAAGCAGGCAGGTTATATTGATATCGAGGAGCTGTCCGCCGATCCCAATGTGAAGCCTGAGGATGTCGTCAAGGTGGGCGACGAAATTGAGCTGTTCGTTATCCGCGTCAACGATGTGGACGGCTATGCCAAGCTGTCCAAGAAGCGTCTGGACGCTGTGAAGATTTGGGAGGACATCGCCCAGTACGCCGAGGACAAGACCACCGTCGAGGGCAAGGTCACCGAGGAGAACAAGGGCGGTATCGTTGTCAACGTCAAGGGTATCCGTGTGTTCGTGCCCGCTTCCCAGAGCGGTCTGCCCCGGGGCGCTGAGCTCAGCGAGCTGATCGGCCAGATTGTCTCCCTGCGCATCACCGAGGTCAACCGCGCCCGTCGCCGTGTGGTGGGCTCCATCAAGGCTGTGTCCTATGAGGCACGTGCCGCTGCCCAGGCCGAGATCTGGAACAACATCGAAGTGGGCAAGCACTACACCGGTACCGTCAAGTCCATGACCAGCTATGGCGTGTTTGTGGATATCGGCGGCGTGGATGGCATGGTTCACATCTCCGAGCTGTCCTGGTCCCGCATCAAGAACCCCGCCGAGGTGGTTTCTGTGGGCGACACCCTGGACGTGTACGTCATCTCCTTCGACCCCGAGAAGCACAAGATCTCCCTGGGCGTGAAGGATCGCAGCGCCAATCCCTGGGATAAGTTCATGGAGACTTACAAGGTGGGCGACGTGGCCAACGTGCGTATCGTCAAGCTGATGACCTTTGGCGCCTTTGCCGAGATCGTTCCCGGTGTGGACGGCCTGATCCACATCTCCCAGATCGCCGACCGCCGTATTGAGAAGCCCGGCGACGTGCTGTCTGAGGGCCAGATGGTGGACGCCAAGATCACCGCTGTGGACGAGGAGAAGCAGAAGATCTCCCTGTCCATCCGTGCTCTGCTGACTCCCGCTGCCAATGAGGCCGAGGACGCGGAGTAACTGTACCTATCAAGCCCGGCGCAATTCGCGCCGGGCTTTTCCTTTGCGTTACAGCTTTGTGGATAAATCTGACAACGCAATTCGCGCCGGGCTTTTCCTTTGCGACACAGCTTTATGGATGAATTTGACAATTTACTTTGCTTTTTGCTTCAAAAACGGCGTTTTTATTAAAACTTAATACAAATTTTAACTATTTCTACTTGATTTTTCATATATTAGCGTATATAATGCCAACTATAAGTAATTAATATGCGTATAGGAGGCTGCCGGATGTTTCAGATTGGTGATAATGTAGTGCATCCCCTGCATGGCGCCGGTGTCATTGAGGACATCACCCAAGAGCGTCTGTCCGGCAAAACGTCCACATATTATGTGTTTCGTATGCCATCCGGCGGCCTGATGCTGAAGGTACCCACGGACAAATGCGGCGTCGTGGGGCTGCGGCGGCCTATGAGCCGGGAAGATGCAGAGGAGCTTTTCCGCGAGATCCCCGAAATTGAGGCCAATATGACCAACAACTGGAACCGTCGGTATCGTGAGAATATGGAGAAGCTGAAAAGCGGCGATCTCCACGATTTGTTGCACGTTATTAAAGGGCTTTCCCTGCGGGATATTCGACAGGGTTTGTCCACGGGAGAGCGTAAAATGCTGTATAATGCCAAGCAGGTGTTTCTGTCCGAGGTGGCTTTGGTGTGGGAGACCAGCTATGAGGCGGTGGAGCGCCATTTGATTAAGACGATTGCGGAGTAACAGTGTATGAGCTTTTGGAATAAAGTGCAGAAGGCGCAGGATCAAACGCTGCCCCGCTGCGCTGTGATCGTACCCGCTGCCGGAAGCTCCCAGCGAATGGGCGGCGGCAATAAGCTGATGATGGATCTTTGCGGCATCCCTGTTTTGCAGCGGACGCTGATGGCCATTGACGAAGCGCAGCTTGTGGACGAGATCATTGTAGCTGCCAGAGAAGAGGACATGCTGGAAATCGCCGACCTCTGCCACAAGGCGGGCCTACGCAAGCCCATCCGGGTGGTGCAGGGCGGCGATACGCGTACGGCATCCGTGCTGGCGGCTGCCATGGAATGCCACCCCAAAACAGAACTGATTGCCGTGCATGACGGGGCGCGGCCACTGGTGAGATCGCAGCAAATCGACGAATTGATTCGCCTGGGAGCAAAGACCAACGCCGTGGCGCCTGCGCTGCCGGTGACGGACACCATCAAGGTGGCGGACGAACAGGGTAAGGTGGTATCCACCCCGGATCGGGACACGCTGTACGCCGTGCAGACGCCCCAGGTATTCCAGGCCAATATTCTTCGGGCGGCGCTACAGTCGGCGCTGAACGACGGTGTGACCGCCACCGATGATTGCGCCGCTGTGGAACGGCTTGGCAAGGAAGTTTACCTGACACCCGGCGACCCGGAGAATATTAAAATCACCACGCCTTTTGACCTGATTATGGGCGAGGCCATTCTGACACGAGGCGGTGAGGGCCTATGACAAATCTGCGTGTGGGCCACGGCTACGATGTGCATCGCCTGGTGAGCGACAGAAAGCTGATTCTGGGCGGCGTGGAGATTCCCTATGAAACGGGTTTGGAAGGCCACAGCGACGCCGATGTGCTGACCCATGCGGTGATGGATGCGCTGCTGGGGGCCTGCGGCCTGGGGGACATCGGCCGCCATTTTCCGGACAGCGATGATCGATACCGCGGCATCAGCAGTTTGGTGCTGCTGGATCACGTGGCGACGCTGCTGCGAGAAAAGGGCTTCGGTGTTGTCAACGTGGACGTGACGCTGATCGCCCAGGCGCCCAAGGTGGGGCCTTACCGGCAGCAGATGGTGGACAATCTGGCGTCCCATATGGGCGTGTCGCCGGATCAAATCAATGTGAAGGCCACTACGGAGGAGCATTTGGGCTTTACCGGAAGCGGTGAAGGCATGGCTTGCAATGCGGTGGCACTGGTAGAGAAGCTCTGATGGCTTACCAATGTTAATCTGAAACCGCCGTCCCATCGGGACGGCGGTTTTGCGTAGGTGCTAAATATTATAATTCCCTGCGGATGGCTGCCATGGCGGCCTTTTCCAAACGGCTGACCTGGGCCTGGGAGATGCCGATTTCGGCAGAGACCTCCATCTGGGTCAGCCCCTGGAAGTAGCGCATGGTGAGGATGCTGCGCTGCCGCTCCGTCAGGTGGGCGACGGCGTCCTTTAAGGTGATGCGCTCCAGCCAATGGTCGTCGTTGTTCTTCTCATCCCGTACCTGGTCCATGACGCACATGGCGTCGCCGCCCTGGTCATAAATGGGGTCAAAGAGACTGACGGGGTCGGTGATGGCGTCCAGGGCCAGGGCGATGTCCTCCCGGGGGATTTGCAGGAAATGGGCGATCTCCTCCACCGTGGGCTCCCGCTGCCACTCCGCCGTCAGCTTTTCCCGCGCCTGGAGTACCCGGTAAGCGGTGTCCCGCAGGCTGCGGCTGACCCGGACGGTGGTGAAGTCCCGGAGATAGCGGCGCACCTCACCGATGATGAGGGGCACGGCGTAGGTGGACAGCCGCACGTCCTGGCTCATGTCAAAGTGGTCGATGGCCTTCACAAGGCCGATGCAGCCCACTTGAAACAAATCGTCCATATCCGCCCCGCGGCCGGAAAACCGCTGCACCACCGACAGCACCAGTTTCAGATTGCCGCATATCAGTTTTTCTCTGGCGGCTTCGTCACCCGATTGGGCCTTGGGCAGCAATTCCATCATTTCCTCATGGGTCAGACGCTGTAATTTTGCCGTGTTGACGCCGCATATCTCTACTTTTCCCCGCATACTTTCGCCTCCTGCTGTTTAACGGAAGTATGGACAGACGGAGGGTGGCTTATGCCCGCAGCGACAAAACTACAACGATTGCGGCAGAATGGGACAGGCGACAAGGCGCATAGGCTATGGCGGGGAGGTGGAGCGCCATGCTGATGCGCTATTGCCAACTGCGGCGCAAGGAGGTCATCAATCTCAACGACGGCTGTCGCCTGGGGTATGTGGGGGATTTGGAGCTGTGCATGCCGGAGGGCACGGTGAAGGCGCTGATCGTGCTGGGCCCGTGTAAGTTTTTCGGCCTGTTCGGCAGGGGAGAGGACTACTATATTCCCTGGGACTGCGTGCAGCGGTTCGGGGATGACATCATCTTGATTGACAAGCCCTTTCAGCGGCGGGATGGGCCGGGCCACAAGAAAAAGAAACCGTGGTGATCAGGCCGAAAAAAACAAGGTTTTTAGTGAAATTTTCCTTGCAATCAGGCAATACTTGTGGTATTATATCCCGGTGAATCCGCACGAACCCGGACTGACAGCCAGTGCCTGCACGGTTAGCTGCTTGGGATGAGGGGTTCGGAGGTACAAAACTAATTTTAAGGAGAAACAACAAAATGGCTAATCAGAACGTCGTATCCATGAAGGCCCTGTTGGAGGCCGGCGTGCATTTCGGTCACCAGACCCGCCGCTGGAACCCCAAGATGGCTCCCTACATCTACACCGAGCGCAACGGTATCTACATCATCGACCTGCAGAAGACCGTGAAGAAGCTGGAGGAGGCTTATAACTTCGTCCGCGAGCTCAGCGAGTCCGGCAAGTCCCTGCTGTTTGTGGGCACCAAGAAGCAGGCCCAGGAGGCCATTCGTGACGAGGCCCTGCGCTGCAACATGTACTACGTCAACGCCCGCTGGCTGGGCGGCATGATGACCAACTTCAAGACCATGCGTACCCGCGTGGATCGCCTGAACCAGCTGAAGGCCATGCAGGCTGACGGCACCTTTGATATGCTGCCCAAGAAGGAAGTTATCAAGCACATGGGCGAGATCGAGAAGCTGGAGAAGTACCTGGGCGGCGTGAAGGAAATGAACCGTCTGCCCGGCGCTCTGTTCATCGTGGACACCCGCAAGGAGCGCAACGCCATCGCCGAGGCCCATCGTCTGGGCATTCCCGTTGTGGCCATCGCCGACACCAACTGCGATCCCGACGAGATCGATTATCCCATCCCCGGCAACGATGACGCCATCCGCGCCATCAAGCTGATCGCCTCCGTGATGGCTAACGCCATGATCGAGGGCCGTCAGGGTGAGCAGATGGAAGAGGCTGCCGCCGAGGAGACCGCTGACGCTGAGTAAGCTCGGCGCAAGTAAAACCGCGTAATCCACGGGGCAGGGCGATGTCCCTGCCCCCTTTAATTTGACTTAGGAGGATTTTTACTATGGCTTTTACTGCTCAGGATGTTAAGACCCTGCGCGAGATGACCAGCGTGGGTATGATGGATTGCAAGAAGGCGCTGACCGAGTGCGACGGCGATATGGATAAGGCCGTTGAGTGGCTGCGGGAGAAGGGCCTGGCCAAGGCTGCCAAGAAGGCCGGCCGCATTGCCGCCGAGGGTATGTCCTATGCCCTGTGCGAGAACGGAGTGGGCGCTGTGGTGGAAGTGAACTGCGAGACCGACTTCTGCGCCAAGTCCGACCTGTTTGTGGCCTTCGTCAAAGACGTGGCCAAGGTGGTGGTGGACAACGACCCCGCCGATGTGGACGCTCTGATGAACTGCAAGTATCCCGGCTCCGAGCTGACCGTGTCCGAGACCATGCCCGAGAAGGTCATGTCCATCGGCGAGAACCTGCAGATTCGTCGCTTCGTCCGTTTTGCCAACAACACCAGCGTGGGTTACGTCCATGCCGGCGGCAAGATCGGCGTGCTGGTGAACTTGGCCGTGGAGGGCGGCTTCGACGCTACCGAGATCGGCAAGAACGTGGCCATGCAGATCGCCGCGCTGAATCCCCGCTTCTGGGATAAGGCCCAGGTCACCGACGAGGTGCTGGCCGAGGAGAAGAAGGTCGCCCTGGCTCTCATGGATTCCGATCCCAAGATGGCCAACAAGCCCGCCCAGGTTAAGGAAAAGATCGTCATGGGCAAGATGAACAAGTTCTACGAGGAGAACTGCCTGCTGCAGATGGAGTTCGTCCGCAGTGACATCTTCACCGGCAGCGTGGAGAAGTACATCGCCGAGGCCTCCAAGGGCGCTGTGAAGTTCGTGGACGCCGTCCGCTTCCAGACCGGCGAGGGCATCGAGAAGAAGCAGGAGGACTTCGCCGCTGAAGTCGCTGCTCAGATGAACATGGGCAAATAATTTTGCTTTACAGTAAATAAAAAATACGCCGGGGAAACCCGGCGTATTTTTTATGGATGTCCCGAGATTACGGCTGCCCCGTGATGACACGGGCCAGCGCGGCGGCAAATAGACGGCCGGAATAGACGGCCTCTTCCGGCGAATTGCCCGCTGTGCCTATCTCCACCAGCATGGAGCCGGGGCATAGATGCTGGTTATAGTTGGAGTTGCGCAGCGTGATGGGGCGCATCAGCGTGGGGAAATCAGCGGTGGCCGCTGCGGAGACAGCAATGGCTAGACGTAGATTATCCTCCCAGCCGTCGTGATTGCTTCCCATGACGAAGCTGATTTGGGCAGCGTGGGGCTCCTCCTGAGAAATCAACTTATACTGCTTGCCGCTGCTGTCCTGCACGGCGTCGCGGTGCACGTCTAAAACGTAGGCGATGGAGGGGTATTTTTCCAGATAAGCCGTTATACCCTGGGCGGAGCGCTCGTAGGAGCCATCATAGAGAGGGTCGTCATACAACGTTCGGTCATGCACCACGGAGATACCGTACTCCGACAGTGTGGCGGCCATGGCGTCGCCCACGCCGATGACACTGAGGGCAGGGTCGGAGGAGCGGAAGGTGCCCTCGGTGACATAGTCGGCAGGTTCGACAGGGGTGTAGGCCTCGCTGCCGTGGGTGTGCATAATCAGCACCAGGGGTGCACCATCGGCGGGCAGCCCCGTCAAGGGTTGTGACAACATATCTTCATATAATGTCTTATTGGAGGCGTTTTTGATATATACGCCGTTTACTACGGTATAGCCAACCATACCGGTGGGCTTGGTGGTCTGGGAGGGCACGCCGTTTTCCTTGAAGGTCAGGTCGCCGGATTGGGGCGTGGGAATGGGTGTTGCGGGCGATTGCGGCAGGGTCGACACGGTAGGACTTTGGGCTGCTGCATCCGCTATTTCATAACGGGCGGCATAGAGGGCGGGGGACTGCCGCAGAGCTAATATGGCGGCAGGAGGAATTCCGAAGGTGGCGTCGAAGAGGTCTCCCAGCTCCCACTGTATGACTTTATGTGTCAGGTGTAATTCCTTTACACTTTCGATCCATCCGTGATTATTTTCATTTTGTTGCAGCAGATAATTTCCCGCTATGACGGCGATGGCAGTCAGTGCGGCGCATCCGCGACGCAGGGAAGCAGTCTTCATTGGTGACACCTCTTTCAGCCCAGTATATGAACGGCGGGACAGGCTTATGCGGAAAAGAAGGGGCTTGCAAAGTGGCGGCGACGTGTTATAATGAAAATACAAGATAACCATATAGCTGCGGGGTGTTGGCCCGCAGCGTCTCTACGGGGGCACCTATGCTCCCACTATGGGTGTTCTGCTGCCGGCAGAGCGCCTTTTTGCTTTTTAGAGAGGAGGCCGATAATATGCGGGAGATTTTGAAGGGCAATATCATCGACGCGCCGACGCTGGGACAGCTTCGCGTCAGGGAACGGGGATATTTGCTGCTGGAAGACGGCTGCATCTGGGGCGTCTGCGACAGCGTACCGGAGGATTGGGCTGGTGCGGCAGTTCACGATTACGGCGACGGGCTCATCATGCAGTCCTTTGCCGATATGCACCTCCATGGGCCTCAGTATCCCATGCTGGGTATGGGTATGGATTTACCGCTGATGGACTGGCTGGACACCTATACCTTCCCGGTGGAGGCCCGATTTGCCGATTTGGACTACGCCCGACGTACCTATCGGCGGCTGGCCTCAGATCTGATCACCAACGGCACCACGCGGGTGTGCATGTTTTCCTCTCTTCACACCGACGCCACATGGATCTTGATGGAGGAGCTGGAAAAGGCGGGTGTCACCGGCTACGTGGGCAAGGTGAACATGGACCGCAACGGCAAGCCGGGCCTATTGCAGGAGACCACGGAGGAGTCCATTCGGGAGACGCTACGCTGGTTGGAGGGGTGCCATTTTGAGCATATCAAGCCCATTTTGACGCCCCGGTTTACCATCAGCTGCACCGACGAGCTGATGGCGGCGCTGGGCCGTATTGCCAGGGAGCAGGGGCTGTACGTCCAATCCCACCTCAGTGAGAACGACCAGGAGATCGCTTTTACGCATGAGCTGCATCCTGACACCCAGCGGTATTGGGAGACCTACGACAAATTCGGACTGTGGAAAGATCATACTCTTATGGCCCACTGTGTGTGGTCGGACGAGGTGGAGCGCAAGGCCATTCGGGACGCCGGTGTGGTGGTGGTACACTGTGCCGATTCCAACACCAACATCTGTTCCGGCGTGTGCCCGGTGAAGCGGATGCTGGATGAGGGACTTCACGTCACGCTGGGCAGCGATATCGCGGGCGGCGCACAGCTGCCGATATATAAGGTGATTGCCGCTACCATCCGCACCAGCAAGACCCGGCGGATGCTGGACAACTGGCAGAGCGATTTCCTTACCGTAGCGGAGGCGTACTATCTGGGCACCACGGCAGGCCATCGGTACTTCGGCGCCGGGGCGGGCTTCGCAACGGGCGACAAGCTCCATGCCATCGTCATCAACGACTGGGACTTCCCGGAGACGGCAAAGCCCCTCTCCGTGCAGCAGCGGTTTGAACGGGCCATTTATATGACCCACCGCCATAATATCGTGTCCGTATGGTCCGAGGGCAGGGAAGTGGTCCGCCGGGATTGACGGTATCACAGCAAAACGCCCCGCCGAAGCGGGGCGTTTTATCCTTTTGACAGGTCATTCGCCTTTCAGCAGCCGGAGGGCCTCGTCCAGCTTTTCGCAGCCCACCTGCAAATCCACGCAGGCGTCGTGAATCAGCGATTCAGCGTCGCCATCGATGGAGTGGGCCAGCTCGTGGAGATCCTCCACCTGGCGTCGAACACCCTGGGTCATGTGCCGCAGCAGCGCCATGGCGGCATCGGGGGAGTGGAGCGGATGCGCCTCGTGGGGCGAAACGTGCATGTGCATGGCGGAAACCTCCTTTGAACTCTTTCTTAAATTGTAGCACGGAGGCGGCAGGAAGTCAAATCCGAGGCGGGCGTTGTTGACACACTGCGGGCAATTCTGGTATAATTTGAGAAAATGAAGCGCCGCGTAAGGAGACGACCGCCATGGAACACAGCCATTCCCACAGCCAGACCAAGGCTGTGCTCAACCGCATCAGCCGGGCCCAGGGACACCTGGAGTCGGTGCGCAGGATGGTGGAGCGGGGCGAGGACTGCACCGACGTGCTCTTGCAGCTCAGCGCGGTGATTTCGGCGCTGAACAGCACCGGACGGGTGATTTTGAAGGATCACATTGAGCATTGTATCGTGGACGCTGCCAAGGCGGACGACATGGAGGCGCTGGAAAAGCTGGACACCGCCATTGACCGCTTTATGCGATGATTGCATTGGCGGGAAAGCTGTGCTATAATAGGTACAGGAACCATTCACGAAGGAGGCACTGTCATGGAACAGGTTGTGGAGCAGGTAATGGATCTCATTGCGCCGGTGCTGAACAAGGCGGTGGAGCTCTTGTGCGCCTTTGCGACGGCGGCGGCGAAACAGCTGTGGCAGCTCTGCGGCGCGGCGGCGAAAAAGGCGGCTGACACCATTAGCGAAAAGATGCCGGAGGGGGCCCGGAACGTGCTGCGCATCGTCATGTGCGCCGCCGGATTTGTGACCGTTCTCTCTGGGCTGCTGTTCTTCCTGAGCCGCGGCAAAAAGCGCTGATTCCCCCGCGATTACTTCGTCATCTTTTGCAGGGAGATGCGACGGCATCTCCCTTTCACCATGAGGAGGCAATTTTCAATGAAAAAACAATTCAAGGCCGAGTCCAAGCGGATGCTGGATCTGATGATCAACTCCATTTACACCCATAAGGAGATTTTCCTGCGTGAGATCATCTCCAATGCGTCCGACGCCATTGACAAGCTGAGCTATCTCAGCCTTACCGACGACAAGGTGGGCATTGAGCGAAAAGATTTTGCCATCACGCTGACCATCGACAAGGAAAAGGGAACGCTGACCGTCAGCGACAACGGCATCGGCATGGACGACAAGGAGCTGGACAAGCACCTGGGCGTGATCGCCAACTCCGGCAGCTACCAGTTCCGCCAGGAGAACGGCGACGCCGCCGACACCGACATTATCGGCCAGTTCGGCGTTGGATTTTACTCCGCCTTTATGGTGGCGGATAAGATCACCGTCGTCACCCGGAAATACGGCTGCGACCAGGCCTATTGCTGGGAGAGCGAGGGCGTGGACGGCTACACCATCACCCCTTGCGACAAGGACACCGTGGGCACGGACGTGATCATGCACATCAAGGCCGACGGGGAGGAGAAGGGAGAATTCAGCCAATATTTGCAGGAATACACCCTGCGGTCACTGGTGAAAAAGTATTCTGACTATATCCGCTTCCCCATCCGCATGGAGATGCCCAAGTCCCGCCGCAAGGAGGGCAGCCCCGACGACAAGCCCGAATATGAGGATTATTTCGAGCTGGAGACCCTCAACTCTATGGTGCCCCTGTGGCAGCGGAAGAAGAGCGACGTGGCGCGGGAGGAGTACGACAAGTTCTACCAGGAGCGCTTCGGCGACTTTGCCGCGCCCCAGTCGGTGATCACCGTCAGCGCCGAGGGCGCCGTTACCTACAAGGCGCTGCTGTTTATCCCCGCCAAGACTCCCGGCATGTACTACACCGAGGACTATAAGGCTGGATTGCAGCTATACAGCGCCGGCGTGATGATCATGGACCAGTGCGAGGACCTGCTGCCGGATTACTTCAACTTTGTCCGCGGCGTGGTGGACAGCCCCGACCTGAGCCTGAACATCAGCCGCGAGCTGTTGCAGCATGACCGGCAGTTGAAGGTCATCCGCAACAATCTGGAGAAGAAAATTCGGGCAGAGCTGGAGCGGATGCTGAAAGACGAGCGGGAGCAGTATGAGACCTTCTTCCGCAACTTCGGACGGCAGCTGAAGGTGTGCGCGCTGAACAACTATGGTGCCAACAAGGAGCAGCTCCAAGATCTGCTGCTGTTCTATTCCAGCACGGAGAAGAAGCTGGTGACGCTCAAAGAGTATGTGGAGCGGATGCCCGAGGGCCAGAAGTACATCTATTACGCCGCCGGTGACACCATCGAGGCGGTGGACAACCTGCCCCAGACGGAACTGCTGAAAGAGCACAACTATGAGATTCTCTACTTCACCGATAAGGCTGACGAGTTCATCCCCGATATGTTCCGGGAATACGGCGGCAAGCCCTTCCGCAACGCCATCGACGGCGATTTGGAGCTGGGAGACGAGGAGAAGAAGGTGGACGCTGAGGCCCACAAGGAGGCTTTTGATTTTATCCGCGAAGTGCTGGGCGACAGGGTGTCGGAGGTGCGGGCCTCCACCAAGCTGAAAACCCACCCTGTCTGCCTTACCAGCGGCGACGGTCTTACCTTCGAGATGGAGAAGTATTTCACCGCCGTGCAGCCGGAGTTGGGTATGAAGGCCAAGCGGATTTTGGAGCTGAACGTGGATCACCCCGCCTTTGTGACCTTTGAGACCACCCGGATCATGGATCCGGAGAAGGCGAAAAAGTACGTGGAGATCTTCTACAACCAGGCACTGCTGATTGCGGGCCTGCCCCTGGAGAACCCCAGCGCCTACACGGATCTGCTGTGCTCGCTGTGGAGCTGACAGGCAACAATGGGATAGCAAAAGGGAGGCGACTCTTCGGAGCCGTCTCCCTTTCCGTATGCACTTATGATCTGTCAGTCGGCAAAATTCACGGCCTCGCCGCTTTCGCCCCGGCGGCAGCACTTGTCCACCAGATCCAGGAACTTCTTATCCAGATCCCAGTAGTACACGGCAAAGGCGATGCCCGCAGCCGCCACCAGAATGCCTGTAATGACGCCGATAAACTTGATGATTTTACCCATGGATAGCGCTCCTTTCTGATTTGGCGGACATAAAAGCCACCCCTATTAAACCCGCCGCCAAAACAGTCATATCGGTGGCGGGATGGATTGACAGGCATATTTTACCATCGATTACAACCGTATGCAACAAGAAAATCATGTCAGGTTGCATAGTCATGATACAATGCCGCGTGGTCATAGATGCAAAGCCAGGCGCTTTGGGCGTCGCCGGTGACGCAGAGATAGCCATGGCCGGATGCGTCCTCGCCGTAGCTGACGGCGCAGGACCCCGCCTCTTTCACGTAGCCGGTTTTGCCGCCCACCACCGTGATGGCGCCGCTGTCCTTGTCCTCGATGCGGCGCAAAAACCAGTTGGACAGCAGCAGGCCCTCCGGGTGGGCCGAGGTGCGCGAGGTGGTGTAGGTGTGTGCCGACAGTACCTGACGGCACAGGTCGTTTTGCATGGCGGTATCCATGATGATGGCCAGGTCGGCCAAGGTGCAGCGGTGGCTTTCATCATATTTTCCGGAACAGTTGGTGAAATGTGCCTGGGGGCTGAGGCCCATTTGGGCCATCTTCTCGTTGACCAGTACCATGAACGCCTCCTCCGAGCCCGCCACATATACAGCAAGGCCCACGGCGGCATCGGCGCCGGAGGGGAGGATGGTGCCGTAAAGCAGATCTGCCACAGTGACCTGCTCCCCGGGCATAAAGCCTGCTATGCTCAGCTCATCCACATAGGCGTAGTCCGACATCTCTTTGGTGAATACAATGGTGTCGGAGAGGTTGTCGATATAGTCGGCGGCGGTGAGTATGGTCATCACCTTGGTCATGGAGGCGGGATTGATGAGAACATCGCTGCCACGGTCAATGAGCACCCGTCCGTCGGCAGCATCCAGCAGCAGGGCATAGGTGCTGGTGATGGCGTCGCCGGGTGGGGAGGCGGTGGCGTAGTCCAGCGTAAGATAAGAGGGAGGCGCATCTGTGGCTGGCTCTGCCGCCGTGACCTCCGGCTGGGGAGAGACGGCGGGCTGGGTCTCGGCGGGGCGGTAGGCCTTTCCACGGACAATCAGCACCACCGCCAGTAGCAGCAGCACGGCCACAATGGGCGACAGGCGCAGCAGCGTGCGCAGACGGCGGCGGCGCTGCCGCTCCCGTCTGGCCTTCGTCCGTGCAGCGCGGCGCTCCATCCGTTGTTCCGGCGTTATGGTTTCCGGTAATTCTTGATACGTATCGTTCATCGGCGCTCCTGTTGGAAAAGAGTTGATTCCACTGAATCATAATACCACATTCCGGTGTCGCATACATCACTTTTTTGTAAATTGAAGGGAAAATGCCATTCCGGCCCAAAGCCGTAGCTTGCCTATGAGAAGAAAATATGGTATACTGAGCAAAAATTCGCCGGGAGGGTACGCCTATGCGAGTCATTGACCTGGAAAATATCAATTACGCCATGCGCAACCAGACACAGTTCGTGCTGCGGTGCGAAGAGGTGTTCCACGACAAGGTGGGGGCGGCGGCCGCCACCATTCTGGCCAGCCGTGACAAGAAGCCTGTGGTGGCGTTGACTGGCCCCAGCGGCAGCGGCAAGACCACCACCGCCATGCGCCTGCGGGATTATCTGAACAACCTGGGAGTGAAGGTGTGCCTTTTGAGCATGGACAACTTTTTCCTGCCCCTGGACCAGCGGCCCCCCGAGGCCACCGATTGGGAGTCGCCTTACTGCGTCAACGTGGAGCAGCTGGTGTCCTGCATCCATCAGCTGATGGAGGGTCGGGAGGTGGACATTCCCTGGTATGATTTCAAAACCGGTAATACCGGCGGTTATAACAAAATGCAGGGTGATAAGGACGCCATCATTATTGCCGAAGGCATTCACATGCTCAACCCCCTGATTTTCGACCATCTTCGGGGCGAGGCCAACGGCGTGTACGTGGCGCCCCGCACCCGCATTATTACCGGGGACGACAAAATCGTACGACCCGAGCAGCTCCGTGTGGCGCGGCGCCTGATTCGTGACTACAACACACGGGGCCATTCCCTGCGGGACACGGTGGAGCGGGCCGAGAGCGTGGATCGGGGGGAGGTCAACTACATCATGCCCCACAAGGGCAACGCCTCCATTCACATTGACACCTTCCACGACTATGAGCCCTGCATCCTGTCCAAGTACCTGCGGGAGATTCCCCGGTTTTCTCAGGAGCTGACGCCGGAATTTTTGGAAAAGCACGGCTTGACCGATCTGATGAAGGTGGTCAACGGCGTGCCGCCGCTGGAAACCCCTTATGTGCCTATGAATTCCATCGTCCGGGAGTTTGTGGGCGGAAGCTGCTATGAATATTGATGCGAGGTGAAAGGAAATGCGAGTAATTACCATCAGCCGCGAATTTGGCAGCGGCGGCCGCGAGCTGGGCAAGCGTCTGGCCGACGCCCTCCACGTACCCTGCCACGACGAGCAGATCATCGAGATGATCGCCCAGGAAAATGGTTTTGACCAGCAGTATGTGGCCAATGTGTCCGAGTCCAGCATGGAAGCGGCCTATCCCATGACCATCGGCAACCGCTTTGCCGCCATGCCCGCCGTGCCCATTATGGACCAGCCCATCCGGGTGGCGGTGGCCCAGCGGCGCATCATCGAGGAGCTGGCCGCCAAGGGAGACTGCGTGGTGGTGGGCCGCTGCGCCGACGTAATCCTCCGGGATCTGCATCCGCTGAATCTGTTCGTTTACGCGGACATGGAATCCAAGGTGCGCCGCTGCATGGAGCGGGCCAAAGAGGAGGAGAATCTGACCTACAAGGAAATGGTGCGGAAGATCAAGCAGGTGGACAAGGGCAGAGCCCACCACAGGCTGATGTACGATGACGGCAAATGGGGCGCCAAGGAGTGCTATCACCTGTGCATCAACACCAGCGGCCGGGAGATCAAGGCCATGGTGCCCGCCATTGCCCAGTTCTGCAAGGATTGGTTCAACCAGCAATAAAATGACTCCCCCGGACTTTTCCGGGGGAGTTTTGAGCCTGTCAAAAAACGGCTATGCCGTTTTTTGACAATGGGATTGCAGTCTACTGCGCGCACGAATAGTACGCCTCCGGCGCACTATTCGCACACTTCGTAGCCTGAGAAGTGAAAAAAGTGACGCGCGCCAGCGACACCCCGCGAAGAATGAGCGGCTGGTGGAGCCAGTGCCCTTGGGGTACATGTCGTCACTTTTTTCGGATTTCATGGGTTCGCGCCTGCGGGCGCGAAATCTGCGATGCTTTTTTGACAATCTGAACTCCCCCGGACTTTTCCGGGGGAGTTTTGCCGTATAGGGGGGGTCAGCGCTTCCCGCGGCTACGGCCCTTCAGCGTAAAGCCAAACACCAGACCGCAGACGCCTCCCACGATATGGGTGAGCTGGGAGACGTTGTCGCTGGTGAACAGGCCGTTCACCAGCTCGCCGCCCAGGTACAGTACCACCACCAGTATCAGCGTGATGGGGATGCCCTCCTTGTTCATCTCCGTGAAGGAGCTGAGCACGATCATCATAAACACCACGCCGCTGGCGCCCAGCAGGGCGGTGGTGGGGAAGACGATGACCTGCACGATGCCGGTGACGACGGCGGTGATGAGGATGCACCAAAAGGTGGAGCTGTGGCCGTATTTTTCCTCCACCTGGGGGCCCACCAGCAGCAGGAGCAGCATATTGCTCATGTAATGGGCGTAACTGGCGTGACCCAATACGTGGCCGATCATGCGGACGTAGGTCAGCGGATCGTAGAGGGAGGAGCGGTACACGCTGAAAAAACGGTGGGTGGTGAGACCGCCGGTGACGCCGTCTAAAATCAGCGCCCCCAGGCTCAACGCCGCAAAGGTGAGAATCACAGGTGCATTAAAGCGGATAACAAGTCTTCTCAATGGAATTTCCTCTTTTCAAAAGTCGGTATAGCGATTATAATGGACAAGACGGCAATTCGCCGCAATACCAATTTCCAGATGTCATTATAAAGCATGGAGAGAAAAAAGTAAAGGCAGGGGAATGCTATGAAAAAATGGGTGAGAGCGCTGCTGTGCGTCGTGCTGGCGCTGGTGCTGCTGGTGGGCGGCTATGTGGCCTACGTGTTTATCGACTACCATCGCCTGGGCGACATGGCGCTGGAGGTCAGCAATCCGCAGTCCGGTGAGATGCAGTCCGGCACGGACTATTCTATTCTGTCATGGAACATCGGCTTCGGCGCTTATGAGAGCGACTACGGCTTCTTCATGGATGGCGGCACCGAGAGTTGGGCATGGAGCGAGGAGCGGCTGGACGCCAATATGGAGAACATCGCCCGGGAGCTGGCGGAGCAGGAGGCCGACCTCTACATCGTGCAGGAGGTGGACCGGGACGCCACCCGCTCCTATCACCGGGACGAGGTGGAGCCCATCGTGGCGGCGCTGCCGGATATGGGCTGGATCTGGGCACAGAACTATGACTCTCCCTTCCTGTTTTATCCCCTTACCCAGCCCCACGGCAAGTCGGTGGCGGGCATTATGACCCTGTCTCCCTTTGCCATTTCGGATGCGCAGCGGTATGAGCTGCCCATCGAGGACAGCGTGATGAAACTGCTGGATCTGGATCGGTGCTACAGCGTGAGCCGTATTCCGGTGGAGGGCGGCCATGAGCTGGTGCTGTATAACTTCCACCTGTCCGCCTACACCAGCGACGGCACCATTGCCAACGAGCAGCTGGAACTGGTGCTGGCCTCCATGGCGGCGGAGTACGCCAAGGGCAACTATGTCATTGGCGGCGGCGATTTCAACAAGGACATTTTGGGCGATTCCAACATCTATTTCGGCGCGTCTGACAAGGAGTACACCTGGGCCCAGCCCATTCCCCAGGAAATTCTGGACAGGCACCCCGAGCTGACGCTCCACGCGCCGTTGGATGAAGAGAATCCCATTCCCACCTGCCGCAACGCCGACGGCCCCTACCACCAGGGACAGTATGTGCTGACCATCGACGGCTTCATCACTTCCGCTAACGTGGCGATGAACGATATTCACGTGGTGGACACCGGCTTTGCCTACTCCGATCACAATCCCGTTATGATGGACTTTACGCTGCTGGCAGAGTAAGATTTGCAACGATTTTGGAGGAAATACTATGGATAATAGACCCACAGGCCGGGAAAAACACATTACCGGCGTAGGAAAGGATGTGCGCAAGGGTACACAGGTCTCCACGGGTGGCCCCGTAGGACGCCAGGACGGCTACCAGGGCAGGCCCCAGGGTGGCGTCAGCGGCGGACAGCGCAGCGCCAGGGCAGGGGGGAAGAGCCCGCTGCTGACCATTATCATCATCGCCGTCATGCTGCTGGGCGGTGGAGGAGCGGGGCTCAGCGGCCTTTTGGGCGGCGGCGACGTTTCCGCGCCTGTCACGCCCTCTGCCACCATCAGCCAGCAGTACAGCGGCACCAGCTCTGTTTTGAGCGGTCTGCTCAGCGGCGGCTATACCGGCAACGGCACCACCTCCAGTGGATGGGATCTGGGGGCCAATGTGGGTCGGCTGAACACCGACGCCGTCACCACCGCACGGGCCAAGCGCACCACCATTCTGGGCGGCGGCCGGGACACCGTCAACCTGATGGTGTATATGTGCGGCGCGGATCTGGAATCCCGCGGCGGTATGGCCACCAACGATTTGCAGGAGATGCTGGACGCCACCATCAGCGACAACGTGAACCTGATCATCTATACCGGCGGCACCAAGCAGTGGCGGAACAACGTGATCAGCAGCAGCGTCAACCAGATCTACCAGGTGACAGGCAAGGGCCTGGTGCGCCTGGTGGACGACGACGGCAGCCGGGCCATGACCAGCCCCGCCACGCTGACCCGGTTTATCCAATACTGTGCTAAAAATTTCCCGGACGCCAACCGGAATATGCTGATTTTCTGGGATCACGGCGGCGGCTCCATCAGCGGCTACGGCTACGATGAAAAGTATGCCTCCGCTGGTTCCATGAGCTTACAGGGCATCAACGAGGCGCTGGGCGCTGCCGGTATGACCTTTGATTTGATCGGTTTTGATACCTGCCTCATGGCCACGCTGGAAAATGCGCTGATGCTGGATCAGTACGGCGACTATCTGGTGGCCTCGGAGGAGACAGAGCCGGGCGTGGGCTGGTATTACACCAACTGGCTCACCAAACTGTCCAAGAACACCTCCATGCCCACCACGGAACTGGGCAAGAACATTATTGACGACTTTGTGTCCGTCTGCGCTCAGAAGTGCCCGGGGCAGAAAACCACCTTGTCTCTGGTGGATCTGGCAGAGCTTTCCACCACAGTGCCTGTAAAGCTGAATGACTTTGCAGAGAGCACCACAGCGCTGTTACAGGCCAATCAGTATACCACCGTTTCCAACGCCCGGGGTGGCGCCAGAGAGTTCGCCGCCTCCAACCATATCGACCAGGTGGATCTTGTTCACATGGCGGGCAAGATGGGCACCCAGGAGGGCAGCGCGCTGGCCAAGGCCCTTCTGAGTGCCATCAAATACAATAAAACTTCTTCCGACATGACCAATGCCTACGGCCTGTCCATCTACTTCCCCTATCAGAGCAAGGGCAAGATCAACAGCGCCGTAGCCACCTACAATGCCATCGGCATGGACGATGAGTACAGCCAGTGCATCCGACAGTTCGCCTCCATGGCCTCTGCGGGACAGCAGATCTCCGGTGGCGGCTCCACGTCCATGTTCTCCCAGCTTCTTGGCGGCGGCAGCGCCTTGCAGCAGGTGGATACGGAGCAGATCGCCTCGCTGCTGATGACCCTGCTGGGAGAGAGCGGCAGATCCATGGATGTGGACAGCGCCGCCCGGTTCCTGGCGGAAAACCGCCTTGACCCGGGGCAGCTGGTTTGGCTTCCTGAGGATGGCACCTATGTGCTGCGCATGAGTGACGACCAGTGGGATCTGGTGCACGATTTACAGCTCAACGTGTTCCTGGATGACGGCGAAGGCTATTTGGATATGGGCCTTGACAATGTGTTTTCCTTTACAGAAGACGGTGCTTTGCTGGGCGAGTTCGACGGCACGTGGCTGGCCGTTGACGAGCAGCCGGTAGCCTATTACTATATGGACACCGTGTATGACGGCGACAATTACACCATCACCGGGCGGGTGCCTGTGCTGCTGAATGACCGGCGCGCCGAGCTGCTGCTGGTGTTCGACACCGCCCATCCCTACGGGTATATCGCAGGGGCGCGGAACGTGTACGCGGACGGAGAGACGGACACGCTGCCCAAGTCTTTCGAGCTGGAAGCGGGGGACGAAATCGTGTTCCTGTGCGACTATTACAGCTATGACGGGCAGTATCAGGGCAGCTACACGTTGGGCGAGCCGCTGACCTACTCCGGCGACCACCAGATCAGCAACGTGTATCTCACGTCCCCGGCGCTGGCTTCCTATCTCTTCACCGACATCTACGCCCAGGAGTACTGGACGCCGGCGATTCCGCAATAATCCCATATACCCTTTTGCAAAAGCGGGCACCTGCCCGCTTTTGTTTTTGTCGAATGGTTTACAATCCCGGTTGAATGTGGTATACTTACCGTGTTAATTTATGAACATAGCGCCGCCTGGGCGGCGATAATACGAAAGGATTTACCGTTATGGCAAATGATAAGTTTGAAACCACCTATTTTGACCCCAAAGAGGTGCGGCGACAGACCAGCCAGCGGCCCCGGAAGAAGCGCCGCAAGAACGCCGGTCTCCGTGTGGTCATCTATCTCGTCAGCGTGCTGCTGGTATCCACGCTGCTGGCGGGCTTTGGCTGGATGCTGGCCAACGACCTGTGCGCCTTTAACAAGCCCTACAAGGAGGCCACCATTGTGGTGACCCAGGATGACAGCGTTTCCGACGTGGCGAAAAAGCTGAAGAAGGAAGGGCTCATCAATTACAAGGGGTTCTTTAAGTTTGTGGGCAGGTTCATGCACGCCTCCAGCAAGATCGACCCCGGCGAGTATGTGCTGAACACGGATATGGATTACCGCAGCCTCATTGCCAACATGCACGACTATGAGGAGGATCGCCGGGAGGCGGAGGGCCTGGTGCGTATCACCATCCCCGAGGGTCTCACCGTGCGCCAGATCATCGATCTGCTGGCGGAAAACGGCGTGGCCACCGTGGAGGAGCTGGAGGACGCCTGCGCCAACTACGAGTTCAAGGACTACGATTTCCTCCGGGAGGACATGCTGGGACAGATCAACCGCATGGAGGGCTTCCTGTTCCCGGACACCTACGATTTTAACCCCCATAAGTCCGCCGTGTACGCCATCGACACGCTGCTGACCGGCTTTGTCACCAAGATCGACGCGGAGATTGCCAACGCCATTGCAAACAGCGGCTACGATCTGCGGCAGATCATTACCATGGCCTCCATTATTGAAAAGGAGGGCATCGGCGACGTGGATGAGCGGAAAAATATCGCTTCCGTCCTCTATAACCGCATGAGCACCAAAGACCGGGAGACCTACGGCTACTTGCAGCTGGATACCACGGTGTATTACGCCCTGTCCCTGGAGGGCAAGGATAAGACCGCCTTCTCCACCGAGCTGGACAGCCCTTACAACACCTACCTCCACCAGGGCCTGCCCATCGGCCCCATCTGCAACCCGGGCATGAGTTCCATTGCGGCGGCCATTTACCCCAACCACACCGATTACTTCTACTTTGCCGCCGGCAAGGATGGCGTCAACCATTTCTTCACCAACTATAACGACCACCTCAACTTCGTCAACAGCGATATGTATCAGCCCGATTGAGCATGAGAAAAAAACCGGAAATCCTGGCCCCGGCAGGGGATTGGGAAAAATTACAGATGGCCGTGTTATACGGCGCCGATGCGGTGTACCTGGCGGGCACCGCATTTGGCATGCGCTCCTTCGCCGGGAATTTTACCGATGAAGAGCTGCCCAAGGCAGTGGCTTTTGCCCATGACCACGGCGTGAAGGTACACGCCACTGTCAACACCATGCCCCGCAGCGGCGAGGTGGACGGCCTGCCCGCCCACCTGGAGCGGCTGGACGCCGCCGGGGTGGACGCCTTGATCCTGGCGGATTTAGGGGCCTTTACCATGGCGGGGAAGTATGCGCCCCACTGCCAGAGGCATATCTCCACCCAGCAGTCCATCGCCAACTACGCCACCGCCCAGGCGTGGTACGACCTGGGGGCGTCCCGGGTAGTGCTGGCCCGGGAGTTGAGCCTGGACGAGGTGCGGGAGATCCGCCGCCGGGTGTCACCCGAGCTGGAAATCGAAACCTTTTGCCACGGTGCCATGTGCGTCAGCTATTCCGGTCGGTGCCTTTTGAGCAACTACATGACGGGAAGGGACAGCAACCGGGGCGAATGCGCCCAGCCCTGCCGCTATCAGTACGCCCTCATGGAGGAGAAGCGGCCGGGGGAGTATTTCCCGGTGTTTGAGGATGAAAAGGGCACCTATATCATGAATTCCCGTGACATGTGCATGATCGACCACCTGGGTGACCTGATGGACGCCGGGGTGGACTGTCTGAAGATCGAGGGCCGTGCCAAGTCCGCCTACTATGCCGCCATCGTCACCGGAGCCTATCGCCACGTGCTGGACGACGTGGCGGCGGGCAGGGAGGTGGACAAGGTCTGGCGGGACGAGGTGGAGCATGTCAGTCACCGGCACTATTCCACCGGCTTCTTTTACGGCCCGCCGGGGCAGTATTACGAGAACTCCCGGTACATACGGGACTGGCAGATCTGCGCTGTGGTCACCGCCTGTGACGGCGAGGGCAACGCCACCTTGAGCCTTCGGAACAAATTCCGCGCCGGGGATGAAATCGAAATCGTCGGCCCGGACACCAAGCCTTTTACCATGGTTGCGCCCATGATGGAGGCCGAGGATGGCACTCCTCTGGACGAGCCCCGGACGCCCCAGATGGTGTTCCGCATGAAGCTGCCCCAGGCGGTGCCGCCTATGAGCTTCGTCCGCCACGGGGTGGAATTGAGCCCGAAAGAATAAAAGAAACCGCCCGTGAGGGCGGTTTACTCGTCTACATTTATATAATTATGTATCGTCCGCAGGCGCATTGTCCTCCGCCACTACCAGAATATAGCACCATGCCAGAAGCGGAAGGAGGCAGAATGAGCCGTATTGGGCGAAGGCTTTCACAGCCAGATAGCCCAGTGCAACGCCCAGGTGGAAATGGAGCAGTGTCAAGGCGTAGAGCCGGGTTTTTTGCAGATGGGCTTTGTCACCGTCGCACAGGTATTCCGCCAGGGATAATGATGCCTGCTTTGTGTTGTTGGTGGAGAAAATGGTGGAACTATAAAACCCGTCGGCGCCGTGATAGCTGCTCCACTGGAAGCTGACGGCGAAGAAAATGGGGTAGAGGCTGACGATCACCGGTGTATCCATCGGGATAAACGCCATCGCCACCGCCGCCGCGGCGGACACGAAGGGGCTAAGCCGCCGCATGCTCCAGCCAAGGCGGCGGGGGAGAAGCACCGTCAGCATGGTGCCTACCACATAAATCAGGAAAGAGCCGAGATGTTGCAGCGCAGCAGTCCAACTGCCTGTCAGCGCCGATAATACCAGCTCCACCAGGTTCATGGTCTGGGCGTTGGCCATAACGCCGAAGCGGGTCAGAATGGCGTAGGAGGCGAAATAACCGCCCACGCAGGCAAAGGCGAAATGACGGTACATATCAATATGAGGCTTTTGGGAGAGCTTATCCATCATGGGGCACCCCATTTCCACGGTATTCGATCAATCCTGTCACAGTATATCAGATTTTTGCGGCATTGCAATCCCGGAATTTGCTTCGCAGGCGGGGTAAAACCTGTTCTTGACAACGGATAGAATTGTGGTACAATAAGCAGAGTTAAAAGCTATGATGGAGAGAAGCGTTTGCAGCAGCCCAAAGCGAGGTGGGAAAGGTGTGAGCCCGCCGGCACCGCGCATACGTCAGCCATTCCTGAGCCGGCCGCGACGAGCGGCACGCTTCACCCCCGTTACCGGGTGACTAAGACGCCTCCTGTGGGAGGATAATTAGGGTGGTACCGTGAAGCTGGACTTCGCCCCTATGCTGGTGGCGGGGTCTTTCTCTTTTTTACAGCGTAATGACATATTCTGATTTCAGAAAGGAAGAAAACACCATGTCTCATCCCTATTACGGCCTGAATGAGTTGCGGGAGATGTTCCTGAAGTTCTTCGAGACCAAAGGCCACCTGCGCCTGCCCAGCTTTTCGCTGGTGCCCCAGAACGACAAGTCCATTCTGCTGATCAACGCCGGCATGACCCCCATGAAGCCCTGGTTCAAGGGGGAGGAGGAGCCGCCCCGCCGCCGGGTCTGCACCTGCCAGAAGTGCATCCGCACCGGCGACATCGACAACGTGGGCCACACCGCCCGCCACGGCACCTATTTTGAGATGCTGGGCAACTTCTCCTTCGGCGACTACTTCAAGCACGAGGCCATTGCCTGGTCCTGGGAGTTCCTCACAAGCCCCGAGTGGGTGGGCCTGGAGGCCGATAGG
>JAFSMA010000041.1 GCA_017448145.1 Oscillospiraceae bacterium | reverse complement strand
TCTTTATAAAACGAGAAAAGGGGCGGATTATGTATAACCTGTACTATATTCTGTTCCATACTGTTGCTTTTGAAGAGTGTGACTTCCTTTCGGCTGGTTTTATGCGGTGATTCAGCTATAACCGATTTTTACCATCTTTCAACTTTTCAGCCACATCCATTTTTCCACTGTATACCCTCTGCACCCCAAACCCACCCTCCGTGTTGAATCAATGTTGCATAAAAGCGAAAACCCATATCAAAAGCGCACCAGCGGCAGCCCATTGCCCAGGCCGCCGCTGTTTTTTGCATCACAAGACTATGCGCCGATTCGATACAGATAATACCAGCTCTCCCCGGTATTGTTCCCCGCCGCATCATAGGTGTTGTTATCCACCAGCACCGTGTTTTCATCAAACCAGTCAGCCCGATGCTCGTTGCCCACTGCGGACGGGTCTCTGACAATGGAGGTAAAGCGATCTGCGCGCATATCCAGCACGGAGAGGCGGACAAGCGTGCCGTCCCCGCGATTTCTCTCCGCCAGCAGCAGCTTTGCGCCGTCAGGGCTTACGGTGATTTCCAGCCGGTTCTCGGCGGATAGGACAAGCTGATACGGTTCGCTGTGGCTGTTTTCCACAAGGTCATAAACCACAACTGTTCCGTCGTCCCTTTGCTCCACGGCGTACCGCCCGGTTATGCACAGAATACCATAGGTGCCTGCATCGTCCCATCCGGTTCCTGCCGGTGCTGCTTCCGGGTTACTGTACACCGTGGCGGGCTTGCCGGACAAGACCGCCTTTGCCGTATCAGTGTCCGGGGATAGTATCCAAGCGGAGATTGTGCCGCAGTCCACAGGGCTGGCCGTTACCTCCTGCCCGGCAATCTGCTGCGACAAATACACCTCGCCATCTTCCTTGGACGTGCCGCCGTTTATGGCCCAGCCCACGAGCTGTCTGCCCGTGGCAAACCGACAGCCATACAGTTCACTTCCGCACAGGTCATTCAGGCAGCAGACCCTCCCGGACGCAATGCTTACGCTGTAATACTGTCTGCCAGGATCCGGCGTTTGCAGCAGCAGTGTGGTGCCGTCTTCGGATATTTCTGCCTTGCAGATATCGCCGGGCAGGGGGGCGTCCCCTGTCATTTTCACAGGGCTGGCCGTGTTGTTCGCCAGATCTGCTATAACAGGCCGTCCATCCAGCAGCAGCAACGCCTTGGGGCCATTCTGGTAGAAGGTTTGGCATACCGTATAGACGCCTTCTATGGCGCTTCCGTCTGTCAGCGCCGGGCCACCCACAGAACCAATCCCGATGCTGGCGCCGTTTTCTGCCCATTCCAGCGTAATCGGATAATCTTTCCCCTCTATACGGCAAGTGGTGCTGAACACGTTCTTTTGCAAGAGAACAAGCTCGCCACCGACCAAATCGTATAGTTCGTATCGGCTGCCGGAACGGTATGCAGTCTCGTCCGCGCAAACGTAGAATAGGCCGTTGGCCCCATAGCCGTTGTTGGGGACGAGAACTCTTGATACCGTGACTGCCGGTGCGTCATCTGGGTCGGCTTCAGTCTCCTGCGCCGGCGGAAGCGGCAAGTTTACAACCGTAATCTGCTCCACGCCGTCCTTCACCTCCACGGTGAAGAACGTCATAACCGCCGCTCTGAAATGCTCATCCGCCGCAAACGCCACCAGGGAGCTGCCCAGCGCCACCAGCACAGCCGCAATCAGGGCGGCGGCAAGCCGTTTGCGGATGGGTTTTAGCTTATCTGTATCTGACATTCGGGTCATCTCCTTTTCGTAAGGCTCCACCATGTCAAGATACCGATCGTCCATCAGGGAAATTGCCTCATTGAGTTTCTGCACTGTCATATCTCGATTCCCTCCTTTTCCAGCATAGCCCGCAGCCCGGAACGCATGACAGAGAGACGATACTGGACTTTCCGCATTGGAATTGCGTATCGGCGGGAGATATCCCGCAATGGCATGGCGTAGTAATATCTGGCCACAAAGAGCCGCACATCTTCTTCTGTCAATGTGGCAAGAAAACGGTTCAGCACCTCTGCCATCTGCCGCGCCTCCATCATGTCCTCTACGGATTGCTTCCCGGGAATACACTCCGCCAGCTCGTCCAAAAGTGCCAGCGCATCGGGAGAGCGCTTGCCCGCTGTGCTGTATTCCAACCGCTTAAAGGAAAGATTTCTGGTGATCCTCGAAAGGAAATGCTTCAGCTTCCTCGGTCGTTCCGGCGGCATAGCCTCCCACGCGGCCATATAGGTGTCGTCCACCACTTCTTCCGCATCGGAGGCGTCTCCGAGAATGCGATATGCAATGCAATGCAGGTAGGGGCCGTATTTTGCGCCGGTCTTCGCAATCGCATCCTCGCTGCGGGCAAAATACAGCGCGATAATATCGGTATCTTGCATTCGACATTTCTCCTTTGTGTAAGGTCCTTACACCTATATAGTACGGAAAATGGCTACGATAAACAAATCATTTGGAAAATTAGATAAACAAAAATAATCTCAAATACTGCATCAATAGCCCCCGAAACCGCCCGGTTTCGGGGCTATTCTCTATCTGCTAAAAAAAGGGTGCAACCTCGGTCAAAATGGTGTATGATATGGTATCATAGAGAAGAAATCGGTTTTCACCCCAAAAAGGAGGGCTGCGCCATGGTGCTGACAGTGCACGGCGAGGGCGGCTACCAAGTCCATATTGACCGGGGATTGCTGCATCGTGCCGGGCTGTTCCTTGCCCCCATAGCCCGGCGCTGGGCCGTCATCACCGACGATGTCGTGGCCCCCCTCTATGGGGACGCCCTCTGCGGGAGCCTTGCCGCCGCCGGTCTCGCCGCCCAGGTGTTCACCGTCCCCGCCGGGGAGGGCAGCAAGACCCTGGCCCGCTACGAGGCTCTGCTTCGCGCCCTGGCGGAGGCGGGCTTCACCCGGGCTGACGGCGTCATCGCCCTGGGCGGCGGCGTCGTCGGCGACCTGGCGGGCTTCGTGGCCGCCACCTGCCTCCGGGGCCTGCCCCTGGTGATGGCCCCCACCACCCTCCTGGCCCAGGCGGACAGCGCCGTGGGCGGCAAGGTGGGCCTGGATGCCCCCTGGGGCAAGAACCAGATCGGCGCCGTCTACCGCCCTCGCCTGGTGCTGGCGGACACCGCCGCCCTGGACACTCTGCCCCCTCGCCAATTCTTCTGCGGCATGGCAGAGGTCATCAAGTACGGCATGGCCTGCGATGGGGAGATCCTCACCATGTTGGAAAAGGAACTGCCCCCGGAGGTCTGGCTCCCCCGGTGTCTGGCCGCCAAAATCGCCCTGGTGGAGCGGGACGAACTGGATCGGGGCCCCCGGCATCTGCTGAACTTCGGCCACACCTTCGGCCACGCCTACGAGGCCCTGGGGGGCTACGCGACCTACACCCACGGCGAGGCCGTGGCCGCCGGCATGGCGGCCATGCTGCGCTGGCAGCAGGGCAGGGGGGAGGATGTGTCCCGGAGCCTTGCCCGGCTGCTGCCCCTGCTGGAGAAATACCATCTGCCCGCCGCCATCCCCTGCGATACAAAGGCCCTGGCGGGCCTCCTGCGCCGGGATAAAAAGGGCAGCGGCGACGGCATCCGCATTGTCACCCTCTCCGCCCCCGGCCACGGCGAAATGCGGCGCGTCTCCTGGGATGAACTAATGGAGGGCCTGGCATGAACGTATTGCTCCCAGGCGGGCAGCTTAACGGCCACGTCACCGTGCCCCAAAGCAAGAGCCTGCTTCATCGCCATCTCATCTGCCGTTTTCTGGCGGATGGCCTTATAGAAGAAGCCTCCGGCGGCGACGATATTGCCGCTACTGTCTCCGTTCTCCGTGGTCTCCGGGCGGGGGAAACCACCCTGTCCTGCGGCAAAAGCGGGGCCACGCTGCGGCTGCTGCTGCCTGTTGCCATGGCCCTGGGCAAGGTGGGCGTCACCTTTTCCTGCGACCCTCAGCTGCTGCGCCGTCCCGTCCCCGCCCCGCTGCCCATGGAAAAAACGGCGGCGGGCTGGCGGGTCACCGGCCCCCTGACGCCGGGTCGCTACGCCCTGGCGGCGGACGAGACCTCCCAGGTCATCAGCGGCCTGCTGCTGGCTCTGCCCCTTTTGGACGGCGATTCGGAAATCGTCCTCACCACCCCCGCCATCTCTCGGCCCTACCTCGCCATGACGGTGAAAACCATGGCCCGCTGCGGTGTCACCGCCACCGAGACCCCTACCGGCTACCGCGTCCCCGGCGGCCAGCGCTACCGCGCCGCCCCTATGTCCCCGGAGGGGGACTGGTCGGCGGCGGCCTGGTATGTGGTCTATAACGCCTTGCGGGGCGAGGACGCCGTCGCGGTGGACAATTTGGCCTTGCCCTCCCTCCAGGGGGACAGTGCCGTCATGAATTATGTAAACCGATTGCCGGAGAATGTCACCCTCTCCGACACCCCGGACTTGCTGCCGCCTCTGGCGCTGCTGGCGGCCCTTTCCCCGGGAAAAACCACACGCTTCACCGGCGGCGCCTTCCTCCGGGGCAAGGAGAGCGACCGCCTTGCTGCCACCGCCGCCATGCTCAATTCTCTTGGCGGCAGCGTGGAGGAGACGGCGGACGGCCTCACTGTTACAGGGGTTTCCCGTTTCCGAGGCAGCGTGGTGGACAGTCGGGGCGACCACCGCATGGCTATGCTGGCGGCTTTCGCCGCCCTGTTTGCCACCGGCCCGGTGACGCTGGAAGATGCCGCTTGCGTCACCAAATCCTATCCCCTGTTTTGGGAGGACTATACCCGCTTAGGCGGCAAGAGGGAGGTGCTGGCCCCATGATGGAATATACCCTGTTCGGCGAGTCCCACGGCGGCGTGGTGGGCGTGGTGCTGGAGCACGTGCCCGCCGGTATCCCGGTGGAGAACGGCTTCATCGCCGCCCAGCTGTTGCGCCGCGCCCCTCGGGGTGCCGCGACCACCGCCCGCCATGAGACGGACGAGGTGGCCTATCTCTCCGGCGTTTTTGGGGGCAAGACCACCGGCATGCCCCTGGTGGCGGTGCTGCGCAACGGCGACATCCGCCCCGGCGACTACGAGGCCCTCCGCAGCCTGCCCCGGCCCGGCCATGCCGACTACGCCGCCTTCGTCCGGGCGGCGGGCCATCAGGACTACCGGGGCGGCGGCCACTATTCCGGCCGTCTCACCGCCCCGCTGGTGGTGGCGGGCGCCCTGGCGCTGACCTACTTAAAAGAAAAAGGTATTGCCGTCTCCGCCCATGTGGTGGACGAGGCAAATCTCCGGGCCCGGGCGGAGGAAGCCCGGAAAAAGGGGGACAGCGTGGGTGGACAGGTTGCCTGCACCGTCACCGGCCTCCCTGCCGGTATCGGCGGCCCGGATTACCGGGACGCGGTGGAGAGCGAGATCGCCCGCCACGTGTTCGCCATCCCGGCGGTGAAGGCCCTGGGCTTTGGCAGCGGTGAGGCGCTGGCCTCCATGGAGGGCAGCCAAGCCAACGACCCCCTGCGCACCGACGGCGAAAGGGTGTACACCACCTCCAACCACGCCGGTGGCATCAACGGCGGCGTTACCAACGGCATGCCCGTCACCTTTACCGTCACCTTCCGCCCCACCCCCTCCATCGCCTTGCCCCAGGACACGGTGGATCTGACCACCATGACCAACGCCACCGTCACCGTCCACGGCCGCCACGACAGTTGCGTGGCCCTCCGGGCCGAGAGCGCCGTGGAATCCGCCGCCGCCCTGGCCCTGTGCGCCCTGCTGCCGGTGGAGGATACGGAAATAGCCGATCTGCGCCGCCGCATCGACGCCATCGACAGCCAAATCACCGCCCTGCTGGTGGAGCGGCTGCAAACGGCGGAACGGATCGGACAGTATAAAAAAGACCACAATTTGGCGGTGCAGGACGGCGGCCGGGAGGCGGAGGTGCTTCGCACCCGGAGCGACTGGGCCGGGCCCTACCGGGATGCGGTGGAGCAGGTGTTTCGCACCGTCATGGCCCGGACCAGGGAGGTGCAGAAGTGAAGCACCTCATCTTAATCGGCCTACCCGGCAGCGGCAAAACCACCGCCGGAAAAGCGCTGGCGAAGGAGTTGCACCTGCCTTTTTCCGACTGTGACGATGCCGTGGAGCAAGCTGCCCAAATGACCATCCCGGAGATTTTCCGCAGGGAGGGGGAGCCGGGCTTCCGCGCTCGGGAGACCGCCGCCCTGCGAACCCTTACCACCCTGCCCTGCCGGGTCATTGCCTGCGGCGGCGGTGTGGTCACCGTCCCCGCCAACCGCCAACTTCTCCGCACCGGGTTTGCCGTTTTGTGGCATAGAAGTCCGGAGGATATTATGTCAACCTGCCAATTGACAGGCCGTCCCCTGTTGGAAAACACCACCCTTGCCCAGCTTTACCGGCAGCGGCTTCCTCTGTACCGTGCCTGGGCGGACGCCACGGTGGACGCCGGGGACTTCGAGGCAGCTGTGGCACGGACTGCTGCACTATGGAGGGAGAAATCATGCGATTTTTGATTATAAACGGCCCGAACCTCAACCTTTTGGGCCGCCGCGAGCCGGAGATCTACGGCGCGGCCACCTACGACGATCTCTGCCGGACGGTCAGGGATTGGGCGGAAGCACACGGCCATTCTGCCGCTTTTTTCCAGAGCAACCACGAGGGTGACATCATCGACGCCATCCAGGAAAGCGAGGAGAAATATGACGGAATTGTCATCAACCCCGGCGCATATGCCCATTATAGCTATGCCATTCATGACGCTTTGCGGTCTGTGACCACCCCGGCGGTAGAGGTGCATATTACGGATATTCACGCAAGGGAAGAATGGCGGAGTGTGTCCGTCACCGCCCCGGCTTGCCGTGGAATGGTCTGCGGCATGGGCTTTGCGGGCTATTGCAGGGCCATGGAGATGCTGGTATGATACGGCTATGCGTCATCGGAAACCCCATTTTCCACAGCAAAAGCCCGGAAATACATACGGAATTGTTGCGAAAAGCGGGGATTGAGGGCAGTTATACCGCGGTGCGGGTGCTGCCGGAGGAATTACCGGGCTTTGTCCGCTCCGCCAAGGCGGGGGAGTGGGACGGCTTTAATGTGACCATGCCCCACAAGGAGACAATTTTGCCGCTTCTGGATGAAATCTCCCCCACCGCCCAGGCCATTTGCGGGGTAAATACGGTGGTCATCCGCCACGGGCGGGCCATCGGCCACAATACGGACGCCCCGGGGCTGCTGGAAGCACTTCCCGTGCCTGTGGCGGGAAAAACGGCGCTGATACTGGGCTTTGGCGGCGCGGGGAAGGCGGC
>JAFSMA010000040.1 GCA_017448145.1 Oscillospiraceae bacterium | reverse complement strand
TAGATGGTGGCAAATTCCTCCTCCTCCGTCAGGGCCGTACCGGTCATGCCGGACAGCTTCTGGTACAGGCGGAAATAGTTCTGGAAGGTGATGGTGGCCAACGTCTTGCTCTCCCGCTGGACGTTGACGTGCTCCTTGGCCTCGATGGCCTGGTGGAGGCCCTCGGAGTACCGGCGGCCGAACATGAGGCGGCCGGTGAACTCGTCCACGATCACCACCTCGCCGTCCTTCACCACATAGTCCACGTCCCGGCGCATGGTGCCGTGGGCCTTTATGGCCTGGTTGATGTGGTGGGCGATGGTGGCGTTCTCCGGGTCGCCCAGGTTTTCCACCTGGAAGAACTCCTCCGCCTTCTTGATGCCCCGGGCGGTGAGGGTGGCGGTGCGGGCCTTTTCGTCCACGATGTAGTCGGCGTCCAGGGAGGGGTCTTCCTCCTCCTTGGCGTCGGTCTCCGCCACCACGTATTTTTTAAGCCTTGCGGCAAACATCTCCGCCATGTCGTACAGCTGGGTGGACTTATCCCCCATGCCGCTGATGATCAGGGGTGTGCGGGCCTCGTCGATGAGGATGGAGTCCACCTCGTCCACGATGGCGAACTGGTGGCCCCGCTGCACCTGCTCGTTGGCGTAAATGGCCATGTTGTCCCGCAGGTAGTCGAAGCCCATCTCGTTGTTGGTGCCGTAGGTGATGTCGGCGGCGTAGGCCTGCTGGCGCTGGGCCTTGTCCATGTCGTGGATGATGAGGCCCACGGAGAGCCCCAGGAAGCGATGTACCTTGCCCATCCACTCGCTGTCGCGCTTGGCCAGGTAATCGTTGACGGTGACGATGTGGACGCCCTTGCCGGTGAGGGCGTTGAGGTAGGCGGGCAGGGTGGCCACCAACGTCTTGCCCTCGCCGGTCTTCATCTCGGCGATGCGGCCCTGGTGCAGCACAATGCCGCCCACCAGCTGCACCGGGTAGGGCCGCAGGCCCAGCACCCGGTCGGCGGCCTCCCGCACGGTGGCGAAGGCCTCGGGCAGAATGTCGTCCAGCGTCTCCCCGGCGGCAAGCCGGGCCTTGAACTCCACTGTCTTGTGCTGGAGCTGCTGGTCGGTCATGGCCTTATATTCGTCCTCCATGGCCTCGATGCGGTGCACCACCGGCCAGATGGACTTCAGCTCCCGCTGGGAGTAGGTACCGAAAATTTTCGTAAACAGTCCCATGAAATGTATCTCCTTTGGAAAGGGTAATTGCGTACAATCTCATATAGTATACCACACGACGAAGGGGATGGAAAGGGAAAAGTGTAAACAAACGGGAAACAATACATTTTACGCCCCCGGCGGCGGAATCGCCTTGCGCAAAGGCGGCGGCAATGGTACAATATAACTTGAAAAATTCTGCGGAGAAAGGATGAGCCAAATGAAGCTATCATTTTTCGGTGCCGACCGCTGCGTCACCGGAAGCTGCCACTGCCTGGAGGTGGGGGGTAAAACCATCCTCATCGACTGCGGCTTGCAGCAGGGCCGGGACGAGATCGACAACGCCTCCCTGCCCTTCGCCCCCGGCAGCGTGGACTACGTGCTGGTGACCCACGCCCATATCGACCACTCCGGCCGCCTGCCCATGCTGGTGCGCCAGGGCTTCCGGGGCCGCATCCTCACCACCGCTCCCACGGCGGAGCTGTTGAAAATCATGCTGGCCGACTCCGCCCACATCCAGGAGAGCGACGCCGCCTACCAGAACCGGAAGAACGAGCGGGCGGGCCGCCCCCTGGTGGAGCCCATCTACACGGTAGAGGACGCCATGCGCGTGGCGGACTATATCGACACCTGCGACTATGACCAGACCATCGACCTTTGCCCCGGGGTGAAGGCCACCTTCATCGACGCCGGGCACCTGCTGGGCTCGGCCTCCATCCGCCTGACGCTGTCGGAGGGGGAGGAGACGCGGACCATCGTGTTCTCCGGCGACATCGGCAACGTGGACCAGCCCATTTTGCGTGACCCCCAGTTTTTCCACGACGCGGACTACGTGGTGATGGAGTCCACCTATGGCGACCGCAACCACACCGAGGTGTGGAGCTACACCGAGGAGCTGGCCCAGATCATCGACGAGACCTTCCGCCGGGGCGGCAACGTGGTGATCCCCAGCTTTGCCGTGGGCCGCACCCAGGAGCTGCTGTACTTCATCCGGGAGATCAAGGACCGCGGCCTGGTGACGGCGGTGCCCGATTTCCCTGTGTACGTAGACTCGCCTCTGGCCAAGGCCGCCACCACCATCTTCTGCGGCGATTTGCGGGGCTATCTGGACGACGAGGCATTGGCCCTGGTGCAGGACGGCACCGCCATGTTCTCCTTCCCCGGCCTGCGATTGACGGAGACCACTGAGGAGTCCAAGCTGCTGAACGAGGACAGGACCCCCAAGGTCATTATCTCCGCCAGCGGCATGTGCGACGCAGGGCGCATCCGCCACCATCTGAAATATAACCTGTGGAGGCCGGACAGCGCCATCGTGTTCGTGGGCTTCCAGAGCCCCGGCACCCTGGGCCGCACGCTGCTGGACGGCGCCCAGAGCGTCCGCCTGTTCGGCGAGGAGGTGGCCGTCCGGGCCAAGATCGTCAACTTCCCCGGCCTTTCCTCCCACGCCGACCGCGACCATCTGCTGGGCTGGATCGGCCAGTTCGACCCGGCACAGACACAGCATGTCTTTATCGTCCACGGCGACCGGGACGTGGCCCCTCTCTTTGCCGACAGCGTCAAGGCCCTGGGCTTTGCCGCCCACGCCCCCCAATATACGGAGGTCTACGACCTGCTGCTCAATGCCCAAACCGCCCCCGGCTACCTGCCGGAGCGGAAGAAGGTCACCTTCGAGGGCAAGAAGACGGCCCCGGCCTACCAGCGCCTGGTGCAGTTGGGCGACAGCCTGGCCGCCCTCATCCGCCGCAGCAAGGGCCGGGACAACAAGACCCTGGCCGCCTTTGCCGACGCCATCCGAAAAATCATCGAAAAGTTCGAGTTTTAACCTATGCTGCAGAAAAATCAAACCGTTACCGGTACCATTGAGGGCTATTCCTCCGAAGGACTGGGCATCGCCCGGGTGGGGGGACAGGTGGTGTTTGTCCACGACGCCGTGGCCGGTGAGGTGTGCGACATCCTCATTTTGAAGGTGCTGAAAAACGCCGCCTTCGGCAAGGTGGCGGCTGTCCGCCAGCCCTCGCCACACCGTGTCACCCCGGACTGCCCCCATTACCGCCGCTGCGGCGGCTGCGCCTTCCGCCACATGGATTACCAGGAGGAATTGTCCGCCAAATACCAGCGGGTGCAGGACGCCCTTACCCGGCTGGGTGGCTGGCAGGGCAGGGTGGAGGAGATTCTCCCCGCCCCCGCCACGGCGGGGTACCGCAATAAGAGCCTCCACCCGGTGGACGGGCAGGGCAACGTGGGCTTTTACCGGGCCCGCAGCCACCAGGTGGAGCCCATTGACCACTGTCTTTTGCAGCAGCCCACCGCCAATGCCGCCGCCCGCGCCCTGGCGGATTGGATTCGGGAATACCACATCCCCTGCTACCGGGAGGACAGCCACACCGGCCTGGTGCGGCACCTGTTCACCCGCACCAACGCCAGGGGAGAGTGCCTGGTGTGCGTCATCGCCAACGGCCACAGCCTGCCCCATGAAAAGGAGCTGGTGGACGCTCTGCGCGCCGCCCTGCCGGGGTGTGTGGGGGTGGTGCTGGGGGTGAACTGCCGCCGTGGCAACGCCGTGCTGGGCGATACGTTCCGCCCCCTCTGGGGCAGCGACACCCTGACGGATACGTTGTGCGGCATGGCATTTACGTTGAGCGTCCCCTCTTTTTACCAGGTGAACCGCGCCCAGGCGGAGCGGCTGTATGAAAAGGCGGCGGAGTTCGCCGATTTGCACGGCACCGAAACGGTGCTGGACCTCTACTGCGGCGCCGGCACCATCACCTCCGTCATGGCCAGGGGCTGCGCCCGGGCCATCGGGGCGGAGATCGTGCCCCAGGCCATTGAAAACGCCAAGGCCAACGCCCGGCGCAACGGCCTTACCAACGTGGATTTCCTCTGCGGCGACGCCTCTGACATGGCGGCAAAGTTCGCCCGGGAGGGATTGCGGCCCGACGTCATCTCCGTGGACCCGCCCCGGAAGGGCCTGGCCCCGGAGGTCATCGACGCCATCGCCACCATGGCCCCGGCGCGGGTGGTGTACGTCTCCTGCGACCCCGCCACCCTGGGCCGGGACGTAAAGCTGCTGGCCAGGCACGGGTACGAGGTGCAAAGAGCCGTGGCGGTGGATATGTTCCCGAGGACGAGCCATGTGGAGACGGTATGTCTTTTGTACCACCAAAAGAAGGACTTTATTTTTGTGCCGTATGAACCGAAAGATGCGGAGTATCTGAAAAAGTAAAATGAATTATTCAAATCGTCATTTGGAGAGAAAAAATGAAACTAATCAGGAAGTACTTACATCCGATCATCTTACTAATCGTTTTTGAAGCAGTTGCCGTGACCTTGTGGCTGACTAAAAACAATCTGTTTTATCTGTTCAATTTCAGCTATATCGGATTGTCCATATTTTTCGGACTCGTTCTGTTTATAAATAAAAATAAACATGCCCGACGCGTTGTTCAGCTGCTTGTCGGTCTGTACATGCTTGTCTTTCTCGGATTGATCTGTAATGAAAACATGCAGATCGAGGGCTTCTGGTACTATCTCTTCACAGGAGTATTTGAGGCTGCAACCATCCATTATGCTGTGGCAAAGATTTTCGGGCCGCTGATATTCGGACGCGGATGGTGCGGATATGCATGCTGGACGGCAATGGTACTTGATTTTCTCCCGTATAAGGTCCCCGCCCAGCCCAGAAAGAAAATAGGGTGGATAAGATATATCACATTTGCTCTGTCACTAATTTTCGTATCAGCGCTTTTCCTTGCAAAAGTCGGCAATATCGAAAGGATTATGTTTTGGGCATTTATAGCGGGGAACATCGTCTATTACGGGATTGGTATCATTCTTGCCTTCGTATTCAAAGACAACCGAGCGTTCTGTAAGTATATCTGCCCGATCACTGTTTTCCTCAAGCCTATGAGCTACTTCTCATTGATCCGAGTCAAATGTGATACGGATAAATGTATTCATTGCGGAAAGTGCAGGCGGGTCTGTCCAATGAATGTTGACGTGACAGATAACTCAAGAAAAAGAGAAAACGGTACGGAGTGTATTCTCTGTATGGAGTGCGTGAACAATTGTCCCAAAAATGCACTTTGACAAATATCCGTTTGTTGATTTGTTTCTGAATCTGAATTCTATTGAGACAGTCGTTCGGCTGTCTCGACGCGACAGGAATTCCTGACGGAATCCGCGATATGTCCCTTCGGGACGCGATATGCCTGCGGAATGCGATATGCGCCCTGCGGGCGCGTGGAGAGGAGGCTGCCCATGACCCTATATGACCGCCTTGTCCCTCTGCGGGACGAGGGCTACCGGGTGTTTCAGGTGAAGCTGGTGCCGAACATCCCGGCGGAGACCGTTATCGGCGTGCGGACGCCGGCGCTGCGCGCGCTGGCGAAGAACCTTTCCCCCGCCGAGGCCGAGGCGTTTGGCCGCAGCCTGCCCCACCGGTATTTTGAGGAAAACCTGGTGCATTTCTTCCTCCTGTCCCGGATCAAGGATTTCGACGCCTGCGTCCGGGCGGTGGACGCCTTTCTCCCCTATGTGGACTGCTGGCCCGTGTCCGACCAGGCCACCCCGGCGGTCTTTCGCACAAACCACGACAGGCTGCTGCCCTATATCCGAAAATGGCTGGCGGCAAGCCACGTCTACACCGCCCGGTTCGCCCTCCGCATGCTGATGAACGAATATCTGGACGGGGATTTCGCGCCGGAATACCCGGCGCTGGCGGCGGCGAAAATCGGGGAGGAATACTACCTGAACATGATGGTGGCCTGGTACTTTGCCACGGCTCTTGCCAAGCGGTATGACGACGTGCTGCCCTACCTGGAGCGGCGGGCCCTGGGGGAGTGGGTGCATAGAAAGACCATCCAGAAGGCGGTGGAGAGCTACCGCGTGCCCGAGGAACACAAGGCGTACTTAAAATCGCTGCGATAGCGAAGGAGGAACGGCTATGGGCGGGAAGAAGACACCCAAAAAGCGGGAGCCCTGGCGCGTCGCCGTGGCGGCGGCGTCCGTCCTTTTCATCATCGTTATGTGGGTGAAAAAGGACGTGGTCTCTATTTACAGCCAACTGTCCCCGGAGGACGCCCTGCCCCTGGTGGTCACCACCGTGGCGGTGACGGCGCTGAAGGTGGCGGCCATGGCGGGGGCCATCGTTCTGGTGAAATGGATCATCCGGAAAATCAACGATAAAAAATAACCGCCCGCCCGTAAAGGACGGACGCTTGACAGGGGAGGAGGGAAACCGCAATGGAGCCGCTGTATTGGGAACTGACTGACAACGAGTGGCCCTTTACCTACACCGACCATGACCGGCTTATCGCCCGGGCCATGGTGGTGGACGACGCCGGGCAATTCTGGTTTGCCCACCTGCGCCGGGATGACGATTTTGGCAAGGCGGAAATCATCGAGACCTCCGGCGGCGGCGTGGAGCCGGGGGAGACGCCCCGTGAGGCCATCCTCCGGGAGCTGCGGGAGGAGCTGGGGGCGGAGACGGAGATCCTCTGCGAAATCGGCGTGGTCAGCGACTACTATAATCTCATCCACCGCCACAACGTGAACCATTATTTCCTCTGCCGCGCCCTGTCCTTCGGGAAAAACCACCTGACGGCGGCGGAGGCGAACGATTTCCACCTGACCGCCTGGCGTCTGGGGTACGCCGACGCCCTGGCGGCATATGACCGCCTGGCCGTCACGCCCCTGGGACGGCTGATTGCCAACCGTGAGGTGCCCGTTTTGCGCCGGGCCGGTGCCATTTTGGGTCTTGAAAAGGGCAAAAAGGGATAAATCCCCCCTTTACCCCGGCGGAAAAGTGTGGTACACTACACGGGTATGTGACTTTTTGACGAAATCAGAGGAAAAACGCTATGGAAATCAATCAGGGCCTGCCCTTTACCGGCTTCGGCCTGTCCGAGCCCACGCTGCGGGCCATTCAGAATAAGGGCTACACCGTGTCCACCCCGGTGCAGGCCGGGTGCATCCCGCCCATGATGGCGGACAAGGACGTGATTGCCAAGGCCCCCACCGGCACCGGCAAGACCATGGCTTTCGGCATCCCTATCATCGAGAAGATCGACCCCGCCAGCGAGGAGGTCCAGGCGGTGATCATGGCCCCCACCCGGGAGCTGGCCATGCAGATCACCGACGAGATGCGGGACATCGCCGTGTACCACGAGGGCGTGCGCCTGGTGTGCCTCTACGGCGGACAGCCCATCAGCAAGCAGATCACCGCCCTGAAGCGGCGGCCCCAGATTGTGGTGGCCACGCCGGGCCGGCTCAGCGACCATATCAAGCGCCGCACCGTGGACGTGCGGAACGTCCGCACGGTGGTGCTGGACGAGGCGGACCGGATGCTGGATATGGGCTTTATCCACGACGTGACCCGCCTGCTGGATAAGATGAAGAGCCGGAAAAACCTGGGTATGTTCTCCGCCACCATCAGCCGTGAGGTGATGGACATCTCCTGGGTCTACCAGCGCGACCCGGAGGAGATCACCGTCCGGCCCACGGAGGAGAATAAGCCCGACATTTTGCAGTACCGCATCGAGGTGCCCTCCGACGGCAAGGTGGACGCCATTGCCCGCATCATCACCCATGAGAATTACGACCGGGTGATCTGCTTCTGCAACACCAAGGGCTCCACCGAGCGGCTCAACAAGTTCCTGCAAATGCGGGGCCTGGACGCCCAGTGCATCCACGGCGACATCCCCCAGGGCAAGCGGGAGCAGGTGATGCAGCTGTTCCGGGACGGCAAGCTGCGTATCTTCGTGGCCACCGACGTGGCCTCCCGTGGCATCGACGTGGACGACGTGGACGCGGTGTTCAACTTTGAGGTGCCCGACGAGAACGAGTATTACGTCCACCGCATCGGCCGCACGGGCCGGGCCAAAAAGCACGGCGTGGCCTACACGCTGATCTCCGACTTCCCCAGCCGCATCCGCCTGGACGCCCTGGTGCGGGATACCCGCCAGGAGGTCATCCCGGCCCAGCTAAACGACGACGGCAGCGTGACGCCTGTGGCGAAATGAATTGCGCCCTGCGGCGCGTGAATTGCCCTATGGCATGAATTGCCCTGCGGGCATGCATTGCGCCTCACGGCCCATAAGAGCGCGAGACAGAAAAACACAAGCTGAGAAAAGGTTTTTTGCATCCTTTTCTCAGCTTGTTTCTGCTTTTTGGGATCCGTTCACAGCGCCCCGCGGATGGCGGCGAGGAGGTCGTCATAGGTCTCGTAAGCGGGGATATCCGGGTAATCCGCCTTGATTTTCTCCGTGGTGCGGAACAGGAAGCCTGCCTTGCTGGCCTGGATCATCTCCAGGTCGTTGTAGCTGTCGCCGGAGGCGATGGTGTCAAACCCGCAGGATTGCAGGGCCCGCACGGTGGTCAGCTTGGAGTGGTCGCAGCGCATCTTCACGCCACAGAGGAAGCCGTCATCGTCGATTTCCAGGGTGTTGCAGTACAGGCTGGGGTAGCCCAGCTTTTTCATCAGCGGCATGGCGAACTGGTCGAAGGTGTCGCTTAAAATCACCACCTGGGTCTCGGCGCGCAGGGCGTCCAGAAATTCCTTCGCCCCGGGCAGGGGGTCGATTTTGGCGATGACGGCCTGGATTTCACGAAGCCCCAGGCCGTGCTGCCGCAGGATATCCATGCGCCAGCGCATCAGCTTGTCATAGTCCGGCTCGTCCCGGGTGGTGCGCTTCAATTCCGGGATGCCGCTCTCCTGGGCGAAGGCGATCCAGATCTCCGGCACCACCACGCCCTCCATATCCAGGCAGACAATGTTCATTCCCATCTCGCTATCCTCTCACAAACCGCAGCACGTAGTCCAGCATGTCCTCTTTGTCGATGACGTCGCTGTGGCGCACTTTCTTTTCCCGCAGCCCCGCCAGCCCCGCCGGTACAGGCACGCCGGTGAGCCGGTGGAGCTCCGCCATCATGGCGAACTCGTCCTCGCCCGCCTCCCGGCCCAGGGCCTTCAGCACCGCCGCCGGGAACTTGTAGGGCGACGCGGTGGACAGCACCACCACCGGCGCGCCGTCGTGGCACGCCGCGGCAAACCCATCCGCCACCGCCCAGGCCACCGCCGTGTGGGGGTCGCAGAGGTAGCGGTGCTGCTGCCACACGCTGCCGATAGTGTCGCCGCAGCGGGCGTCGTCGCAGCAGCCGCAGGCGAACTCCGCCTTCAGCTTTTGCAGCACCTGGGCCGACACGTCGTAGCAGCCGTCCTTGTTGAGCTGCCCCATCCACTGGGCCACGGCGGCGTCGTCCTCCGTCATGAGATACAAAAGCCGTTCCAGGTTGCTGGACACCAGAATGTCCATGCTGGGGGAGGAGGTCTTGTAGAAGGGGCGGCGGCGGTCGTAGTGGCCTGTGGTGAGGAACTCGGTGAGCACGTCGTTCTGGTTGCTGGCACACACCAGCATGCCTACCGGCAGGCCCATCTTCTTGGCGAAGTAGCCCGCCAGAATGTCGCCGAAGTTGCCGGTGGGCACCACAAAATGCACCTTGTCCCCCACCGCGATGCGGCCGCTTTTCACCAGGTCGCCGTAGGCTTTGAAATAGTACATCACCTGGGGGGCCAAGCGGCCGATGTTGATGGAGTTGGCGGAGGACAGATGGGCCCCGCCCAGATCCCTGCCGGCGCAGGCGGCAAACACGTGCTTCACCCCGGTCTGGGCGTCGTCGAAGTTGCCCCGCACGGCGCACACCTTTACGTTATTGCCTGCCTGGGTGGTCATCTGCAGCTGCTGCACGGCGCTGACGCCGCCGTAGGGGTAGAACACCACGATCCGGGTGCCGGGCACGTCGTGGAAGCCCTCCAGCGCCGCCTTGCCGGTGTCGCCGCTGGTGGCCGTGAGAATGAGGATATCCCCCTCATGGCCGCACTTGCGGGACGCGGCAGTCATCAGATGCGGCAGAAGGCAGAGCGCCACGTCCTTGAAGGCGGCTGTCGGCCCGTGGAAGAGCTCGAGAAACAGCTCGTCCCCGGCCTCACGCAGCGGCGCAACCTGCGGCGTGGCAAACTTCTCAAGATAGGCGCGGCGCGTCAGCGTGAGCGCCTCCTCCTCGGAAAAGTCCGGCATGAGGGCGGAGAGCAGCCGGGCCGAGAGCGCGGGATAGTCCAGCTCGCAAAGGGCCTTGAGATCCAAGCGCGGGAGCTCGGAGATCG